>JAVBSR010000109.1:0-25253 GCA_031556715.1 Cellulomonas sp.
GCGCGGGTTCATCGAAGAGGCCGCAGGGGTGCTCAAGCACCGGCGGCGCAAGGAGAAGGCGCTGCGCAAGCTCGACGCCATGCAGGCCAACATGGTGCGGGTCGGCGACCTGACCGCCGAGCTGCGGCGCCAGCTCGGACCCCTGGGACGCCAGGCGGAGATGGCGCGCAAGGCCGCCGTCGTGCAGGCGGACCTGCGTGACGCCAAGGCCCGGTTGCTGGCCGACGAGCTGGCCCAGCTCACCGTGCAGATGGCCCAGGAGATGGCCGACGAGACGGCGCTGCGGGCCCGGCGCGACGAGGTCGAGGCGGCGCTCGGGCGGGCGCGGCAGCTGACAGCCGCGCTGGAGCTGGCCGCCGCGCAGGCCGCCCCGCAGGCCCGGGAGGCCTCCGAGGTCTGGTACCGGCTGTCGTCGCTGCGCGAACGCCTGCGCGGCACGGTCTCGATGGCCGCAGACCGGGCCCGTCTGCTCGGCGAGGCGGCCGAGCCGCGCGGCGGGACCGACCCCGACGACCTGACCGCCCAGGCGGCGCGGGTCCGGGCCGCAGAGGCCGAGATCCTCGCCGAGGTGGAGCTGGCCAAGGCGGCGCTCACCAGCGCTGTGACCGCCCGCGAAGAGCTCGAAGAGGCCGCGGCGACGGCCGAGCGTGAGGTGGCGGCGCTGCTGCGCGCGGCGGCGGACCGTCGCGAGGGCGTGGCCCGGCTGGCCGGGCAGGTGGCCGCCCGGCGGTCGACGGTGGAGGCCACCGCCGCCGAGATCGGTCGGCTCCGCGAGGCGCTGGAAGCCGCCGAGCACCGCGGACGGGACGCGACCGCACAGTTCACCGCGATGGAGGCCGAAGCGGCCGGGGCGGAAGCCGGAGAGGTCGGTCTGGACGCCGCGCACGAGGCGGCTGCCGCGGCGCTGGACGCCGCCCAGGCGCAGGTGGCCGACCTGGCCGCCACCCTGGCCCGGGCGGAGAAGGAACGTGACGCGCAGCGCGCCCGGGCGGAGACGCTGGCGCTGTCGCTCGACCGCAAGGACGGGGCCGGGGCGCTGCTCGCCTCCGAACGGCCGTTGGGCGCGCTCGGGTCGGTGGCGGCGATGCTCGCCGTCGCGCCCGACGACGAGGAGGCGATCGTCGCCGCGCTGGGTGCCATGGCTGATGCCGTCGTCGTGGAGTCGGTGGACGCGGCCGTCGACGCCATCCGCTACCTGCGCGAGACCGACGGCGGACGGGCCGGTCTGGTCATCGCCAGCCCGGCAGACCCGGGCCCGGCCCGCCGGCTGCCCGACGGCGCGTCGTGGGCGGTCGACCTGGTGCGCACCCCGGCCCGGCTGACCGACGCGGTGCGGGCCCTGCTCGCCGGGGTGGTGGTCGTCGACGACCTGGCGACGGCCCGGGCGTTGCTGGCCGACCGGCCGGACCTGGTCGTCGCGACCCGCGGCGGTGACGTGCTGGCCGCGCACCGGGCCTCGGGCGGATCCGCGTCGGCGCCCAGCGCGCTGCACCTGCAGGCGGCTCTGGACGAGGCCCGTGCCGCCGCCGACACCGCTGGCGCGCAGGCCGAGCAGACCACGTTCGCTCTGGTCAAGGCTCGGGACGACGAGCTTCAGGCCACGGCCCGCCACGACGAGACGCTGGCCCGCCTCCACGAGTCCGACGCCGCCCTGGCCGCGGTGGCCGAACAGCTGGGCCACCTCGGGTCGGTCAGCCGGGCCGCCGCCGCCGAGGCCGAGCGTGTGCAGGCCTCGCTGGACCGGGCGACCGCGGCCGAGGCCGAGGACGCCGCCGTGCTGGCGGGTCTGACCGAACGGCTGGCCGCTGCCCAGACCGAACCGGAGCAGCACGAGAACGCCGTCGCCGAGTCCACCGGGCAGCGAGAGGCCACCGCCGCCGCAGCCTCCGCCGGACGTGTCCGCGAGACCGAGGCCCGGCTGACCCTGCGCACCGCCGAAGAACGCGCCCGTGCGATGGCCGGGCGGGCGCAGTCGCTGGAACGGGCCGCTGCCGCCGAGCTCCAGGCCCGGGAACGGGCGGCGGTCCGGGAACGGCAGCGCGCCGAGGACGCCCGTGTGGCCCGTGCGGTCCACGACGGTGCCTCCTACGCCCTCACCCTGACCGAACGGGCCCTGACGGCAGCCGGTGACGAACGGGCGGCGACCGAGGCGGCCCGCACCGCCAGGGACGCCGAGCTCGCCGCCGCCCGGTCGGCCGCCGACGCCCAGGCCCGCGAGCTGGCCGAGCTGACCGACGTCGCCCACCGCGACGAGGTGGCCCGCGCCGCGCAGGTCGCCCGTCGTGAACAGCTGCACGAGCGGAGCACCGCCGAGCTCGGCATGGACCCGCAGGTGCTGCTGGACGAGTTCGGTCCGGACCAGATGGTCCCGGTGCTGGTCCCGCCCGGGGCCGACGAGCCCGGCCTGTCGGCGCGGCCCTACGTCCGTGCCGAGCAGGAGAAGCGGCTGCGGGCTGCGGAACGTGCCCTCAACCAGCTGGGCAAGGTCAACCCGCTGGCCCTGGAGGAGTTCGCCGCCCTGGAGGAGCGGCACAAGTTCCTCGTCGACCAGCTGGCCGACCTGAAGCAGTCCAAGGCCGACCTGCTCCAGATCGTCGCGGACATCGACGACCGGGTGCAGCAGGTGTTCGCCGACGCCTTCGCCGACACCCAGGCCGCGTTCGGGCAGATCTTCCCCCGGCTGTTCCCCGGCGGCGAGGGCCGCCTGGTCGCCACCGACCCCGACGACATGCTCACCACCGGGGTGGAGGTCGAGGCGCGGCCTGCGGGCAAGAAGGTCAAGCGTCTGTCCCTGCTGTCCGGTGGCGAACGGTCGTTGGCTGCGGTGGCGATGCTCGTCGCCATCTTCAAGGCCCGGCCCAGCCCGTTCTACGTCCTGGACGAGGTCGAGGCCGCCCTGGACGACACCAACCTGGGCCGGTTGCTCACGGTGCTGCGCGAGCTGCAGTCGGACTCCCAGCTCATCGTCGTCACCCACCAGAAACGCACCATGGAGATCGCTGACGCGCTCTACGGGGTGACCATGCGTGGCGACGGAGTCAGTCAGGTCATCTCCCAGCGGCTGCGTGAGTCGGCATCCGTGTGACGACGACGGTCTAGTCGGGTGACTGGCTGACCTGTTATGTCGCTCTTCGAGAGGCACGCTCCCGGACCGTCGGTGAGAATCGGTGCGTGCTCCTGGTCATCGTGGCTTCTGTCGTCTTGCTCGTGGTGGTCAGCGTGTTCCTCCTGGCCTCCTTCAGCTCGGAGAGGGTGGCCCGGCCCCAGGAGCCCAGGTGGCGGGCGTTCCGCAACGGGTTACGCAGACGTCACCGTGCCGGCGCGGTCGAGGTCTCCCTGGCAGAGATGCTCCAGGTGGCCGAGCCGGACGAGGTCACCCCCTTCGCGGCGTTCGACCAGGTGCGGCAGAAGGCGGTGGAGCAGGCGGCTCGTGCCGCCGGGCTGGCCGCAGCACTGGTGGCACGGGAACCCGCGGCGTCCGAGCCCGACCAGGTGCCGGACGAGCCGGCGTCCGACGACCTGCTGTCCGACCTGTCGTACTCCGAGCTGGAGATCGTGCGCGCCGAGCTGGCGCTGGCAGAGCTGACCCTCGCCCGGTTCGCGCTCGGGGAGCCAGAGCTCGCGCCGTCCGACGATCTCGACGCCGCGTCGGACCCGCAGGACGGCACCGAGGCGTCCGGACGCGAACCCGTCTGGACGACCTGAGACGGACGGACCAGCCCGACGCGGGCTGCCGGATCGGACCCTGCCGGAGATCGGACCCTGGCGGGACCGGCCCGGCCGGGCGGGGCGGAGCCGCACGGCTGAGACGGGTCTGACCTGGTCCGCCTCGCGCGCCGAGCTGGCCCCGACGTGGTGTCGCCCGTCACACTGTGCGGGTGACCTCTGAGATTCTCACCTGGGTGCTTGTCGTCGTCGCTGTCCTGGTGGTCGGTGGGATCGCCGCGCTGGTGCTGGGCCGGTCGCGCCGGTCGAGCCCGCCCCCGCCGACAGCCCCGCCCACGACCGCAGGCGAGGAGGTCGACGAGACCGCGGTCGTCGAGACGCCGCTCGCCGAGCCGCAGGCGCCACCGGTCACCGAGCCGGAGCCGCTGGTCGCCGAGCCTGAGGCGCCGGCCCTGGAGCAGCCGGAGCCTTCCGCGGGACGGCTGGTACGGCTGCGTCAACGCCTGGCGAAGTCCGGGTCGCCGCTGGGGGCCCGCCTGCTCGCGGTGCTGTCCCGCGACCACCTCACCGAGGACGACTGGGACGAGCTGGAGGAGACCCTGCTGCTCGCCGACGTGGGTGCCGGGCCGACCGGCGAGCTCATCGACGCCCTGCGCACCCAGGCGCGGGCCGACGGCCTGTCCGACGTGGCGGCGACCCGCGCCGCGCTGCGCGACCAGCTGGTCGCGCTGGTGGACCCGACCCTGGACCGGTCACTGGCCACGACCCCGACCCGACCGGACGGCGACGACGGGGCCCAGCGTCCGGCCGTCGTGCTGGTGGTCGGGGTCAACGGCACCGGCAAGACCACGACCATCGGCAAGCTGGCCCGCCTGCTGGTCGCGGACGGGTCGACCGTGGTGCTCGGCGCTGCCGACACCTTCCGGGCCGCGGCCGCCGACCAGCTGCAGACCTGGGGCTCGCGGGTCGGGGTGACCACCGTGCGCGCCGACCGCGACGGAGCCGACCCGGCGTCGGTGGCGTTCGACGCCGTGCGCACCGGCAAGGAGACCGGCGCCGACGTGGTGCTGCTGGACACGGCCGGGCGGCTGCAGAACAAGGCCGGGCTCATGGACGAGCTGGGCAAGATCGTCAAGGTCGCCTCCCGCGAGGCCCCGCTGGACGAGGTGCTGCTGGTGCTCGACGCCACGACCGGCCAGAACGGCCTCACCCAGGCCCGGGTGTTCGCCCAGGTCGCCGGTGTGACCGGCATCGTGCTGACCAAGCTGGACGGCACCGCGAAGGGCGGGATCGTCATCGCGGTGCAGCGCGAGCTGGGCGTGCCCGTCAAGCTGGTCGGTCTCGGCGAAGGTCCCGACGACCTGGCACCGTTCGACGCTGATGCCTTCATCGACGGGCTGCTCGACGCCTGACGAGCCCGCGAAACACAAGGTTTACCCGGGCCTGGTTCTCGTTACGCTGGCGTAACCTCCACGTTCTCCTGCGCTCACATCTCTTTGCGACGCTGGTGCGGTGCCGACCACCCCGGTCGGCGTGGGAGGTGATCCGCATGCTCGACACCGGAGCGACCGCCTGGATGCTGACGTCCGCGTCGTTGGTTCTCCTCATGACGCCGGGGCTGGCGTTCTTCTACGGCGGCATGGTCCGCAGCCGGTCGGTGCTGAACATCATCATGATGTCGTTCGTCGCCATGGGCGCCGTCGGGGTGGTGTACGTGCTGTGGGGCTGGTCGATGTCCTACGGCCCCGACGTGGGCGGGCTGTTCGGCAACCCGTTCGACCAGTTCGGCCTGGAGGGCACGATCTGGAGCGACGGCGCCTACGTCCTCGACAGCCACGGGGTGCCTCAGATCGTCGGGGTGGCGTTCCAGATGACGTTCGCGATCATCACCGCCGCCCTGATCAGCGGCGCGATCGCGGACCGTGTGAGGTTCGCCACCTGGACGACCTTCGTCGTCCTGTGGATCACCTTCAGCTACTTCCCCCTGGCGCACATGGTGTGGGGCGGAGGGCTGCTGTCCGGCTCGGGCGACGGCCTGGCCGCGCGGCTGTTCGGGGTGACCGACGGCGCCGCGACGGTCGCGCCGATCGACTTCGCCGGCGGCACGGTGGTGCACATCAACGCCGGCACGGCAGGTCTGGTCCTGGCTCTGATCGTCGGGGTGCGCCGGGGCTGGCGACGACAACCGACGGCTCCGCACAGCCTGCCGTTCGTCATGCTCGGTGCGGCCCTGCTGTGGTTCGGGTGGTTCGGCTTCAACGCCGGTTCGGCGTTGACGGCCGACGGCGTGGCGGGCCTGGCCTGGGTGAACACCACCGCGGCCACGAGCGCGGCGATGCTGGCCTGGCTGGCCACGGAGAGGATCCGTGACGGGCACGCCACGTCGCTGGGTGCCGCCTCGGGTGTGGTCGCCGGTCTGGTGGCCATCACCCCGGCGGCCGGGGCGCTGCGCCCCGTCACCTCGATCGTGCTGGGCGCGGTCGCCGGCATCGCCTGCGCCCTGGCGGTGGGGCTGAAGTACCGCCTGGGGTACGACGACTCGCTGGACGTGGTCGGCGTGCACCTGGTCGGCGGACTGGTCGGCACCGTCGGTGTCGGGTTCCTCGCCGCCGAGACCGGTCTGCTGTTCAACCCGGGGGTGGGCTGGAAACAGCTCGTCGTCCAGCTTCTCATCGCCGGCTTCGCACTGGTGTGGTGCGCCGTGGTCACAGCGGTCGTCGGGATGGGGCTGAGGTCGACCCTCGGCTGGCGCGTCCCGGAAGAAGCCGAGGTCGACGGTATCGACTGGGCCGAGCACGGCGAGACGGCGTACGAGACGGTCGGCGGCCGTGTCGTGAGAGAGGTGATGTGATGAGCAGGCTCGTCAGCGCAGTGATCCAGCCGCACCGGCTGGACGAGGTGAGATCAGCCTTGGAGGTGGCCGGGGTGCGTGGCCCCACGGTCAGCGCGGCCGCATCGACCGATCAGCGCACCGGGATCCGCCGTCGGACCCGCGAGTGAGGACCCGACCGCCCAGGGCGGATACTGTGGGACCCACAAGCTCACGTCTGGGAGGTCCGTGCGGTGTTCGCCACCTTGTCCGACAGGCTCACCGCCACGTTCCGCAACCTGCGGACCAAGGGTCGCCTCTCGGAGGCCGATGTCGACGCGACGGTGCGCGAGATCCGGCGGGCGCTGCTCGACGCCGACGTCGCGGTGCCGGTGGTCCGCTCGTTCACCGGGGCGATCCGTGAACGGGCGCTCTCCGCCGAGGTGTCGCAGGCGCTGAACCCGGCCCAGCAGGTCGTGAAGATCGTCCACGACGAGCTGGTCAGCGTGCTCGGTGGCGCCACGCGCGAGCTGCGGTTCGCGAAGAACCCGCCGACGGTCATCCTCCTGGCCGGTCTGCAGGGTGCAGGCAAGACGACCCTGGCGGGCAAGCTGGCGCTGTGGCTGCGCGACCAGGGCCACACCCCGATGCTCGTCGCGGCTGACCTCCAGCGCCCCAACGCGGTGACGCAGCTGCAGGTGGTGGGGGAGCAGGCCGGGGTGCCGGTGTTCGCCCCCCACCCGGGCAACCAGGGGTCCGGCGACGTGATGCCGACCGGGGCCGACCCGGTCGCGGTGGCCCAGGCCGGGGTCGAGCAGGCCCGGGCCAAGCAGCACGACGTGGTCGTGGTCGACACGGCGGGTCGTCTCGGTGTCGATGCCGAGATGATGGCTCAGGCTGCGGCGATCCGTGACGCCACCCGGCCCGACGAGGTCCTGTTCGTCGTGGACGCCATGATCGGTCAGGACGCTGTGACGACGGCCCGGGCCTTCGCCGACGGTGTCGGGTTCACCGGTGTGGTGCTGTCCAAGCTCGACGGTGACGCGCGCGGCGGGGCGGCGCTGTCGGTCACGCAGGTCACCGGGGCGCCGGTGCTGTTCGCCTCGACCGGTGAGAAGCTGGCCGACCTGGAGGTGTTCCACCCCGACCGGATGGCCTCCCGCATCCTCGACATGGGTGACGTGCTCACCCTCATCGAGCAGGCCGAGAAGGCCTTCGACGCCGAGCAGGCCGAGAAGTTCGCCGACAAGCTGATCAAGGGCGAGGACTTCACCCTGTCGGACTTCCTCGTCCAGCTGCAGCAGCTGCGCTCCGCCGGGCCGCTGAAGAAGATGCTGGGCATGCTGCCCGGGATGGGTCAGATGCGCGAGGCGCTGGACAGCTTCGACGAGCGGGAGGTGGACCGGGTCGAGGCCATCATCCGTTCGATGACCCCGGCTGAACGGGCCAACCCGAAGATCCTCAACGGGTCGCGCCGTTCCCGGATCGCCGCCGGGTCCGGTACCCGCGTGGCCGACATCAACGACCTCATGACCCGTTTCGACGCCGCGCAGACGATGATGCGCCAGATGGCCCGCGGTGGCGGCATGCCGGGGATGCCGGGGATGGGCCGGATGCCCGGGACGGGCAAGAAGGCCAAGGGTCGTACGGCGCCCCCGCCCAAGCGGGCCAAGGGCCGCTCCGGCAACCCGGCCAAGCGGGCCGAGCAGGAACGTGCGGCCCGTACCCGCGCCGAGGGTGGCGGTGGCACGCCCGGCGCCCCGGGCTCGGCCTTCGGTCTGGGCGGTCAGCCCGACCCGGAGCAGCCGTTCTCGCTGCCCGACGGGTTCGAGAAGTACCTCAAGTGAGCGTCGCTCGACCGTCGACGAGAAGGACTTTGTAGGACTTCTGGCCTAGGACCCGTCCGGCCCACTATGGTGCGAGGATCGCATCGACTGCTGGGGAGGGGTCTTCATGGTGGACGTCATCGCACTGACTGGTCGGATCGTCACGGACGACGAGCACGAGACCGGCGAGGCCTGGGTCGTGGGCGACCGGCTGACCTTCGAACGTCCTGACCGCCCCGCCGACCAGACGCTGCACGGCGTCGTGCTGCCCGGTCTGGTGGACGTGCACTGCCACATCGGCCTGGACCGCAGCGGTGCGACCGACCGCCAGACGGCTCGAGCCCAGGCCCTGGCCGACCGGGACTCCGGCGTCCTGGCCATCCGCGACGCCGGGTCGCCGCAGGACACCTCCTGGGTGGCCGACGAGGCCGACCTGCCGCGCCTGGTGCGAGCCGGGAACCACCTGGCCCGGCACAAGCGGTACATCCCGCACTACGCTCGCGAGCTGGACGACCCGGACCAGCTGCCGACCGCCGTCTCCGAGGAGGCTGCGCGGGGTGACGGCTGGGTCAAGCTGGTGGGCGACTGGATCGACCGCAGCCTGGGCGACGACGGCGACCTGCGCCCGCTGTGGACCGGGACCCAGCTGCGTGAGGCCATCGACGCGGCGCACGCCCAGGGCGCGCGGGTCACGAC
This sequence comes from Cellulomonas sp., assembly GCA_031556715.1. Lineage (GTDB taxonomy): Bacteria > Actinomycetota > Actinomycetes > Actinomycetales > Cellulomonadaceae > Cellulomonas. The sequence goes on from JAVBSR010000109.1 coordinate 8,998, forward strand.
TCACACCTTCGCCACCGAGACCCTGGACGACCTGCTCGACGCCGGGGTCGACTGCCTGGAGCACGCCACCGGCGCCGACGCCGACCAGATCGCCCGGATCGCGGCGGCAGGCATCCCGGTGGCCGTGACCCTGCTGCAGATCGGCACGTTCGACCAGATCGCCGACGCCGCGCACCGCTTCCCGGTCTTCGCCGCCCGGATGCGCGCCATGCACGCCCGGCGGCGTGACCAGGCCCGCGACCTGTACGACGCCGGGGTGCCGATCCTCGTGGGCACCGACGCCGGCGGCGGTATCGCCCACGGCCGCCTGCCCGACGAGGCGGCCGAGATGGTCGCCGCGGGCCTGCCCGCCGCCGACGTGGTCGCCGCGGCCTCGTGGCGCACCCGCGCCTGGCTGGGCCTGGAGGGCCTGACCGAGGGCGCCAGCGCCGACCTGGTCGTCTACGACACCGACCCCCGCACCGACATCCGGGCCCTGGCCGACCCGGCGGCGGTGGTGCTGCGCGGCGCCCGCGTCCGCTGAGCTGCCGGGGTCGTGCCCGGCGGCCGGGTGCGGACAGCCTGACGTCGCCGCCTCCGACAGTCCCTCGACGGTGAACGTGACCGTGGCCTCGCGCACGGGGCGTCGTTCGGCTCTCGCACGCCGTGGATGTGGGTCGGCGGCGCGACGGTCATGGTGTCGGTCTCTCGGGCTGCGACGATCTGGATGACTGGGTGTGGAGAAGAATCGGGCCGTTCTGGCGAGCGGGAGCACAGCCAGATGTTGCGTTTTGGTCGCTTGCTGGTGACGAATTGTCGAGGTCTCGCTGTACATGAGTGATGCCTTGGCCCAGCAATGACATGATCTGTCGTCTCCTCGTCAGCGCACGGCTCGCGGCAGGAGAGATGGGCCTGGACGGGCAAGGCCGGCGGCGCCTGCCGCCCGCGCACGCATCTGACCTGGGACGACGGACTCGAGAGGTTGGTCGTGAACCTGGCTGATGTCGGTGCCCGCCGCCGGCCTGTGGGGTACAGGGCCAGAGGTGTCGCCTGAACGACGTACAGCCTGAGTGGACTTCTGGTACCGTCCTGACTGGCCGAGGGTCGCCGGAAATGTCAGATCTGTCCGGGTCGACAGGCGACTGATTGACAGGCTGCTCGTACGGGGAACAAGCAGGGAGTCAGATGCGCAAGTCCGCAACCATGCCAGGACTGGTCGGTGCGCCCGGGGGCGCGCCGGGACCGGTGTCGATCGCACCAGCACCGATCGCGACCCCCGCGCCTCTCAAGCCCCGACGCCGAGTGGGGATGATCCTGGCTGGGGTGGTGCTCGTCGTGGTCTCGGCCCTCTTCACCACCTGGCTCGTGACCTCACAGTCCACGACGAGCCAGGTGCTGGCCGTCACCAGGAGTGTCCCGCGAGGTGCGACGATATCGGCGGGTGACCTGACCTCGGTGGCCGTGCCAGGTGCCGGCGTGCTGCGCACCGTCCCAGCCGACCAGGCCGACCACGTGGTCGGCAAGATCGCGACCGTCGACCTTTTGGCTGGCTCCCTCGTCACCACCGGTTCTTACGCAGACGCCCTGGCAGTCGGCGAGGGGAAGGCCCTGATCGGGGTCACGATCGATGTAGCCCACCGCCCAGCGACGTCGTTGCATGCCGGAGACAAGGTGGTCTTCGTGGAGTCCCCGGTCGCCAGCGGCGACGCCAAGGGCAACGCCCGCCAGATCTTGGCGGACGTGGCGTCGGTCACCGTCGTCGGCGAGGCAGTCACCGTCGACGCGGAGGTCGACGTGGCCCAGGCCGGGCTCCTGGCTCAGCTGGCTGCCGCGGGCAGGGCGACGGTCGTCCTGGTCGACCCTGAGACGAAGACGACATCCGTCCCGGGCGACGGGCCTGCTGAGGCGCCGGGAACGGGGGGCTGAGCTGTGGCTGTCATCGCGCTCGTCTCAGCCAAGAGCTCACCTGGTTGCACGACCGCCTGCCTGGCTCTGTCGCTGGTCTGGAACCGCCGCTCTGTGGTCATGGTCGAGGCCGACACTGCGGGGCCCAGCGTGATGCCCGGCCTTTTCGCCGGGGCTGTCCAGCAACCAGGGGGACTGCTGGCCCTTGCTGCCGCAGTCGCTCACGGCGACCTGGCCGAGCAGCTGTGGCCCAACACGGTGGCCATCCCCGTGGTCGGAGGGTCAGGTCGCCCGGCTGGCGCACGTCCCGGGCTGGTCCCTGGCGTGGTCGGCCCGACGGAGGCCCCCGCTCTGCGTGACTTGTGGCGGCCGCTGGCGACGGTGCTGTCCTCGCTAGAGGCTGCTGGGATCGACGTGATCGTCGATGTGGGACGCGTGGTGGCCAGCGGCGACCTCCGTGATCCGCTGCTGGCCGCGGCGGACCTGGTGTGCCTGGTCACCAGGTCGGCTCTGCCCGGTGTCGCCAGCGCGGTCGGCCTGGCCGAGGCGCGAGCGGCACCCGACCAGCGGAGCACCACAGCCTGGCGGGTCCTGGTCGTGGGAGAGCGGCGACCCTACAGCGCCGTGGACATCGCCAGCCAGGCAGGGCTCGCCCACGCTGGGTCCCTGGCCTGGGACCCTGAGTCGGCCCGGGCCCTGTCCGACGGCGTGCCACCCTCGGCAAGGTTCGCCTCCTCCGCGCTGATGCGCACCGCGCGCACCGTCGCCGACCACCTGGCTGGTGCTGTCGACGCCCGTCGGGCCCAGCTCGGCCTGGAGAGGACGCGCCTGTGACCACCGGGTATCCCACGGCCGGGCCTGTCGGCACCCACGGGCCGGCCCTGGGTAGCGTGCCGTTCCTCGCACGGCGACCTCAGGGCGCTGCGGGACCGGCCGCGCTGCCGACCATGGCGCCGGCCGAGCCGGCGCCGACGATGGTCAGGGCCGACCTGGACCCGACGGTGAGGGCGGTGCGGGCCGAGGTCGCCACGAGGATGCAGTCTGACCGCACCGGTCAGGGCCTGGACGAGCCGTCACGGCAGGAGGCAGGGCGGGCGCTGATCGAGGCCGTGGTCAGGGACCACAACGACGGGTTGAGGGCCAAGGGCTCCCAGCCGCTGACCGCGACGGCAGAGGCATACGTCAGGCAAGCGGTCTTCGACGCCATATTCCGGCTGGGACCTTTTCAGTCCTTGGTCGACATGGTGCTGCAACGCCCGTCGGGAGAACGGGTCGGGGTCACCGACATCGAGATCTACGGGCACAACTTGGTGCTGATGATCTTCGCGGACGGTACCAAGCGCTGGTTCAGCGACCTTTTTGCCTCCGACGAGGAGATGGTCGAGTTCCTCCAGCTCCTGGGTTCGCGCGATCCCAACCGCGAGCAGGCGTTCACCCCCGCCCGCCCCTTCCTGGAGATGACGTTGCCAGGGCGGTTGCGGCTTGCCGCGGTAGGGTTCGCCCCGACGGCGGTCCCGCGGGTGACGATCCGTCTGCAGCACCTGAAGCACGTCGACCTGGCGATGCTACGCGCCCAGGACGAGATCGACACCGTCATCGAATCATTCTTGACCGCGGCTGTCAGAGCCCGCAAGTCGATCATCGTTTCCGGGCAGGGCCAGGGATCGGGAAAGACGACATTTCTGCGAGGCCTGGCCAGCGCTATCCCGGCGACCGAGTCGGTGTGTACCGTCGAGGATGTCTACGAGCTCTACCTGCACGAAGATCGCGCACGGCACCACCGGGTGACCGCCTTGCAGGCGTTCGCCGGGGCGGGAGAGACCGACGCGGCCGGACGCACGACCGGGCAGATCCTCACTCCCGAGCTGTTGCGTCGGGCGCTGCGGCACAACATCGGCCGGATCATCGTCGGCGAAGTTCGCGATCCGCACGAGCTGCTGGCAATGTTCGAATCAATGCAGATGGGCAATGGTTCCATGTCCACGGTGCACGCCGACAGGGCCCGTGACGTCGTAGAGCGGCTTGTCGGCCTGGCTGTGCGCGACGCGTCGGTGGGTGAGAACTATGCCTACCGTCAGATCGCCTCGACCGTCGACCTGATCGTCTACCTCGGTATGGAAGAAGGCCCGGACGGGTCGAGGACCCGGTATGTGCGGGAGATCATCGAGCCTACCCGCGGGGAAGGTGGTCAGCCGGTAGCCATCACCGACGTGTTCATACCCGGGCACAACGGACGCGCGATACCTCACGTGGCTCCTTCGTTCCTGCCGGACCTGGTCGGGTTCGACCCGCACCTGATGTCCGGCACCGGGACCTGGAGGGCCCGGTGAACCCGGCAGCGGCCGGGCTGGCCGCCGCGGCAGGAGGATTCGGCCTGCTGCTGGCCGTCATCGGTGCCACCACCACCAGACCTGACCGGGCTCGGCGTCGCTTGTCGGGAAGGGTCGCGTGGGGCCGTCACCGTGCTGTCATCGCTGCAGCCGCCGTGGGGCTGGTCGCCGCTGCATGGACCGGGTGGCCGGTGCTGGCCGTCGCGGTGCCTGCCGCGGCTGCCGGGCTGCCGACCCTCCTGCGCAAGCCAGGCAGCGAGGAGGTCGAGCGACTGACCGACCTGGAGTCCTGGGTCCGCGGCCTGGCGGGGACTCTTGTCGGCGGCGCCGCCGGGCTGCGGCAGGCCCTGCGCAGCTCGGCCGCGGGGGCACCCGCGACGCTGCGGCCCGCCCTGACGAGGATGGCCGCCCGTCTGGACGCCTCTCAGGACCTGTCCGCCGCCCTGCGTGTCTGGGCCCACGACATGGACGATCCGACCGTCGACCTGGTCGCCGCCTGCCTGATAGCCGAAGCTCAGAGGCGCGGCGGAAGTGTCACTCCAGCCCTGGAACGGATCGCCGACACCATTGCCGAGGAAGCCGCCGACCGTCGGCAGGTCGCCGCCGACCGCACCGGACCGGCCACCACTGTGCGGTGGGTCACCGTGATCTCCCTGGTGCTGCTGGTCGCTCTGGTCACCCAGCCCGCCTTCACCGCGTTCTACAGCACCGCCGTGGGCCAGGTTGCCCTCGCCGTGCTCGCTGCCGCCTACGCCGGGTGCCTGGTCTGGATGCGCAAGGTCGCGCAGGGCCGACCAGACCCCCGGATCATGCCGCCGTCAACTGTCGAAGGGAATGCCCGATGACCAGCACAGACACTCCGGTCCCTGGACCGCGCGACGACACCGACGAAGACGGAACCAGACGCACTGGGCTGGGCGGGTGGCGCGGCCGTCTGAAGGAAGTCCCGCGCCCGGTCATCGGCGGTCTACTCCTCGCGGGCGGTCTTGCGGTCCTGTGTGTTGCGGTGCTGCCTCTGGTGCTCGACGACGACGACAAGGGTCTGGTCGAGCAGGGTCCTGCGCCGACGTACACGGGTACTGATTACATTCCCGAGTCGCAGGCGCGGAACGTCGCCGATGCGATGGCGGCATTCACGACCTACATCAGGGTGAGCGACGAGGTCGCCCAAGACGGCTTCCGCGACTGGGAGAAGAAACTCATGCCCCTGACCGGCGGCGATGTGGAGGTGTGGCACGAAGACTACAGCCCCCGGGCGGAGGCGGAGGGCTATCGCCAGGTCGGTGAACGGGTCGTCGAGAGCATGCGACTGAAGGAGAACGGGTATGTTGTGAGCACAGACGGAAACGGAATGGCCATCCTTTACCTCGGTGCGTGCGTCGATAGTTCCGGGCTGCGGCTCGTTGCACCCGGAAGCCAAGACGACGGCATCCCGCCCGGCCGGTACTCCGTATCGGTGGAGGTAGTGCACTGGCCAGAGAAAGACGACTGGAACCAGCTAGTACCAGGCAAGCCCGGAAGGTGGGTTGTAGACAGTTATTCTGTCGACGGTTCCGGTGACAATGCCGCCGACGATAGTCGGTCGCGTCGGATCCAGGACCGCGCCTCGTCTTGCGTCGAGCGGGAGGGAGCAAGATGAGGGCTTACCGAAAACGAGCGGACCGGTGCGTGAGTAGAGTCCCTCCGTCTACCGTCGAAGGGAACGACACTCCAGACCCTGGTCCGCGCGGAGAGGCTTCCAAAGGAAAGAGAACCAGACGCGCGGGACTGGGTCGGTGGCGCGGTCGTCTGAAGAATGTCCCGCGCCCGGTCGTCGGCGGTCTTCTCCTCGCGGGCGGTCTCGCGGTCCTGTGTGTTGCGGTGCTGCCTCTGGTGCTCGACGACAACGAGGAGTTCGTCGGTGATGATCTAGGTCCGGCCCCGACGTATACGGGTACTGATTTCATCCCGGAGTCGCAGGCCCGAAACACTGCCGATGCCATGTCGGCGTTCACGACCTACATCAGGGTGAGCGACGAGGTCGCCCAAGATGGATTCCGCGACTGGGAAGACAGTCTCGTGCCGCTGACCAGGGGTGATGTGCGAAAACGGCTCGAAGACTACGGTCCTCGCGCAGAGAGAGCGGGTTACAGTCAAGTCGGTGAGCGGGTCGTCGAGAGTGTGCGACTGAAGCAGAACGGATACGTCGAAAACCGTGCCATGGGACTGGGAACGGTCTACCTTGGAGCGTGCATCGACAGTTCCGGGCTGCAGGTGGTCGCGCCCGGCAGCCAGGGCGACGGCATCCCTCCCGGACGGTACTCGGTATCGGTAATTATGGTGTATTCGCCCGAGGAAGACGACTGGGGCCAGATGGTGCCTGGCAAGCCCGGTAGGTGGCTGGTGCTGGACTATTTTGTAGACGGTTCAGACGACTATGGTGACCAGAGGTGGTCGCCCATAGGCCAAGACAGCGCCTCGTCTTGCGTGGAGCGGAAGGAATCGGGATGACGGCTCGGCGACTACGAAGAGAACCGGTGACTGGGTGCGGTTCGAGGCGCAGTCGTCTCGGTAGATGGGGGCTCTGATGTCGAGTATTGAGGGGTGGAAGGGTTGTCGAGGAACACAGGGTTAGAGACGCTGGTTGGGCAGTTGAAGAGGTCGGTCATCGACGTGTACATGAAGGAAGAAGGGTGGAAGAATCACGGCGATGACTTCTACCTCGAGCAGATCGACTGGACCGAGAGGTATCTGCCGGTATTCCGCGATCAGGCGAGGGTGTGCGTACGGCCGGACGAGTGGGGGAGCGGCGGGGGAGCAGTTTACGAAAGCCTGGACGATGCGTACAGACCTGGCCAGGGCCCGGCCCGGACTTACAGCTACGTCGCGAAGTTCCAGGAGATCGCAGGTCGTGTCGAGGCTGCTGTCGACCGTTGGTACGACTTACCGGAGCCGGCGGAGATCGGCCAGGCCGCGACCGGGTACGCCACAGTCGTCGAGCAGCTGTGCCGGGGGACGAACGAGCAGCTGACCGGTGAAGGCACCATGGTCCCGAACATGACGCGCATCTGGGACGAGCTGATCGGCCACGTCGAAGAAGGCCCTCACTACGGGCCAGCGCTGTCGGACGGTGCGGCGGAGACCTTCAAGGACTACGTCAGGAACCTGAATCAGGCGGTCATCGACTGCGGAAAGCTCGCGACAGGCCTTGAGCACTACATCGACGCGCAGCGGGAACTCTGGGCGGCGGTCCGGTCCAACGTCTCGGCGATCGTCGTAAGTATCACCAGTGTCTGCGACGCGATCGTCGGGAATCAACGCAGTAGCGGTGCAGTCAGCCTACAGAATGTCGGCGTCTCTCTCAGTGTGGTCAGCGTGGTCGGAGGACCGATCGGCATGGCTGCCACCGGGGCCGGGCTGATACTCACCGCCATCGATGGCGTGACCAACGACAAGTTACAGCGGGAGGTGGAGATCGAAAGCCACGCAGGTGCGCTGGACCTACTGGACAAGTTGTTGAATTGGTCTTTCCACCATTTCGGGGTGAACGAGATGATCAAGACATTTGAGCGCAAGACCTGCGCTGCCATCACGACGAACATCCAGGCGGTCGAGGCCCAGCGGGGCATCTTCGACCTGGTTCCGGGAGTGATCGAGACGGTGGACGGTGTGATCCGTCACGACCGGGAGAAAGCGGACAATATCGGCCGACGTCTGGACTCGGTCGGCGTCGAGCTCGGCAACGTCGCGTCTTTGCTGTCGGGCTGCCTGGGGGAGCTGGTGCCGATGGTGTGCACGGCATACGGGTCGGGCATCCTGGCCCGTGACGGCCGGGTCGGGATCTGCGGGAACGGTCCCACCGGCCCGCTGGTCTCCCTAACGGACCTGCTGAGGATGACCTTGACGGAGCTGTCCGGCGAAGTGCTGGCGGGTGCGGAGAACTTCAAGGCCGCGATGGCGGTGATGGACCGGGTCGACTCTGACACCCAGGCAGCGTTGACAGCAGCAGCGCAGGCGTACGCGTCGAGCGACCAAGGCGGGATCGACTCTTTCGACTTCCACCCCTGGACCCCGGTCGGGCAGGCCGAGACCGTTGAACGGGCGGCCAGGGCAGCCTTCGGACTGTTCAGAGGCTCTCTGAACGGCACGGAGGACACCGCACCAAGCATGGACGCCCCGCCGTCCGTACCCATCCCGGTGATCGACTGGCGCCAGATGCAAGGTGAATGGTTGAACGGCGACGACCCGTCTGACCAGCTGTGTGCCGCAGACCCAGACGACGGCAGGGTAACCGTCCGGCCGCAACCAGAGAGGCCCTGACGGTGCTCCTGCCTGTTGCTGCGACCAGCCTCCCCGCGTCCGTCGAGGGGAGCGCACCATGACCAGCCCTGTCGTCCTCGCTGCTCTGATCGTCGGCGCTGTCGCTGGCGCCGGGCTGCTGCTGGTTCTCAAGGGTCTCGTGCCCGGCCGTCCGGCACTGGGCGCGGCCCTGGCGCGCATGGCGGGCACCGACCGGCGACCGCCGGTCGAGGTCGCCGACGTCACCTCGTTCACCGCCCGGGTCGGTGCCTACGTCACGGCCCGCACCGCCGTACCGGCACTGCCGACCAGCCCCACCCGGGCCGATCTCGACCTGGCCCAGGTCGCGCCCCACACCCACCTGGGCGAAAAAGTCCTCGGCGCCATGGTCGGCCTCGCCGTGCCCCTGGTGGTAGCGGCGGTGACTGTGGTGCTGCCGCTGCCGCTGGCAGTACCGGTCTGGGTCCTGCTCCTGGTCGGGGTCGTGCTCGCCGTGGTCGGGTGGGTCGCTCCTGACCTGGACGTCACCGCGAAGGCGGGCAGGGCCCGTGACGACCTGGACCGGGCTGTGGCAGCCCTGCTGGAGCTGGTCGTGGTCCAGCGCCTCGGCGGTGCGGGGATCACCCAGGCCATCACCCAGGCGGTGACCATCGGTACCAGCGAACCGTTCCGTCGGCTCCGCGACGCTGTGGCCGTCGCGGAGATCAACGGCCAGCCGCCCTGGGAGGCGCTCGACCAGCTGGCCGACCGGCTCGACGACCCCCGCCGCCCCGGACGCACCCAGGCGCTGCGGGACACCGCGGACATCTGCCGTCAGGCGGCCCAGCAGGGCAGTCACGTCGCCGACCAGCTGGCTGCCCGCGCACGGTCCATGCGCGGCGCCCAGACCTCTGCCGCCCGCGCCAAGGCCAACGCCGCCTCGGTCACCATGACCGCGCCCATGTCCATGACCGTCATCGTCGTGGCCCTGGCGATCGTGGCACCCCTGGCCTGGCAGATCCTCGCCAGCCGGTAGGACAACCCAGAGCAGCCGCTCACCACCACGAAGGAAGGGAAGACCGATGATCACCCACCAGCTCACCAAGATCTGGACCGCAGCCCAAGCCAGGTGGACCTGCCGTGACGACCGCGGCGACGGGACCCTGAGCACTGTCATCATCATCGCCGGGCTCGTCGCCCTGGCCCTGATTCTCGTCGGCGTGGTCACCGCGGCTTTCAACGGCTACAAGGCCCAGATAGAAAACGGTGGGTGATGGCACCACGACGGATGGCACGGCGACGAGACGACCGCGGATCGTCGGCCGCGATCGAGGGCATCATCTTGTTCCCGCTCGTGCTGCTGCTGGTGATGACCATCATCCAAGCCGCGGTCTATTTCCACGCCCAGAACACCGCACAGAACGCCGCCAACGGCGGCGTCGTCGCCGGTGCCGGGACCGACGGCACCCGGGCCGCGGCCGAGGCTGCCGTGCAGGACCGCCTGGACCGGGCGGGCGGGTCAAGCTTGCTCACCGGCACCACGGTCATCGCGACCCGCACCGCCGACGAGGTCACCGTCACCGTGCAGGGCACGTCCCTCACGTTCGTCCCAGGGCTGCCGCCGCTGACCGTCACCTCCACCGTCACCGCCCCCGTGGAGAGGTTCACCGCACCATGAACCGGAACCGTCTCACCGACGAGGGCGCGTTCACACTGTCCACCGCGATCGTCGTACCCGGCATCATCGTGATCCTCGCCGTGGTCATCATGGGCGGGCGTATCGCCATCGCACACGGCAAGGTCGACTCTGCCGCGGCCGAAGCCGCCCGGGCCGCGTCGATCACCCGCACCACCGGCGCCGCCGACACCGCTGCCCGCACCACAGCCGACGCGATCCTGTCCGACCTGAGCTGCACCGGCCTGGACGTCACCACCGACCTCACGGGGCTTGACGCACCCCTGGGAACCCCGTCCCAGGTCACCGTCACCGTCACCTGCACCGTGCCCCTGGCCAACCTGCCCATCTTGAGAACCAACGACCACACCATCACCGCTACAGCAAGTTCTGTCGTCGACCCCTACCGCGTACGAGGATGACCATGCACCGACCAACCCTCCTCACCTTGGCCCTGACCATCTCCCTAGGACTCGCCGCCACCGGGTGTACCAACCACCCCGACCCGCCACCCATCACCGACCCGCCCACCACCAGCACCACCGCATCCGAACCCACGGGTACCCCTGACCCGCAGACCCGCGACGAAGCAGCAGCAGCCGCCGCCTACGAACACTACTTCGACGTGATGAACCAAGTACGCCAGCGTCCAGGGGCCCAGGGATGGGCGACAGACCTGCTCCCGCTAACCACTGGGAAATACAGGGCCGTTGTGGTCAACCTGTACACACAGTTGGCGGAGCAGGGCGTCTATACAACCGGGCCGTCGGAACTGGTCTCAGTAACCCCGACGGAGTATGTGCCCGACCCCACCGGGGTCGGACATCAGCAGGTGATCCTCGACGTGTGCATTGATTCTACAGACCCTCGAATGGTTCTCCCAGACGGTACTGAGGCCGGTTGGGGGATGCGAGCCATAGAGAAAGTTATGATGCAGAAGATCGCCGACGGCGGATGGCTGGTATCTGAATCAACCACCCAGGAAGGAGCGACATGCTGACAGCTATCCATGTCATTACAAGAAAAGCCCGAAGCGTCCTCGTTGTCAGCGTTCTAGCTATGCTCGCGGCTGCATCGGCTCTGGTTGGAGCCGGTGCAGCCCAAGGTCGTGCTGCACCTCTAGCCTGCCCAGAGGGTCAGGTGCTGGTTGATGGGTGGTGCCAGTTGACGGCCAGCGATAATGTTGCGCATCCCGGGACGCAGCCAGTTTCGGGAGGCGGAGAAGGCTCGAAGAAATGCACCTCAGAGTACGTGACAGACGTGGAGTTCGACTGCACGCGTGCGGGTTACCACTGGTACCCGACGTACAGTTGTTGGACGAAGCCTCTGGACGAGCAACCGTCGTACGACGACCCTGTCTGGGAGGGGCGCACTGATGGGGTGATCGTCAACTGTGTTATCTACGAGTGTTTATCTGAGGCGGGAGTCATTGGCGGGCAGAACGGTGCATCCTGCGAGGTAGGCGAGGTCCGTAATCCGATCTGGGTGGCGTCGTGGGAAGGGGTGTCGCCGTATCTGTTGGCTTTGCAGGCGGTGTCGGATATGGGTCTGCGGGCTCCGCAGATCGGGATGACGGGTGGTTCGCCGCCTGAGGGCATGCAGATCGTGGGTATTCCTGCGTGGATGTGGGCTGCGGATCCGGGGGAGTCGACGACGGGTCCGGTGACCAGGTCGGCGACGGCTGGCAGTGTGACGGTGACGGCGACGGGTCGTCTGGATCGCACGGTGTGGGCGATGGGTGACGGGGTGACGGTGACCTGCGAGGGTGCGGGTGCGGGGGGCACGCCGTACGAGGCCCGGTACGACAAGCAGCCCTCGCCCACGTGCGGGTACACGTACACCAGGACGAGCGCTGAGCAGCCGGGCGAGGTGTTCAACGTGACGGTGACGGCGTACTGGACCATCACCTGGTCCGGTGGTGACGGGGCGGGCACCATCGCCCAGGAGCGGACCCGGACCACCCAGAAGCAGGTCGGTGAGCTGCAGGCGCTGGTCGTCGGCCCCGGAGACCGACGGTGAGACGCCGCAGGGTCGCCGGCGACGAGGGCGGGGTCGAGCTGTTCGTCCTCATCGTGACCGTCGTGCTCGTCGCGGCACTCGGGCTGGTCGTCGACCTGGGTGGGCGGATGCGGGCGTCAGACAACGCTGCGTGGACCGCCCAGCAGGCGGCCCGGGCCGCTGCCGAGCAGGTCTCCGGCGCCCACGCCCAGGCAGGGGTGCTGCCCGTCGTCGCGTCCTCCTCCGGAGTCGCCGCTGCCGAGCAGGTCATCGCCACCGCGGGGATGACAGGCACCGTGGCGGTGGTAGGCGACACCGTCACCGTCACCGTCAGCACCACCTACGACCCGATGATCCTCGACGCCGGGAGCGCGTGGACCGTCACCGAGACCGCCACCGCACGGATCGCGCGGGGCATCGGGACCGAAGAGAGGTAGCAGCATGGCAACCGCACGTCGCCTGGCCAGGGGAGCAGGAGCCGCGCTGGTCCTGCTCGCCCTGGTCGCCGGACCGCCTGTCGTCCTGTGGATCGTCGCCGGAGGGAGTCCTGTCCCTGACCGGCTGCCCAGCCTGGACGATGTCAGCGCGGCCCTGTCGCTGCCGGACTACACCGGGTCCCTGCTCCTGGGCGTGATGAAGTACGTCGCGTGGGTCGGGTGGGCAGGGCTCGTCTGGATCATCGGAGCCGAGACCGTCGCCGCCATCACCCACCGGCCCGCCCGGGCGTCAGGAGTCCGGGCCCGGCCGGTGCCCGGCCTCAGCGGCCCTCAGAGGCTCGTCGCGACCCTGGTCGCTGCTGTCCTGCTCGGTGCCGGTACCCAGGTCGCCCAGGCGCAGGCCACCACCACGGCCAGACCAGCGCTGGTCCCGGCCGTGGCGGCACCCGTCGAAGCGCCGGCCCCGCTCGCCCGCGCGGCTGCGCCCGCCGTGCCGGACCCCGGCGGCACCCAGCCGGCCACCAGAACCGTCACCGTCGCCAAGGGCGACTCGTTCTGGGAGCTGGCGAACCGGCACCTGGGAGACCCGACCCGGTGGACGGAGATCTTCGACCTCAACGCCGGTCGCACGATGACCACCGGGCACGTCATGGAAGAGCCCGGGTGGCTCGAACCCGGGTGGGAGCTGCTGGTCCCCGACACCGCTGGGCAAGCCGCACCAGAAGCACCACCGCCGCAGGACCAGACAACCACCCGCACGGTCCAGCGCGGTGACACCCTGTCGCAGATCGCCGAGGAGGAGCTCGGAGACGCGAACCGGTACCCGGAGCTCTTCGCAGCGACGACCGGCACCGTGCAGCCCGACGGACGGCACCTGGTCGACCCGGACCTGATCTACCCAGGGTGGAACGTGACCCTCCCAGGGGATGCGGCGTCCGCACAGGCCGACAGAGGCCAGGCTGGTGCGACCCCAGGTGACCAGGATCCTGTGCGTGACCACCAAGCGGTGTCGGCCGAGCCCGGCACGGCCGGTCAAGACGTCCAGGCCGACGAAAAGCCCGCGGCTGACGAAGGCGTCGCCGCACCTCAGTCGCAGGCGGGAGCAGAACAGACCAGCCCAGGCACCCAGAACAGCACCGGTGCAGACCAGTGGGCGCCGTGGGTGCTGGGGGGCCTGACCGGTGCTGGTGCGGTCCTGGCCGGGTCGTTGTGGTTGGCTCTGCGGGCCAGACGCCGGGCGCAACGACGGCACCGTCGTCCGGGTCGGACCCTCGCGGCACCGAGCCTGTTGCTGGCACCGGTGGAGAAGACCGTGGTGACGGTCGGCTCGTCTGCCGCGCAGACGGTGGAGTACCTGGACGCGGTGCTGCGCCGGTTGGGTGCGGCGGTGGCGACCAGCGGTGGGGCGATGCCCGACCTGGTCGCCGTCGAGCTGACCGGTGCGGACGTCGTGCTGCACCTCGGTGGGCCGTGGGAGCTGGGCGCCCCGTGGGAAGGTGCCGACGGTGGGCACCGCTGGCAGGTCCCGGTCGGGCTGCCGCTGGACCGCGTCGGCCCGGCAGGTGACCATCCGGCCCCGTACCCGTTGCTGGTGACGGTGGGCAGTGCCGACGACGGGTCGGTGTGGCTGTTCAACCTGGAAGACCTGGCGGTCACCCTGACCGGGGAGGCCGAGCGAGCGCAGGACTTCGCACGGTACCTGGTGGCCGAGATCGGTTGCTCGCCGTGGTCGGCGTGGACCACCGTCGACTGCGTGGGGCTGGGAGCCGAGCTGGTAGGCCTGAACCCCGACCGGATCCGCTACCACGACCCGCAGTCTGCCGGCGACCCGGTAGGCAACGCCCTGGCCGAGGCGATGACCACGGTGGGCCGGGCGACTGCTGCACGGACGGACGTGGTCACCGCCCGCTCGAGAGGGGTCGGTGTGGAGTCGTGGGCACCGCAGGTAGTGCTGGTGGACGCCACCAGCGACGACCCAGCACTGGACCCGTTGCTGGACATCGTGGCAGGTCACGCGGGGTGCACAGGCACGTCGGTGGTCCTGGCCGGCTCGCGGCCCCGCGGCGGCGGGGTGCGCATCGAGGTGACCGCTGAGGGCCGGGTCCGTCTGCCAGAGGTGGGCCTGGACCTGGTCGCCGTCGGGCTGGACATCACCGAGGCGGGTGGTTGCGCTGGTCTTGTCGCGCACACCGAGATCGCGGTCGACCCGGTACCCGTCCCGTACCAGGACGACACCATGGACATCGGCTGGTGGTCCTGGTCGGACCAGAGCGGAGCGCTGCGCCCCGAGCACACCCTGCCCCGCACGTCCGACAGCAGGTGCGACCCGCAGGCAACGTCCAGCCTGCTGCCAGGTGACGACGCCTCGTACGTCGAGCTGGCTGCGACGACACCAGACGACTTGGCCCTGCTGGCACCCCAGGTTCCGACCGGGGTGCGCCGGGAGGTCGACGCTGCCGACCCGGGGCTCGATGAGGACCTGGCAGCGTGGTTCGCCCCGGGCACGACCCGGCCCAGGGTGCGGGTGCTCGGCTCGGTCCAGGTCGCAGCCCCCGGGGTTCCACCGACCCGGCGCCAGCCGTTCTTCGCCGAGCTGGTGGTGTACCTCGCGCTGCACCCGGCTGGCGCGGCCCCGGCGCGCATGGCCGAGGCGTTCTCCACCAGCCGTGCCAAAGCCCGCGAGTACGTGCGGATCGTCCGCCAGTGGCTCGGCGTCGACCCGGCCACCGGTGTGCCCTACCTCCACGAAGACGACCAGGAGGTGTGCCAGGTCGACGTGCTGTGCGACCTGGATCTGTTCCGTCGGCTGCGGGTGCGTGGCCAGGCCCGCGGCGCTGAGGGGACCGACGACCTGCTGGCCGCGCTGCGCCTGGTCGCCGGGCGACCGTTCGACGGACGCCAAGCCGGGTGGGCCTGGCTCGTCGACGACCGCACCGACGAGGCCGCGCTGGTCGCCGTCATCGACACCGCCCACACCGTCGTCACCGGCGCCCTGGCCACGGCCGACCTGCCCGTCGCACGGTGGGCCGCCCAGGCCGCGCAGGTCGCAGACCCGTACGACGAGGTCATCCGCCTGGACCTGGCCGCCGTCGCCTCCGCCGAAGGTCGCTACGCCGAAGCCGCCCGCATCGTCACCCACGACATCGGCAACCGCACCGACGACGGCCATGCCCCACCCGACCTGTCCGACCGCACCCAAGAGATCATCAGCGCCCACCTCGACTGGTGCCGACCCCGAGCATCCTGACCCGCACCGAGAAGAACCGATCACCGGCCACAACACCTGGCTCGCCAACGGAGCACCCTGAATCAGCGTGGCCTGACCTGGTCGCCGAGCAGCCAGCCGTGGACTTCGGGCGGGCCAGGCCAGGACGGTCGGCCGGTGACGGTCTCGGACGGACGAGCTGGCGGGGGTGCCACGGGATCTGGCATCATGGCCCATTGTCGGCGCACCGGGCGGCCCCTCTACCTGCCCGGTGTCGCGCCAGCGGTCTCGGCTCGCCTGTCCCCACCAGTGCGTGCCGGACCACCCACAGCCTGCACATGGGAGTTACCACACACGTGGCCACCAAGATCCGTCTGAAGCGCCTGGGCAAGATCCGCGCCCCCTACTACCGCATCGTCGTCGCCGACTCGCGCACCAAGCGCGACGGGCGCGTCATCGAAGAGATCGGC
>JAVBSR010000159.1:0-6288 GCA_031556715.1 Cellulomonas sp.
GATCGCGGCCGACGACTCGGGGCACTGCGAGGCGTGCTTGAGGATGATCGGGTTGCCGACGCACAGGTTGGGACCGGCGAACCGGGCGACCTGGTAGTAGGGGAAGTTCCACGGCATGACCCCGACCAGGACGCCGAGCGGCGCGTGCCGGACCACCGCCGAGCCCTCACCCTCGGACAGCTCGACCGGCTTGTCGGCCAGCAGCGCCTCGGCGTTGTCGGCGTAGTACCGGAAGATCGCACCGGCGAACTCCGCCTCGCCGACGGCGTCGGCCAGCGGCTTGCCCATCTCGCGGGAGATGAGCGCGCCCAGCTCGTCCTTGCGCTCGTCGAACAGGTCGGCGACCCGACCGACCAGCGCGGCCCGCTCGGCCACCGTGGTGGTCCGCGCCCAGCCCTTGCTGGCTGCCGACGCTGCGGCGAGCACCGCTTCGATCTCGGCGTCGGTCGTGGTGGGGTAGGTCTGGACTACCTCACCCGTGGCGGGGTCAGTGACGGCGTATCCCATGCTGACTGTCCTTCCGGCCTGAGCCTGATCTGTGCAGGTCGTGATTCTCACGACCGGCACAGCACCGGTCGCGGCTGGGGTGAGCCTTCCACGAACAGACCCGAAATACTAGTGTCCAGTTCGTCGAACCGAACGCCCCGACCGTGGCCAACCTGGCGAGGGCGCTCCGCCGTCGTCGGGACGTCGAAGGCACCACGCCAGGCGGAGCGGACGGCCAGGTCCTCGACCGTCACGACCGTGGCCAGAACCCTGTCTGCGGCGCCTACCGGTGTCTGCGGGTCGTCAGTCCGAGCACGTCAGGCCGTCCTCGGGAACCTTGCCGTCGACCAGGTAGTCGTCCACGGCAGTCTGGAGGCACCGGGTGCCGTCGACGTAGCCCCCGTGGCCTTCACCCTTGTTGGTGACCAGCACACCCGAGTCCAGCATCGCCGCCAGGTCCTGCGCCCACACGTACGGGGTGGCCGGGTCGTTGGTGGTGCCGATGACGACGATCGGTGCGGCTCCCTCGGCCGCGTACGACGGCAACGGACCCACGACCGTCGGCCAGTCCTCGCACGAGTCCAGCCCCTCGGCCACACCTTCGGCGAAGAAACGCCCCAGCGTCGGCGCAGCCGCGACGATCTCCTGGGCCCGCTCGGCCAGGACCTGCGGGTCGGCGTCGTCCCGGGGGGCGTCGGCGCAGCTGATCGCCACGATCGCCTCCTGGATGTTGCCGTAGTAGCCGTCCTCGACGGGGCACGAGAAGCCGTCGCACCGCGAGGCGTAGACGTCGGCCATCGCCGCCAGGAGGGTGCCGTCCTGGTCGACCATCGCCATGTCCAGCGCCTGAGAGAGGAGTGTCCAGGTCTCTTCGCTGTACAGCGCCGCGATGATGCCGCTGAGAGCCGTCGCACCGGTGACGGTACGGTCGACGCCGGTGACCCTCGTGCCGACCGCGGTGTGCATCGGGTGGGCACGTGCCTGGTCGACGACGTCCGCGACCTGCGCCATCGCCTCGTCGACCGACCCCGACAGCGGGCAGGTCTTCTCGTCCGTCAGGCAGTCCTCGACGTAGGCCCGGAGCGCCGACTCGAAACCGGCGGCCTGGACCACCGTCTCCTCGTGCGGGGTCAGCGTCGGGTCGACCGCGCCGTCGAGCACCATCCGTCCGACCCGGTCGGGGAACAGCTGCGCGTAGGTCGCGCCCAGCTTGGTGCAGTAGGAGATCCCCAGGTAGGTCAGGGTGGGCTCGCGCAGGGCGGCACGCAGCACGTCCATGTCCCGGGCCGCCGAGACGGTGTCCACGTGAGCCAGCACCGGTCCGGTGAGCTCGGCACAGCCTGCGACGAACTCGTCCAGCTGGGTGCGGGCCTGCTCGAGGCCGACCTCGGTCGACGGGTCGACGTCGGAGGCGAGATAGGCGTCCAGGTCGGCGTCGTCCAGGCAGTCCACCGGCGCGGAGCGCCCGACACCCCGCGGGTCGAAGCCCACCACGTCCAAGGAGTCGACCAGGCTGTCGCCAGCGCCGTCCACGATCATGCTGACCGTCTCGACGCCCGACCCGCCTGGCCCTCCGGGGTTGAACACGACCGATCCTCGGCTGTGCTTCGCGGTCGAACGGGCGACCGCGAGCCGGATGGTCTCACCGGACGGGTCTGCGTAGTCCAGCGGGACCGTCAGCCAGGCACACTCCAGATCGTCCAGCCCGGAGAATGCGTCGGCCTTCTTGGATCCGGACGAGAACTCCGGCTGGCCCTTGCAGCCTTTCCAGTCCAGCTGCTGGGAGTAGTACCTCTCCAGACCGGCTGGCGCCGTCGTCGCCGCAGCGTCCTTGTCGCTCGACGACGCACAGCCGGACAGGCCGACCGCCAGTGCCGCCGTGCACACCCCGACAACCCACCGTCCCGCTCTGCGCACCCCTACTCCTCGTCTCAGCGTCGTCAGCCCGCCCCGCCATCGACGGGACCGCTCTGGTCCGTGCGATCCGACCATAGCGGGCGCGATCATGCCTTGGCATCGACCTGACGGCGGACGGAGACCCACGACAGTCTCATCCCCCAGGCTGAAGCGGCCGCCGATCGGTGCCGGTCCGCTGCGCCCCGACCTGGTCAGACCTCGCCGAGCAGGAACGTGAGGACGGCCTTCTGGGCGTGGAGGCGGTTCTCGGCCTCGTCCCAGATGACCGACTGGGGGCCGTCGAGGACCTCGGCGGTGATCTCCTTGCCACGGTAGGCGGGCAGGCAGTGCAGGACGATGGCGTCGGAGGCGGCCAGGGCCATCCCGGCCGCGTCGAGGCGGAACGGCACGAACGGGGCTTCGCGCTGCGCGGCCTCGGCCTCCTGGCCCATCGACACCCAGGTGTCGGTGGCCACCACGTCGGCCCCGGCCAGCGTCGCGTCGCGGTCGTGGAGCACGGCGACCGAGCCGCCTGTCCCGGCCGCCCGGGCGGCCGCGTCGGCCAGGATCTGCGGGTCGGGGACGAACTGCTCGGGGCAGCCGATACGGACGTGCATCCCGGCCGTGGCGCAGCCCAGCAGGTAGGAGTGCGCCATGTTGTTCGAACCGTCGCCGACATAGGCCAGGGTCTGCCCGGGCAGCGCCTGCGCTCCCCCACGGTGCTGGGCCACGGTCGCCAGGTCGGCCAGCGCCTGGCACGGGTGGAACGAGTCGGTCAGGGCGTTGACCACGGGGACCCCGGCGACGTCTGCCATCTCCTCCAGCCGCGACTGGGCGTGGGTGCGCCACACGATCGCCGCCATCTGGCGGCCCAGGACGTTCGCGACGTCGCTGATCGACTCGCGCACCCCGATCTTGGCGAGGTTGCCGTCGACCATCATCGGGTAGCCGCCCAGCTCGACGATGCCGGTGACGAACGACACCTGGGTGCGCAGCGTCGGCTTGTCGAAGATCACCGCCACGGACCTCGGCCCGGCCAGCGGGCGACGGGCGAACCGGTCGGCGCGCAGCGTGGCCGTGAGGTCCAGGAGGGTGCGCTGCTCGGCGGGCGACAGGTCGTCGTCGCGCATGAAGTGCCGGAGCGTCGGCGTCATCGAAGGTCCTCCGGGTCGGTGGGCAGGTTGCTCAGGAACTGGGTGAACAGGTCAGCGTCGGCGCTGGTCAGAATATACGGCGGGGCCAGACGCAGCGTGGTGGGGGTGGCCGCGTTGACGATGATCCCGGCCTCCAGCGCCCGGGCCGCCACCGCTCCCGCCACCGGTGCGACCAGCTCGACGCCGATGAGCAGGCCCAGCCCGCGGACCTCGCCCACCAGCGGGTGGCCCAGCGCGCGCAGCGCCGCCCGCCAGGCCTGACCCAGCTCGGTGACGTGGGCCAGCAGCCCGTCGCGCTCGACCACCCCGGTGGTGGCCAGACCCGCCGCCGCAGCCACCGGGTTGCCGCCGAAGGTCGAACCGTGCTGGCCCCGCCCGAGCAGCCCCGCGGTCTGCGGCCCGTAGGCGATCAGCGCCCCGACGGGGAACCCGCCGCCCAGCCCCTTGGCGACGGCGACCGCGTCCGGCACGATGCCGCCGCCCAGCTCCGGCTGCTGGTGGGCGAACCAGGTGCCGGTGCGGCCCATCCCCGACTGCACCTCGTCCAGCACCAGCAAGGCCCCGTGCGCCGTGGTGAGCCTCCGGGCCTCCGCCAGGTAGCCGGGCGGCAGGGGCCGCACCCCCGCCTCCCCCTGGACCGGTTCGGCGACCAGCGCAGCCACCTGGTCACCGTCGTGGGCGAAGGCGGCGCGCAGCGCGTCAAGGTCCCCGAACGGCAGGAACTCGACCTGAGAACCCAACGGTTCGAACGGTTCGCGGTACGCCGCCTTGGCGGTCAGGGCCAGGGCGCCCATGCTGCGGCCGTGGAAGGCTCCTTCCAGGGCGAGCAGGCGCGGCCGGGCGCCGTCGCTGTGCCGGCGGGTCAGCTTGACGGCCGCCTCGATGGCCTCGGTGCCGGAGTTGGTGAAGAACACCCGGGACCCCGACGGTGCGGCCGCCACCTCCAGCAGACGCTCCGCCAGGGCGATCTGGGCAGGGCTGGCGAAGAAGTTCGAGACGTGCCCGAGGGTGCCCATCTGGGCGCTGACCGCCGCGGTCAGCGTCGGATGGGCGTGGCCGAGCACGTTGACGGCGATGCCGCCGAGCAGGTCCAGGTAGCGACGACCGTCGGCGTCCCACACCCAGACCCCGTCGCCGCGCACCAGCACCCGCTGCGGCGGGCCGAAGGTGTCCATCACCGCGTGGGTGTAACGCTGGGTCCACTGCTCCGCCGAGCACGGGACCGCCGACGGCGCGGCCGGGCCGACCGTGGACCCGGGGGTCGAGCCGTCGCCGACGACCAGGCCGGTCACGACCGACCCTCCTGGTCGCTGATGGGTTCGTTCTCGCTGCGCTGCTGGGCGAACAGCTGCTGGGCGAAGATCTGCTCCGGGTGCTCGGCGACCACAGGCACCGGCGAGGTCAGCGGCGCGGCTGCCCGCTCGACGTCGGGGAACACCATGGTGCCGATCCCCTCGTCGGTGAAGACCTCGACCAGGACCGAGTGCGGGGCACGGCCGTCGATGACGTGCGCGCGGGACACCCCGCCGCGCACCGCCCGCAGGCAGGCCTCCATCTTCGGGCGCATCCCCGAGTCCAGGCTGGGCAGCATCCCGGCCAGCTGGGAGGCTCGCAGGCGCCTGATCAGCGTGGACCGGTCGGGCCAGTCGCCGTACAGACCCTCGACGTCGGTCAGCACCACGAGCTTGCGTGCGCCCAGCGCCACGGCCAGCGCCGCGGCCGCCGAGTCGGCGTTGACGTTGAGCACCTGGGTCGGGTCGTCCAGGTCGGGCGCCACGGTGGACACCACGGGGATCCGACCGGCCTCCAGCAGGTCCAGCACCGCAGCCGGGTTGACCTGCTCGACGTCGCCCACCAGCCCGACGTCCACCGGGACGCCGTCGACCAGCACCTCGCGGCGCCGGGCGCCGAACAGCCCGCCGTCCTCCCCGGACAGGCCCACGGCGTGCGGACCGTGCGCGTTGAGCAGCCCGACCAGGTCGCGGGACACCTGTCCGGTCAGCACCATGCGGACCACGTCCATGGTCTCCGGTGTCGTCACCCGGAACCCGCCGCGGAACTCGCTGGGGATGTCCAGGCGCTTGAGCATCGCACCGATCTGCGGCCCGCCGCCGTGCACGACGACAGGTCGCAGCCCGACCTGGTGCAAGAACACCATGTCTTCGGCGAACGCCCGCTTCAGGTGGTCGTCGATCATGGCGTTGCCGCCGTACTTGACCACGACGAGCGACCCTGCGAACTGCTGCAACCAGGGCAGGGCCTGGATCAGCACCTCGGCCTTCTGCTCGGGGCGCAGGTCGGTGCGGGTGTCGAAGTAGAAGTCCGGATCGATGTCGTTGCCGGTGCTGGCGTCGCTGTCGCTCATGTGGAGTAGGCGCTGTTCTCGTGGACGTAGTCGTGGGTCAGGTCGTTGGTCCACACGGTGGCAGAGGCGGACCCGGCATGCAGGTCGACCTCCACCCGGACCTCGCGGGAGGCGGCCAGGTCGACCCGGTCACGCGGGTCGCCGACACCGCCGGCCCGGCACACCTGGACCCCGTTGATGGTGACGTCCAGGGCGTCGGCGTCGTACGGTGCGACGGACTCCGGCACCGTCCCGACGGCCGAGAGCACCCGGCCCCAGTTCGGGTCGTTGCCGAACACCGCCGCCTTGAACAGGTTGGACCGGGTCACAGCCCGGGCCACGGCGACGGCCGCCGCCTCGTCGGACGCGTTCACCACGGTGACGGCGACGTCGTGGCTGGCACCCTCG
>JAVBSR010000048.1:0-4907 GCA_031556715.1 Cellulomonas sp.
ACCCGGCCGGTGACGTTCGGCAGCGGGTTGGACTCCTCCATCATCTCCAGGGCCTCGGAGAACCGGCCCTGGCCCAGCAGCTCGAACATCGTGGGGATGTGGATGCGCACCGGGCAGCCGCCGTTGGGGGTCTCGCGCCCCTCCAGCAGCTCGCCGATCTCGCACGGCTTCTCCGAGCACTGCTTGTCGCGGATGGCCTCGATCCAGACGAACAGGTCGACGTCCCGCTGGGTGTAGCCCAGGGCCATGTAGCCCAGGTACCCGGTGTTGACCAGCTCGAAATCCTCCGAGCGCTCCTCCGGCGGGCGGATGTACGGCTCGATCCCGTTGTTGATCGGCCAGTCCTTGCTCAGCCCGTCGAACATCGGGTACCGGTCGGAGAGGTACTTGTCGATGGCCCGCATGAACAGGCGCTTGCGGCCCAGAGGCAGGTTCCAGATGAACCGCATGAGCACGGTCGACGCCGCGTCGTCGCGAGACAGCGCCTCCCACAGGGCCAGCGTGAACTCCTCGCTGAGGTCGTCACCCCGGAACTCCGCGGCGATCGCCGCCATGCCGTCGGAGATGAACATCTGCCGGAAGGCCCGCGGGTCGGCCGCCAGGCGGCGCTCCAGCAGGTCCATCTGCCGGTGGAACCCGGTGACGGCCCGGTCGGACTCCAGCGTGGCCAGCTGTTCGACCGCCGCGTCGAGGGTGGCTTTCGCACCCAGCCAGGTGGAGACCGGGTTCGGCTCGGAGGTCGTCGTCATCGGATGATCTCCGCGTCGCAGGTGGCCTTGACCCGGGCGATCCGAGACGCGATCTCGGGGGTGACCTCGAAGTTGTCCAGGGCGCCCGCCTTCATCTGGGCGACGACCTGAGCCTGCCCGTCGATGATCATCGTCGTCTTCTCGAACAGGGCCGGCAGCTCCTGGTAGCAGGTGCCGCAGTCGTTGCAGGTGGCGATGTCGTCCATGTCCAGCCAGATGGGCCGGTCGCCCGCGTCCGCCGCCGGGGCCGCCGCAGCGGCCGGGGCGGCCGCCGGTGCCAGGCCGGGCATGCCCAGCATGGTCGGTGCGACCGGTGCGGTGGACGTGGCCAGCTCGGCCAGGGCGGCGGCGATGTCGTCCATGGACGACTCGCGCGCCTCTACGGCCTCGTCGAGCTGGGCACGCAGCGTGGCCAGCTCGGCCGCGTGGGAGACCGAAAGGGCACCCACGGTGACACCGGCCAGGTACTGCAGCGTGGTCCAGTGGCGGCGACGGTCCTCCACCAGGGCGATGATCGCCTCGTCGCAGCCCACCTTGATCAGGCGGCGGTCGTCGTCCGTCGCGTAGACGAACGGGACCTTGCCGGCCCGGTCGCCCGGCGCCAGCTCGACGTACTCCGCGACGGGCACGGCAGCCTCGTCCTGCTCTGGCTTGAGCTTGCGGAAGTGCTTCTTGAACCGCACCTCCCCCAGCGCAAACTCGGCCGGGGTCAACGGGGTCTGGAGCAGCTGCAGACTGCCTGTGTCGTCGACGTGCTGGACGGTCGCCGTGGTCCACGTCTGGTCGAGGTCAGGGTTGCCGTCCAGGGACCAGCGGTCGGACTGGGCCTGGCCGCCGCGCGGGTCGTGGACGTACAGCGGCGCCATGCGCGACTCCACGGCCAGCCTGGCGTGGGCGGCCGACAGGTCGTCGGCGATGCCGTTCTCCGGCTGGCACGGGGTGTAGACCTGCATGAGGGCCGCACCGTCGCTGTACCCGAGCATGGCCTGGGAGGTCTCCAGGAAGTGCGCGTACAGCGCGGTGGAGACCGAGCAGGAGAACACGTTGGGGTGGAAGGCCGCGATCAGGCCCAGCTCCTTGCGCATCTCGGCCTTGCCGCTGTGGGCCTTGCCGATACGCGACAGGTCGGAGTCCTGGCCGACGAAGCTGGCCGTGGACGTCTGGCCGCCGGTGTTGGAGTACGAACCGGTGTCCAGCACCAGCATCTTCACCGGGGTGCCCCCGGCCAGCACACGCGACATGGCACCGAAGCCGATGTCGTAGGCCGCGCCGTCGCCGGAGACCGTGAGGAACATCGGCAGCATCTCGAGCTCGGCCTCGGTGAACCCGCGCCAGTCCAGCATCGCCAGGGCCTTGTCGTCCCTGGCGGCGTCGTAGGCGTCGTCCAGCTCCAGCCGGGCCGTGCGCAGGGCCCGGACCGTGACGGCCGCCTGGGCGGCGATGCCCTCGAACATACCCTGGGCCAGCGGCTGGGCGTCCTGGAACAGCGAGTTGACCCACGGGTCGATGTACGGGTTGAACGGCAGCGTCGAGGCGTAGACCGACGAGCAGCCGGTGGAGTTGGCGACGATGGTCGGGGACGGCCCCTCACCGGTCGGACCGGCCTCGGCGTTGTAGACCGCCGTGTCCAGCGCGGCGACGGCCGAGGCGATACGGGCCGAACGGTCCGCCTCCGTCACCGTGTCGAGCTTGGCCCGCAGCTGGTCGAGCAGGGCCTCCATGTCACGGACCTGGGCGGCGGTGCGGACACCGGCCCGCACCCGCGACAGCGCCGTCAGCAGACGGATCGACGTCACCTCGCCGCAGCCGCGGCAGGCACCGTGCCCGCCGACCATGGCGTAGTAGGCCGACCGGTCCAGCAGCAGACGCTTGACGTCACCACCGGGGGCTGTGGCGTCCTCAACGAAGCGGCGGGGGCTGGTCGGCAGCTGGGTGTACCGCTCGAACGTCGTCTCCAGGGTGCCCAGCACGTCGTCGTCCTGCTCGGCCTTGATCAGGGTGTTCGGGCCGCACACGTCGATGCACTGCAGGCAGCCGGTGCACTTCCAAGGGTCGACCACGGCGGAGAACAGGGCACCGGTGCCCGGCTCCTCCTTCTCCGGGGCGTCGAAGAAGGGCCGGGTGCGGGCCACCGGGAAGGCGGCCAGGGCCGCGACCACGGCGGGCACAGCCTTGCGCGCCGCCTTGTTCGACTCCTCGATGACGTCCGCCGCCTGGGTGGCGATGTCAGTCAGCACCGCGTCGGTCGGGGCCTCACGCAGCAGCCGACGCGTGCGCTCAGCCCAGGCGTGCACCACCTTGCCGAGGGCCTTGGTGCTGGCCGCAGGCAGGTTCGCGGCCTCGACGGCGGCGACGAACACGTCGTCCACCTCGTGCACCGTCATGGGGATCGCGGCGTCGGGGCAGACGATGCCGCACTCCAGGCAGCCGGTGCAGCCTGACGGGTCGAAGACCGGCACCTCACGGCGGAAGATGCCCTTGTTCTTGGCCGCGGCGGTCCCGACCGGCATGAACAGGCCAGCACCCGGCAGCACCGGCGTCTCGCCGATGGTGCCCTCACGGAACGGCCGGGCGACCAGGTCCTCGTAGTACTCCGGGTCGAAGATGGCCTGCGGGCGCGGCGTCGCGGCCGTCGGGCACATCGACGCCGACAGCGCGCCGGAGGCCCGGGGGGCCGCCTTCTCGTCGTCGGCGGCCAGGAACTCGGGGGCGTCGTAGTCGACCAGGTGGGTGGCGACCGCACCGTCGTCGATGACAGCCATGTTGCCGTCCACCACGGCGGCGCCCTTGGAGCCGAACTTCTTGACGATCTGGGCGCGGACCTTCTCGCGCAGCTCGTCAGCCGAGGCTCCGGCCGCCACCCGCTCGACGTTGCCGGTGACCGCGCCGATGAAGGCGATACCCATCATGCGGGTCTCGAGCTCGGGGCTGGGGGCGTGCCTCTTGGCGACGGTGAACGCATCGAGCACGGCCAGCTTGATGCTGCGCTCGCGGATGGTGCGGCGGGCGTACGACGGCAGCGACTTCCAGGCCTCCAGCGGCTCCAGCGACGACTGCAGGATGAACGTGCCGCCGGCGACCAGCCCCTTGAGGGGGTTGGTGTGCGCGAACACCATGTGGTCGGGCGAGACGACGACCTCGACGTCCTCCAGGTCGTTGTTGGTCAGCAGGACGTGCTCGGGCGACAGGGTGATGTAGTAGTTGGTGGCCGCACCGGATTTTTCCGACCCGTACTTGGGGGCGGACTTCGAGTGCAGGTCCAGCGCGCCGGAGAGGATGTCGGTCAGCAGCTTGCCGGTGGCGACCGTGCCGTACCCGCCCACCGAGTGGAAGCGGATGCGCAGGGAACCCTCGGGCAGCAGCTGCGGGTTGGCCTCCGTGGTCAGGGCCATGGCGGCGGTCTCGGGGTAGGCCTGGCGCAGACGGTCCTGCAGGGCCTTGGCGTCGCCGGTCGCGGCGTCGTCGAAGAACTGTGAACCCAGGTAGAACAGCGGGGCGGCGTCGCCGGAGGCACCGGCCTTGACGGCGGCGACCAGGTGGCGGGGCTGCACGTCGTGGCTGCCCAGGCCGAAGATCACCGTGCTCAGGCGCGGTGGGGCCGCCAGGGCCGGGATCCCGGCGAACTGTTCACCGGTGGCGTTGGCGGTGGCCCGGAACAGGGCCTGGGTGACCAGGCGGGTCAGGGCGGTGTCGTCCGAACGCTCCATCACCAGCACAGACTTGGCGTTCGCCACGGCATCGACCAGCTCGGCCTCGGGGAACGGCTGCAGCAGCTTGACCGAGGCCACGCCCACCTTGATGCCCTGGGCGCGCAGGTACGGCAGGACGGCCCGCAGGTCGTCGGTGATCGAGCCCATGCCGATGACCACGACGTCAGCGTCAGCCGTGTCGTAGGTCTGGACCGGGGCGTACGTCCTTCCGGTCAGCTCGGCGTACTCGGCCATGGCCTGCCGGACGATGCCCGGCACCGCCGAGGCGAAGTGGGTGCGGTGGTCGACGGCCCCGGCCTGGAAGTCCGGCTGGTTCTGCACCGGGCCGGTCAGCCCCGGGTTGTTGGGGTCGACCAGGGCGGGCACCAGCTGGCGGGTGCCCTTGTCCCAGGCGTTGGTCCAGGCGCGGCGCCACGAGGCGTGCAGGTCGTCGGGCAGCCAGGCGATG
>JAVBSR010000152.1:0-32660 GCA_031556715.1 Cellulomonas sp.
GGTCGGGGTCAGCGGGGCGTTAGCGTGTGTCACGAGGACCTCCGGGCTGAAGGTTGGTGTGGTAACCCCTTCGATACCGGAGGTCCTCACCCCCTCAACTCACGCCACGCTGTTCACAACGTCCTGAGGAACTACATCTAGGCCGCCCAGGGGAACCCGGCACGCTCGAAATACCAGACATTTCGGAAAGTTGGCGAGGAATAGCCCGCTCGCCGGGCCTATTCGTGTTCTGCGTGGAACCATAACGTGGTCCGGCTATTGAGATCGACCGCTCGTCGGGTCCCGTCCGACGGGCGAGCACGAGAAGGGAATCCGCGATGGCAAAGTCTAAGGCCACCCTGTGGGTCGGTTGGATCTGGTTTGCCGCTGTCGTGCTCGTGATGCTCGGCCTGTTCAACGCGATCAGCGGTCTGGTCGCGGTCTTCTCCCCGAACACGTGGATCAGCACGGGCGGAGGAGAGGTCGTCGTCCTGGACGTCTCGGCCTGGGGGTGGGTGCACCTGATCCTCGGGGCCCTGGTCGTCACGACCGGTGTGTTCCTGTTCATGGGACAGACCTGGGCCCGTGTCACCGCCATCGTGCTGCTGGTGCTCAATGCCCTGGCGCAGTTCGCGACGATGCTGGTGACCCCCTGGTGGTCGATCATCGTCATCATCCTCGACGTCTTCATCTTGTGGGCCCTCATGGTGCACGGCGACGAAGTCGACGACGCGGCCCATTCCCTGTGAACGAGAGGAACCCTGTCATGGGACTGCATTTTGGCCCGGTCGATGTTGTCGCGATCGGATTCCCGCAACCGCGAGTGCCCGGCGCTGTGCGCGCGGCCTTGCTGGCGACTCTCCGCACGGGTGCCGTCACGCTGCTCGACCTCGTGGTGATCCGCCGGGCCGAGTCCGGCGAGGTCGAGATCCTTGAGCTGATCGACCTGGGCGAGGAGCTCGGCATCGCCGACGTCGTCCTGGCCCGGCCGGGGCTGGCAGGGCAGGAGGACGTCGACGAGATCGCCGAGGCGCTGGCCCTGGGGACCACGGCGATCGTCCTGGTCGTCGAGCACACCTGGGCCCGCGACCTGGTCGCGACGGCCAGCGACGCCGACGCGATCGTGCTCGTCAACGAGCGCATCCCGGCGCCGGTGGTCGCTGCGGTCGCCGAGATGGTCCAGGAAGGAGTGCCGTCATGATCGGGCGTATCGGACGCCCAGGGCTCATCGGCACGGCGGCGCGCACGGCGGTCATCGTCGGCACGGCGTCGGCGACGAACAACGCCCTGGAACGCCGCCGGCAGAGCAAGGCCGAGCAGGAGTACGAGGCCCAGCAGTACGCCGCACAGCAGCAGCAGGCCCAGTACCAGGACGCCGCACGGCAGGCCGCCGCGCAGTACCAGTCAGCGCCGACGAGCAGCCCGACCGGCGGCGCCGACGACGCCCTGCTCGACCGTCTGCAACAGCTGGGCCAGCTCCACAGTCAGGGTGTGCTCACCGACGCCGAGTTCGCCTCCGCCAAGGCCAAGCTGATCGGCTGACGACCCGTCCTCGACCACGGCCGTGTGCCGCTGGAAAGAGCTCGGGCGTCAGCCCTGTGGACGAGGACTGCACGGTCACCAGGCGCCCGGTCCCACGGCCGTGGCGAGTGTCCGGATGCGGGTGATCGTCGCGCGGTCTGACGTGATCGCACGCAGGGTGGGACTGTGGCTGTTGACGGTGGAGAACCGACTGAGCACCAGGGCGGCGTCCCGCAGCGCGACGGAGCTACGACGCCAGGCCTCGGCGCCGACGCCAGTCGCATGGCAGACGGCGAGGAGGCGCCAGACGTCTTCGGCATCCTTCGGGGCGTGACGCGAACCGTAGGACAGCAGCTTCAGAACCAGAGCGGGCAACGGTCCCGGCACCAGGACGGTCGCTCGTAGGCGGCGACCGGCGCTGAGACAGGCTTCGACGGCGACGCTCACCGGATCAGCGGCCAGGGCGTAGCCGAGACCCGGGATCTCGTCGACGACCAGGTCGCCGTGCGGCTGGTTGGGTTCGTGACGCCCGGTGTACGAGGGTGCGAGCACGTCGATGGTCGCGTCAAGGCCGTCTGCCAGGGGACGGACGAATCGGTTGGACGCTCCGGGCCTGACGTAGCCCAGCGTCTGAAGGTTTGCCACGAGTCTCGGATCGGCGACGACGCTGAACTGGGCACCGAGGTCGGCGTCGGCGGTCTCGCGTGCGGGGACACCTGTGACTTGGTGCAGCGCAACCAGCAGGGAAACCATGTGCCCACCGATGAGGCGGTAGTCAGCGCCGAGCCGGTCGGTGACCGTGGCGATGTCCACCAGTGCGGTGTACCCGGCGTCCTGAGCCTGGGAGGTAGACAGCAAGACCAGCGCGTTCATCGGGTCGCAGCCTGCCAGCGGGCGAGGTGGATCGTACGCAGGGCGTGGCGCAGCCGGGTGGCCGCGTCGGCGCGGTCGCTGCCGGCCGTCAGGTCGTACAAGACCTGGAGCGGGTCAGCCAGCCGTTGGCCACCTGCCTGCCACGGTCTGGGCAGCCGCAGGCCGGGGTCAGCCGGGGCACAGACGGTGAGCGTGGCCTCGTCCGGGGTGCTGACGGGGACCAGGCCGGGTACCCGCATGCCGGTACGGACGTAGACGACCGAGGAGGACGGGCGACGCCACGGCGCCAGGACATCGGCGGCGACATCCCCGGACAGAACCCCGTTGTCCGGGTCGGTCGCGTTCAGGCACGACAGCGTCTCGGCAGCCTGGACGGCGGGAGGAGCGACAGAGGTCCAATAGCTGGCGACACCACCGGGACCCGGGTACGCGGCCAGCCACCAGTCGGTCAGCCGGTCCCAGTCGGCGGGAGCCCAGCCCTGCGGGGTGCGGACGACCAGTCCGTCGGCACGCATCCGGGCCAGCACCCGGGAGACCTTGGGCTGCGACACCGCGCTGCGACGCCCCAGATGGTCCTGGGTCGACGGCGGCCCCGCCAGCAGACGCCGGGCGACGGTGAACGTCGCCCAAGGGACAGGGCCGCGTCGGGTCGCTCCCTGCCGTGCCGGGACGGTCGGCGGCGGTTCGGGGGCGATCCAACGGTCGCCGAGGCGAACTCCGAGCTGGCCGACGTCGGTGACGACGTTCCAGCCTGCGGCGGTGAGAACCTCGACCGCGCGGGCACTGGCCCGGGTCGTGACGAACAGCCCAGGCCCTTCAGGCGCGGGCGGGACCCTGGACGGGACAACTGAACTGGCACGTCGCAGCCGGAACACCGTGCTGGTCGTCTCGTCGCCCAGGCGGACGTGGTCGGCGTCGACGGTCTCCACCACGACGCCCGCACGTGCCAGTACGTCGATCCACATGACTTCACTATGCCAGTTTCTGCTGTTGTGTGAGAAACTAGCATGCTTCCGTTCTACCTCGATCGAGGCTGGGGCTGTGGTCTCACGGGGCTGGTTCGAAGGTCAGGGCCACGGAGTTCATGCAGTAGCGCTGGCCTGTGGGGGTGGCTGGGGCGTCGTCGAAGACGTGGCCCAGGTGCCCACCGCAGGCGGCGCAGCGCACCTCGGTGCGGACCATGCCCAGCGAGGAGTCAGAGCGCAGCTCGACCCGGTCGCCGGCCAGCGGCGTGTAGAAGCTGGGCCAGCCGCACCCGGACTCGAACTTGGCGGCCGACCGGAACAGCTCGGCGCCGCAGGCCCGGCACCGGTACACCCCGGTCCGGTCCTCGTCCAGCAGCGCCCCGGTCCAGGGCCGTTCGGTCGCGGCGTGCCGCAGCACCGCATAGGCCTCCGGCTCCAGCTCGGCCTGCCACTGCTCGTCGGACCTCTCGACCGGATAGCCCATGGTCTGCCTCCTCGCCAGCGTCGCCCTCCAGCGTGATCCCAAGCATGCCTCACGGCACGTCCGCTGGTATCGAGCGGCGCAACGCTTATCGAGAATCTCGGCGCACCAGCGGAAGGCGGCTCCGCGCGAGCCTCCTCCCCGGTGGTCGCCGTCCCTGCTGCCACCTGGACGGACGGCGGCCGAGGAATACCCCAGGCCGCCGGTCGGTTCCTCCCGAGCATCCGATAGATCTGTGAGGCGAGCATGCAGTTCGGCATCTTCTCCGTCGGTGACGTCACCCCTGACGCGCACACCGGCCGTGCCCCCGACGACACCGAGCGCGTGCGCAGCATGCTCACCATCGCTCGCCACGCCGACGAGGCGGGCCTGGACGTCTTCGCGACCGGTGAGCACCACAACCCGCCGTTCGTGCCCAGCTCACCGACGACGATGCTGGGCTACCTGGCCGGTGTCACCCAGCGGATCGTGCTGTCGACCGCGACCACGCTGATCACGACGAACGACCCGGTGCGCCTGGCCGAGGAGTACGCCATGCTCCAGGTGATCTCCGACGGCCGGATGGACCTCATGATGGGTCGCGGCAACACCGGCCCGGTCTACCCGTGGTTCGGCAAGGACATCCGCCAGGGCCTGCCCCTGGCTGTGGAGAACTACGCCCTGCTGCGCGAGCTGTGGACCAAGGACGTGGTGGACTGGTCCGGCAAGTTCCGCACCCCGCTGCGCGGCTTCACCTCCACCCCGCGCCCGCTGGACGGTGTGCCGCCGTTCGTGTGGCACGGTTCGATCCGTTCCCCGGAGATCGCCGAGCAGGCCGCGTTCTACGGCGACGGGTTCTTGCACAACGCGATCTTCTGGCCTCTCGACCACACCGCCCAGATGGTCAACTTCTACCGGCAGCGGTACGAGCACTACGGTCACGGGCGGGCCGACCAGGCGATCGTCGGCCTGGGCGGGCAGGTGTTCGTCCGGCCGCGCTCCCAGGACGCGGTCGACGAGTTCCGCCCCTACTTCGACGTCGCCCCGGTCTACGGGCACGGGCCGTCGCTGGAGAGCTTCGCAGCCGAGACGCCGCTGACCGTCGGCTCGCCCCAGCAGGTGATCGACCGGTACGGCGCGTTCTGGGAGAAGGTCGGCCACTACCAGCGCCAGCTGTTCCTCGTCGACCACGCCGGCCTGCCGCTGCGCACGGTGCTGGAGCAGATCGACACCCTGGCCAGCGACATCGTCCCGGTGCTGCGCGCCGAGGCCGAGGCCCGCCGTCCGGCCGACGTCCCCGCCGACCCGCCGAGCCACGCCGAGATGGTCGCCCAGGCCCGCGCTGCCGGGACGGCCGGGACCACCGGGGTGCGCGCCGAGTCCGACCGCTGGACCGGCACCATCGCCGAGGACGACGAGGCCGCCGCACTGGCCGTCTCCGACCCGGCCTGACACCTGAGGAGGACCGCATGAGCCAGCGATCCCTGGTCGTGCTGAGCGGCGGCCTGGCCCGACCGTCCAGCTCCCGGCTGCTCGCCGACCGGCTGACAGAGGCGACACTGGCCGCACTGGCCGAGCGCGGCACCGACGCCGCCGTGCAGGTGGTCGAGCTGCGCGACCTGGCCCACGCGACGGTCGACGCCACCTTGTCCGGTATGGTGCCCGGCCCGCTGCGCGCCGCCCTCGACGCGGTGGCCAGCGCGGACGCCATGATCCTTGTCAGCCCGGTGTACGGGGCGTCGCTGGCCGGCCTGGTCAAGTCGTTCCTCGACGTGCTCGAACCCGGCACCCTGGACGGCACACCGCTGCTGCTGGGCGCCACCGGCGGCACCGCCCGGCACTCGCTGGCCCTGGAGTACGCCGTCCGCCCGGTGCTGGCCTACCTGCGCGCTGCCGTCGTCCCGACCGCGGTGTTCGCCGCCACCGACGACTGGGCCGACGGCGACGACGTGCGCCCCCTGCCCGAACGCATCGCCCAGGCAGCCGTCGAGCTGGCCGACGCCACGGCGGCCCGCGAGCCCCGACGCCCGACCGGCCTCTACGACGACGTCCCGTCCTTCAGCGACCTGCTCGGCGGCAGCTGAGCCGGACAGCCGTAGAAGGCCGACGCAGCCGACCGGCGCCGTCCGGAACCTGACTATCACGACCCGACGGGGAAGGCTATTCCTGGTCGCCACCGAAGCTCGCGTCGGCCAGCGGTTCCCAGTCACCGAACTCCGGGTAGTCGATCCACAGATTGTCCGTCCGGTAGCCGGAAAAATTCTCGATCTGCCGGTCCTCTACCCACGCCCCCCTCCTTCCCGCGTGACCCGGGCCCACCATCGTATGACCGGTGCCGTCGGGGAGCACTACCAAACTTCTCAACTCTATGCACTCGTTAAAATCATAGCGGCGCTCCGTGTCGGGGTAGTCGTAACTGGTTGTGACCGTACGGAAAAGCCGATCACCGAACCACTGATAGTCATTAAGACGCCAAACTGTGTGCTGGCCCTGGAACCACTGGACTCGGACTCCGGCCTTGTAGGCAAGTCCCATGACCCACGCCGCCCGCACCGCCCCGTCAGACTCGCGACGCTTCACGACCCGCACGACCTCCAGGTTGTGCGCGGCAAACACCTCACGAGAACCGATTTCATCTAGCCATACGTGCTCGGCTACCGGGCGTCCAGTACGTGCGTTCCACCTCGTGGTGTATGCATACTCGGCCTCGGTCATGGGAGCCCCTCCTCGATTCGGCACACCTCACCATTGAGGTCGTGAATCGCAACATTGCGCTCTTCTGAGGATCGATTCAAGAAGAGGTTTCCGTTGCACCGGAGACGCGAGCCCAAGAGTGTCGCCGAGAGAGCCCTGTTCGATCAGTCGCACTTATCATCGCCCCTTACAGATTGTAGCCTGACGCAATCGGATGGCGCATTCTCTGACGTTCCAGCACTAATCAGAGACAACGTTGAACTCTGCATGGACCCACACCAATCTTGCCTGAGGCTCAGCACTGAGCTCATTCTGAAGCATTGCCAAAGTTCGGGTTGGCCAGCGGCTCCCAGTCACCGAACTCCGGATAGTCGATCCACAAGTTGTCGGTCCGGAAACCGGTGAAGTTCTCTGTGGAACGAGTGTCTGGCTTCCTCTTCTGCATCACGTGACCCGAGCCGTCCGGAAGTACCACCAGACTTCTCATAGCCGTGCACTCAAACAGTTCGTAGTAATGCTCAACGTCGGGATACTCGTAGTCGACCGTGACGGTACGGAAAAGCCGGTCTCCGAACCACTGGTGGTCATTGAGACGCCACACAGTGTTCTTGCCCTGCATCCACTGCACGCGGACCCCGGCCTTGTAGGCCAAACCCATGACCCACCCACCACGCACCGCCCCATCAGACTCGCGACGCTTCACGACCCGCACGACCTCCAGGTTGTGCGCAGCAAAGGCCTCGCGCGCCTCGGCCTCATCCAGCCAACGGTGCCCAGGCACGGGTAGGCCGTTCCACGGGTTCCACTCAGTCGTGTAGGCGTACTCGATCATGGCGCCTCCCCTCCCAGACGATACACTGTACCATTGACGTCGCAAATCACGACGCGCTTCTGCGCTGCATACTCGAGTATCGAGTCCGGAATCGGCTGACGCTGCACCGGAACCTCGAGAATCAGGCGCCCTTCCAGCGGTCTTCCGATGGCACCAGTTTCACTTCCAAGTTGCGTCTTGGTGGTGGGGACGTCGGCTATCGTGATGCCAGGTTTGTTGGGGCCATAGAGCCGGAGGGCCTGGTTGATGTACTCGCGCGCGGTGCTTTCCTGGATGGCGCTGAGCTGGGTGCGTTTGCGTGAGACGATCTTCTCACCGGGATCGTAGGAGTCGAGGACTGCGCGGCGGGGGTTGCCGTTGGCGTTGAGGAGGGGTTTTCCGGTGGCCGGGTCGGTGAGGTCGAGGATGACCTCGTTGGCGGGGTACCGGTGGTAGTTCTCCCAGTTGAAGATCGAACCGCGCCACCGGTTGATCTTCCAGTACTCGATCTGGTCCGGTGGCTTGGCCAGCTCGTCGCGGATCATCTGCTCGTACGCACCGATCGCCTCCTGCGCCCGAGGCGGCAGACCAGAATGGTCGACCGGCTCGACCACGCCCCCGCCCGGCAGGTCGTCGGAGGTGTCGTACACGTAACCGTCGTCAGGCCGACCACCAGCACCGTCGAGGTCGTCGACGCCACGACCAGCACCCGGCAGGTCGTCGGGCAGGCCGCCCCCACGACCGCCCGCGGGCCCAGTGCCGTCACCCACACCGCCGTCCGGCCCTGACAGATGGCCCGGTCCGGGCTGGGCCGGGTCGTGCCCGCCGCCACGACCACCGCCGGTCGGCGCGTCGGCCGGGACCGTGCGGCCCGGACCCACGTCCAGGTCCGGAGCCCCGGGACGTTCGAGGGTGGCACCCGGCCCGGTCCGCGGGCCTGACTCCGCACCGACCAAGGCCCGGTCACCCACCGGTACCGGATCCGGCACCGGCTCACGCACCCTGGCACCAGCCGCCCGCTCAGCCGCTGACGGCTCCACCGGAGCCCGGTCGTACAACCACGACTGTGTGCCCCGACGCACCGCACCGTCAGACAAGCCCGACACCGACGGCACGTGCGGACTCTCCGGCACCGCACGCACCACCCGGACGTGACCCAGATCGTCGATCGCCCGGGCCCCGACCTCCAGAGCACCGGCCGCATGAGCCGCACCCGACCCGGCCGTACCGGCACGCTCAGCCGCCCGCACCGCCGGACCGACGACCTCAGCACCGGACCGCACCGCCGCCAGACCCGCACGCCCGGCCATTCCCGCCTTGCCAGCCGCACCCAAGCCCTTGGGACCCACCAATATCCCGCCGACGTTGAGGGTCACCGTCGTCCCCGCCTCGTACGGCGCGTCGGAGAACTTGTGCCACCCGTCCTCGGGCACCGACGGGTCGTACCCGACCATCGACATCGCCGTGTCAGCTACGATCTGATCCTGCTGGTCGGTCCACCCCTGCCCGTACCGGGCATCCATCATCGACCGCACCGGATCGCTCTTGCCCGCATACGACGCGCCGAACGCCGTCGCTATCTGCCCCAGACCGTTCCAGGCCTGTGCCCTCACCTGGTTCCTGGCCTGATCAGCCTCGGCACCCCTGGTCCACGTCTGGCTGAAACCCTTCATGGTGGTGGTGTCCCACCCCAACGACAACGCCGCGAGCGGCGCGACCACGTTCAGGTTCACCGACGTCCAGGTCTGCTCGAGCGGCTGCAACCCCCGGTCCCGCGGTCGACCCCACCCCTGCGCAGCGTCGAACGCCGCGATCTGCTCCACCGAGTCCACCCCGGCCGTCATCACCGCCGGCAACAGCTGGGGCGCCGCCGCCGAACAGAGAATCATCGAGCACATCGACGCTGCCTGCTCGATGTCCTGCTGGTACTCGTACAGCCGGTCCCAGTACCCGTTGTTCTTCGCGATCATCCCCTCGTCCTGCCACCACGGCACCGTGTCCGACGACAACCGCCCCGCCGCAGCGGCCACACCACCGACGTCCAGGTGCCCCAGCGCGTACAACCCGTTCGCCGCCGTCCAGGCGTCGTTGCTCTTGTCCTTCACCCCGTTCAGCACCCCGTCGCTGACCCTGAACTCCGCCGCCTCGGTCTCCAACGTCGCGAGATCCCCCGCGATACGCAACAACGCGTCCGCATAGACATCCAGGGCAATCTTCACCCCGTTCAGCGCACCAGCGACTTCACCTGCCTCAGCTACGGCCGGTGCGATCAGGCCGAGCACCCGCTCAGTCTCCGGCGCCTGGTAGCACTCCCCCAACGCCACCCAACGGTCAGCGACCACCGACGTGTGCTCGGCCACCGCCACACCCACCTTCGCCAGCACCTGCCCGACCTGGCGCACCCACCCGTCAACCTCGTGGGCGCCACGCCGCAGCTGGGCCGACGTCGGGTGGAAGGTCGACGGGTCGATCAGTCCCTTGGTATCAGGCATCACGGCTCCAGCAGGGCGTCGAAGTACGAAAAATCACCGGTGCTGGCCGATCTGGCCGCCTCCGCCTGGACCTGGACCGCCATCTCCTCGTTGCCTTGCTGATAGGCCATCGTGGCCTGCGACACACCGACGATCGCAGCCGATACCGTGCGCACCACCCGGTTGATCTTGTCCGCCTGAGCCGCGAGGGCCTGATCCAGCGCACCAGGCACAGCACCGGAGAACGGCGCACCCCACTCCGGTGCATCGTGATAGTTCTCTACCGCGTCGAGGTACGGGCCCACACGTGGCGCTCGGGGCACCAGAACCTCCGCCACCGTCGGAGCCGCCACCGCATCCAGCACCGCTCCCATCCGCCCCGCCTGCTGACGCAACAGCTCGAACTCCGCGTTCACCCCGGCCATCACAGCCCTCACGTCCCCCGGGTTGAGGCGCCAACCATTCCCGCTCACCCACGTCACCGGCACCCACACCACCTGCTGCGACGCCGCTCCGGACCTGGACGGCACCCCAGCGGGCCCTGAACCGCCCCCGGGAGCTCCGGCTGTCGCCCCAGACGGCGCACCTCCGGCACCGGCAGCCGGCTCCGTGACCGGGGCACCGTCGGGGGTTTCGGCCGCGACGGGAGCGACCAGAACAGTCTCCGCGAGAGGGACGTCGCCGGGGGTGCCAGTGGCACCAGGAGCGGCCTCCCCGAACGGAACGTCGCCAGGCGGGTCAGCCGCACCGGGAACCAGCGGAGCGGCGGCCTCCCCGAACGGAACGTCGCCAGGCGGGTCAGCCGCACCGGGAACGAGCGGAGCAGCGGCCTCTCCCGGCGAGACGCCGCCTGGAGTGCCCGTGGCATCAGGAACCTCCGGCGCGGTCTGCCCGGGCGGGATGTCGCCCTGGGTGCTCCCGACCGGCGGCTCCGCCGGGCCCTGAGCGTCTGGCACTCCGTCGGCCGGGCCTCCAGCGGGAACGTCAGCGGCCGGGCTCGACCCCACTGTCGGTTCGGGCGTCGTGCCATCAGCACCCTGGCCCTGTGACGGCGGATCGTCCTGCGGGGCAGCCGGGCCGGCACCGGTCGACGCGACCGTGCCAGAGCCGGGTTCGGCACCGTCCGCTACGCCCTCGTCAACACCAGCACCTGGAAGGCCGTCTCCCGGAACCTGGCACGTCTCACCACCAGGCTGGTCGGGGACAGGCTCGGCGGTGCCACCGGCAGCGCCCGGATCCAGGTCGGCCGGGGCAGCGGCGTGGTCCGGCACGACAGCATCGAGCGAGCCAGACTCAGCATCGCTGCCGTCGCCGACCTGCCCCGCTTCCCCTCCGGCGCCAGGTTCCGCGACGTCACCGTCGCACGGGCCAGGGGCAGCTGCGGTACGCACGCCGCCACCGGCCACCGCGTCAGCGCCACCACCCGGACCGGTCGGTTCGACACCGCTCGTGGCGTCATCGTGACCACGGTGCCAGGAGGCCGGGCCGGGCCCAGATGCCGTGCCTGCTGGACCGTCGTGACCGTGGGGCGACTGGTCGTGCGGTCCGTGCACCGGCTCGCCGGGGTGCGGACGGTCGGCGTGCCGGTGCTCCGGGTGCCCGCTGTGGTGCCCCGGACCGGCATCCGTGACGCCGCGACCGTCGAGTGCGAACTTCATGCTCTGTCTCCCATCATCGCCCCTCAGCTGCGCCTGGCCACCCGGCCGTCGACAGCCACGGCCACCGCCCGGGCCAGCGACCAGCCGTCAGCCGCATCACCGTGCGGCGCCGTCATGTCCACCCACCAGCGGTACTGGCCCGTACCGCCCTCGACGGCACGGTCGGCGTCAGCGCGCACCTCGACCTTGCGCGCTGCGAACAACGACAGCACTGCACGACCGTCGCCCGCCACCCACTGACGCACCTGCCCGTCCAGGTACTCCATCAGCTCACCGTCCGTGAACAGGCGCCTGCCGGTCTCAGCGACCACAGCCGCCGTCGGTGCCTCGTCGCACAGCAGCACCATCTCAGCGGGCATCGACGTTCACTCCCATCGTCTGCAGCTCGTCACCCAGTCCCAGCGCCACGGCGAAGCCCGCCACCTGCGCCCACCGTCGCCCCGGGTCTGGCTCGTCGAACCGGACCAGCAGGCACGGCATGCGGGCCCGGCCCAGCCGCCTGGCACCGTGCTCGGCGACCAGCCGGTCCGCGTCGACGTCGAGATCCCGCACCGCCGCGGGCCCGACCACCACCACCAGCGGCGCCTCCGGCGCCCTGGCCCTCGGTGCATGCACCACCGTGCCGCCGGCCACGTCGTAGTCCGCGACCGACCAGAAGGCCATGGTCGGGTTGTGCTCGGCTACCAGCCGCTCCGCCGCGTCCGTGGCCACCGCGAGCAGGTCAGCTCCGCCGTCCACCGGCACGCCGCCGATGGTCTGCTCGGCCAGCCCGGCACTGGTCCGGGCCACCTGCACCTCGCAGAAGGCCCCACCGTCACCAACCACGCGCACCATCGGGGACCTGGGCATCGACCGACGGACCTCGGCAGTGACCGCTCCCAGGTCCCAGGCGGCCAGCAACGGCTCCCGGGTCGCCCAGCACCGCCACGACACACCCAGCGACTCACCCAGGTTCTGGGCGACCGCGCCCACCCTGGAGCTCTCGACCGCCCGCTGCCTGGTGCGCACGTCGAACGTCATGACCGGTGGCGACGCGGCAGGCGGGTCGAAGAATCCAGGGAGACGACCGGACCCGTCCGCGCCCTCAGGACGACCGGGCCCACTCTCCGTCCAGCCCGGCACGGCACCCCGTGGTTCGCACAGATCGCCCAGGCCGTCGACCTGCACGCCCGACAGGGCGTCGTACAGCGTGCCGTCCCGCGCCTGCAACGCCCACAGCCCGCAGGAGCGCCGCATCGCCAGAGAGACGAACGGTGACACCCGAGCTGCGATCGTGGTGACCAGCACCGGGATCACGCCACGCCCGGCAGCCTCGGCCACGAAGGCCGCGAAGGGCTCGGTGAACCGCACCGTCGTCGACGAGGTCGCGAACACCACATACCGCTCGTCGAACTCGTCGACCGCTGGATGCCACCCCGCCTCCACCGCGACCCGCACTGGCACGACCTCGGTCATCTCAGCCCGCAACAGCGGCCGCACACACCCGGTAGACGTCCTTCGACACTCATCGCACCTCTCCTGCCCCACCGCCCATAACGTTGCAGCGATGGT
The DNA here is from genome assembly GCA_031556715.1 of Cellulomonas sp. Taxonomy (GTDB): domain Bacteria; phylum Actinomycetota; class Actinomycetes; order Actinomycetales; family Cellulomonadaceae; genus Cellulomonas. The sequence goes on from JAVBSR010000152.1 coordinate 12,984, forward strand.
AGCTCAAAATGTGCCCAATGTCCGGTTACCAAAGCGGAAGCATCGTCTGACATCGACCTACCACAGAAGTCACCCTGAGGAGCGATGGCATCCTGACCTGGGATGATGCCGGACATGGGCATACCGTCCAGGCGTCGCCCTCTGACCCGCCTCTGACCGGAGCCCGAGTCCGACAGTCTCCGACGTCACGACGGCAGCAAGCCCGCCGATCACTGACGGAACACCGACGCCGTCGTGCGAAGAGCTCAGGGCCCGCCCAGACCGCAGCATCAGGAAGCACGAACGCCGCCGACGCGCCTGAAGGCGCGTCAGCGGCGTTCGGTGGTGACTCAGACGATGCCGAGAGCCAGCATGGCGTCGGCGACCTGGGTGAAGCCCGCGATGTTGGCACCCACGACGTAGTCGCCGGTGGCGCCGTACTCGTCGGCGGTCTCCAGGCAGCGGTCGTGGATGGAGCGCATGATCTTCCCGAGCCGCTGCTCGGTGTGCTCAAAGCTCCAGGTGTCGCGGGAGGCGTTCTGCTGCATCTCCAGGGCGCTGGTGGCCACACCACCGGCGTTGGCGGCCTTGCCCGGGGCGAAGCGCACGGCCGAGGCCCGCAGCACGTTGATCGCCTCGGGAGTGACCGGCATGTTGGCGCCCTCGGCGACGATCTGGCAGCCGTTGGCGACCAGCTGCTTCGCGTCGGCCCCGTTGAGCTCGTTCTGCGTGGCGCACGGCAGCGCGATGTCGCACGGCACCGACCAGATCGAGCCGTTGGTCGAGTAGCAGGCGGAGCTACCGCGCTGCTGCACGTAGTCGACGATGCGACCGCGGCGCTGCTCCTTGATCTCCTTGAGCAGGTCGAGGTCGATCCCGCCCTCCTCCACCACGTACCCGTCGGAGTCGGAGCAGGCGATCACCCGTCCACCGAGCTGGTGGACCTTCTCGATGGCGTAGATGGCGACGTTGCCCGAACCGGACACGACCACCCGCTTGCCGTCGAACGACTCCTTGGCGGCGGAGAGCATCTCGTTGACGAAGAACACCGTGCCGTAACCGGTGGCCTCGGTGCGCACCTGGGACCCGCCCCAGGTCAGGCCCTTGCCGGTGAGGACCCCCGACTCGTAGAGGTTGGTGATCCGCTTGTACTGCCCGAACAGGTAGCCGATCTCCCGCTGGCCGACGCCGATGTCACCGGCCGGCACGTCGGTGTACTCACCGATGTGGCGGTACAGCTCGGTCATGAAGGACTGGCAGAACCGCATGATCTCCGCGTCCGAACGCCCCTTCGGGTCGAAGTCGGAGCCGCCCTTGCCGCCACCGATCGGCATGCCGGTGAGGGCGTTCTTGAAGATCTGCTCGAAACCGAGGAACTTGACGATCCCCAGGTACACCGTGGGGTGGAAGCGCAGCCCGCCCTTGTACGGGCCGAGCGCCGAGTTGAACTCGACCCGGAACCCCCGGTTGAGCTGCACCCGTCCGGCGTCGTCGACCCACGGGACCCGGAAGATGATCTGCCGCTCCGGCTCGCACAGCCGGCGGATCACCTCACCGTCGGCGTACTGCGGGTGCTTGGCCACGACCGGGCCGAGGCTCTCCAGGACCTCCCGGACAGCTTGGTGGAACTCGGTCTCGCCCGCGTTGCGGGAGACGACCTCGTCGAAGACTGGGATCAGCTGTTCGTCCAGCACAGGCACGTTGCGCTCCGTTCCAATAGATATGTATGACCGCGTCGCGGTCAGCGTCGGGCACGCGTCTCGACGCCTGCGCCGTGGCCCGAGGCCAGCACCGCTGTGGAACCTGGGTTCGTAGCGCCGACACCACAGCGAGACTTCATCCTACCGTGAGCCTACGTGGACCTGCTGCCGCGGGGAGCGCCGCCGAGAACGCCCGGCCGTCTGACCTCAGACGATGCCGGCGAAGTCACGCTCGAAGCGCCGGAAGCGCCCGACCGCGCCGACACCGGCGGCGTCCGGGGTCTAGGGTGCGCCGCACCTCTGGCTGCACACCGGCTGGGCGTCAGCCGTGCCGGCCCGCGCGCCGGGCACCACACCAGGCGCCACCCCCACCGCCAGCGACCACAGCATCAACGCCTCCGCCAGACCGGCCACCGTGTCGGCCGGCCGGTGCGCGTAGGTCGTGACGTTCACCACCGCCTCGACCCCCAGGAGCAGCGCCAGAAGAGCTCCGACCCTCCAGTCGTGAGCCGCACCACCCGGCCCGACGTGCCGCAGCCCGGCCCAGCGGGCACCGCACCGACGCAGGAGCAGGACCGCCACAGCCGCCGCCGTGCTGAACGCCATGTGGTTGGACGGCAAGGTGTTGTCGGGCAGGCCGCCGGCGCCCAGGTCAGGCCTGGCGAGCAGGACGTCCCGCAGCAGCGGGCTGAGCACGACCGTCACCAGCACGACCGACCCGACCACCAGGACCAGGCGCCGCAGCCCCGCACGCCAGGCCACCAGGCACAGACGGGCCACCACCACGGACAGCGCCAGCGGGATCGTCGACCGCACAGCGGCGGCCAGCCGCCTCACCACAAGGTCCTCGGAGTGCCACCGTTCCAGCAGCGCCTCGTCCAGTCCCTGGCCCCACGAGGTGCGCACCGCCGTCCAGTAGACCGCACCCACCACCAGCGCCCACACCGCCGCCCAGGCGAAGGCCTGGCGGCGCGACAGCGGGATCGGACGGTCCATCCCACGATCCTCGCCGATGGTGGGCCAGATCCGCACCCGGACCCGTCGTCGTCACCCTCACCATCACCCCCCAGACGGGCCGGGGGTGGCACCATGTCCCGCGTGACACGGGTAGCGGCCATCGACTGCGGCACCAACTCGATCCGGCTGCTGGTGGCCGACGTCGACGGCGGGAGGCTGCACGACGTGGTGCGCCGCGCCGAGGTGGTCCGGCTCGGTCATGACGTCGACCGCACCGGACGGCTGGCCCCCGACGCGCTGGCCCGCACCCTGGACATGGCCCGGCAGTACGCGGCGGTCTGCCGGGAGCTGGAGGCGACCGCGGTCCGGTTCGTCGCCACGTCGGCCACCCGCGACGCCAGCAACCGGGAAGAGTTCGCCGCCGGCGTGCGCGACGTGCTCGGCGTCGACCCGGAGGTGGTCTCCGGCACCGAGGAGGCCGAGCTGTCCTTCCGGGGTGCCGTCAGCGCGCTGAGACCGCGACAGGCTGACGGGCCGACGGGCGGGCACGACGGGCCCTACGCGGTCGTCGACCTGGGCGGCGGCTCGACCGAGCTGGTCGTCGGCACGACCCGACCCGACGCAGCCTGGTCGATGAACGTCGGCTCGGTGCGGCTCACCGAACGCTGCCTGCGCACCGACCCGCCCACCGCGGACGAGACAGCCGCCGCCACCGCTGCGGTCGACACCGCCCTCGACGAGGCCCTGACCCACGTCCCGCTCGCCGCGGTGCGCACCCTGGTCGGACTGGCCGGGTCGGTGACGACCATCACCGCCCACGCCCTGGGCCTGGACCGGTACGACCGCGCCCGCATCGACGGCGCGGTGCTGTCCGTCGACCAGACGCTCGCCGCCTGCGACGACCTGCTCCACCTCCCCCGTGCCCAGCGCGCCGCCCTGGGGTTCATGCACCCGGGCCGAGTCGACGTCATCGGCGCCGGCGCCCTGGTGTGGTCCCGGGTGGTGCAGCGCGTCGCGGCGGCGTCCGGAGTGACCCGGGTCGTCACCTCCGAGCACGACATCCTCGACGGCATCGCCCTGTCCCTGGCCTCGAGCGTCGGCGACACTAGGGTGGGCTGGTCGCCCCCGTAGCCCAACTGGCAGAGGCAGCCGGCTTAAAACCGGCACAGTCCCGGTTCGAACCCGGGCGGGGGCACCGCCAGGGCCGTCGGTTCGGCACCAGGGGCCCCGGTTGGTTCGCCCCGGTCACGACGGCCGCGGGGTACCGTAGAGGCGGGAACGATGACACCGACCAGCGCGTTGAGTCCAGTGACGCCTACCTTCGGCGAGGAGCCCGAACCACGATGAGCAACCCCGTCTTCAACAACAGCCCGGTCTTCGGCGACCCACGCAACCCGCAGGTGCGCGAGGGACGTCGACAGCTGGCCACCGACCCCGACTGGGGCTCGCCGTCAGCCCAGTACGGCACCCACCAGTACGGCACGACCGGCGCGCAGGCCATGGACGCCGCGGCGTTGCAGTCGATGTACGAGGCCCCGGCGGCGACCAGCGTGCAGATGCGCCGGATGACCTACGACGACGTCGTGATCAAGACCGGCGGGCTGCTGGCGCTGCTGGTCGTCGTCGCAGCCGTGTCCTACAACCTCACCCCCCAGGTCGGGATGGCCCTGATCTTGGGCGGCGCGCTCGTCGGCTTCGTCCTCGGCATGGTCAACGCGTTCAAGCGCAACCCCAGCCCGCCGCTGATCATCGCCTACGCGGTGGCCGAGGGCGTGTTCCTCGGCGGGATCAGCTGGGTGTTCCAGGACTTCACCGTCAGCGGCGGCTCCGCCCAGCCCATCATCGTGCAGGCCGTGCTGGCGACCTTCGGGACGTTCTTCGCGGCGCTGCTGCTGTTCCGGTCAGGCAAGGTCCGGGTGACGCCGAAGTTCACCAGGTGGCTGATCATCGCCATGGCGGGCTACCTGCTGTTCTCGCTGATCAACCTCGTCATGTCGTTCTTCGTCGCCAGCGACGGCTTCGGTCCGCTGCGCAACGGCCCGTGGGGCATCATCGTCGGCCTGCTCGCCGTCGGTATGGCGGCGGCCAGCCTCATCGTGGACTTCGACGGGATCAAGCGCGGGGTGGAAGACGGTGTCCCGGCGAAGTACTCCTGGACGGCGTCGTTCGGTCTGCTGGTCACCCTGGTCTGGTTGTACCTGGAGCTGCTGCGGATCTTCGCGATCTTCGCCGGTCGAGACTGACGATCCCCGCGGGTAGATCCGGCCACCCGCGCTGCCACGGGCACCGTCGCGCCGCTCCTCGGAGCCTCGCACGCTGCGCGTCCAGGCGATTTCTGGGACCGCTGTCTCCCCCGGTACCATCGGTCCAGGACCTGCCCCCGAGGTCGAATCACTCCCTCGGGGGCAGTGTCGTACCCGGCCTCGGCTCCAGGTGCCGCAAGACCCTGTCGGGCTTCTGCGGCGGCGCGGGAGTCGATGGTCCGGCGCGCGCGGCGCGGCCGTGCGGCGTCCACGCGCGTCGGGGCGGGCAGGGTGCCCGGTGGTGCCGAGGCGTCAGGCGGGGACGACGCGGTAGCGGCGGTTCACCAACGACGGGTTGCGCTCGCGGACGGCAGCCAGCTCGGCCGGGTCCAGGTCGACGACGCGCAGCGCGGGTGCCTCGTCCAGCGCCAGGCGGACCACACCGTCCGGGCCGACGACCAGCGAGTGCCCCACCACTCCCCGGCCGGTCTGGCCGACGGCCACCACGGCTGCGGTGTTCTCGATGGCCCGGGCGGTGGCCAACGTCGTCCAGTGCGCCACCTTGAGCGGGCCGGACGCCCAGGCGGCGGGGACCACCAGCACCTGGGCACCGGCGTCGACCAGACGCCGGGCCGACTCGGGGAAACGCAGGTCGTAGCAGGTCAGCACGCCGAAGGTCAGGCCCCCCACGTCCACGACCAGCGGCGGGGCGTCGGCCGGGCCCGGTTCCAGGCGGTCAGACTCCCGCGTGCCGAAAGCGTCGTACAGGTGCACCTTGCGGTACGAGCCGACCAGGTCGCCCCGCCCGTCCACGGCGACGACGACGTTGACCGCCCGCCCGGCAGCGCCCGACGCTGCTGGTCCTGCCGATCCTGGCACTGCCGTGCCCGCGATCACCGCGACACCGGTCGCGGCGGCCTGCTCCCGCAGCGCCGTGACGAACGGACCGTCCAGCGGCTCGGCCAGCTCGATCCCGACCCCGGCCGGGTGGAACGCCGCCGTGTACTCGGGCAGCACCAGCAGGTCGGCGCCCAGCACCGCCGCCGCCTGGACAGCATCGACCGCCGCCCGGCGGTTCGCCGCGTGGTCGTCGGTGCTGGCGACCTGGCCGACCGCGACCCTCACAGCAGGCCGCACCGGCGGTCCGGCCGCCGAGACGTCCGGGAGGCTCACCGACCGCGCCCGACGGCGGTGACCGGCCGGCCGTCGGCGGCCCCGCGGCCGCTGGTGCGCCCGCCGATCCCGGCGAACAGGTCGTCCTCGGGCAGGCTCGTCGGCACCCTGGACTCGGCGAGCTGGAACTCCTCGTGCGGCCACACCTGGGCCTCGAGGTCGCGCGGCACGGCGAAGAAGAAGCCGTCCGGGTCGACCTGGCTGGCATGGGCACGCAGGGCAGCGTCCCGGGCGCCGAAGTAGCGGGCGCACTCGATCCGGGTGGTCACCGAGGGCGGCGGCCCGAAGTCCTGGTGACGGTCGATCCACCCCTCGAACGGCGAGACCAGGCCCGCCCCGGTCATCGCCGCGTCCATGGCGCGGATCCGGGCTTCGGAGAAGGTGACGTCGTAGTAGAGCTTGGACACCTCCCACGGTTCCCCGGCCTGCGGGAACAGGGCCGGGTCACCTGCCGCCTGGTACGCCGCGAAGGAGACCTCGTGGTTGCGGATGTGGTCGGGGTGGGGGTAACCGCCCGTCGGGTCGTAGGTGGTCATGACGTGCGGCTGGAACTCGCGCACCACCGCGACCAGGGCGGCCGTGGGCTGCTCCAGCGGAAGGGCTGCGAAGCTGCCCTCCGGCACCGGTGAGCCGTCGTCGGGCAGGCCCGAGTCGACGAACCCCAGCCAGCGCTGGCGCACCCCGAGCGCGGCCGCCGCGGCAGCCATCTCACGACGGCGCAGAGCGGCGGTGTCGGCCAGGCCGTCAGGCACCGGCCCGGAGAACTGGGGGTTGAGCACGTCGCCGCGCTCACCGCCGGTGCAGGTGACGACCAGCACGTCGACGCCCTCGGCGACGTACCTGGCGCAGGTCGCAGCGCCCTTGGACGACTCGTCGTCGGGGTGGGCGTGGACTGCCATCAAGCGCAGGCTCATGACCAGGTCTCCTTCCAGATCAGCCCCTGTCGACCAGGGCCGACCAGCCCAGCGTAGCTCGGTGCGACCTGACGTCCCTGCGGTGTCAGGCGGTTGGACGCGTCGGTCGGCCCGTGCGCGCCCGCAATGTCGCTGAGGTCGGGTTGGGACCACTGGGTGGACATCCGTCCTTGAAGATCGATCCTGAGCAGCCGATGGGATAGGCTGGATGTTCGCGCGCAGGCCCGGCCAAGCGCTTCTTGCTTTGCCGACGTGGACGCGGCGGACCCCCACGCCCCCCACACCGACGTCGGCTGTTGTCCCGATGGAAGGAACGATCGTGACTGAGACCGCAGCCATCTGGCTGACCCAGGAGGCCTACGACCGCCTACAGGCGGAGGTGGCCGAGCTGGAGGGGCCCAAGCGCGACGAGATCACCTCACGGATCTCCGCCGCCCGTGACGAGGGCGACCTGAAGGAGAACGGCGGCTACCACGCGGCCCGCGAGGAGCAGGCGAAGAACGAGGCCCGCATCCGCGAGCTCAAGGAGAAGCTGCGCCACGTGCAGATCGGCGCTCCCCCGGACGACGGCGTCATCGAACCGGGCATGGTCGTCACCGCTGACATCGCAGGTCGCACGATGGAGTTCCTCCTGGGTTCGCGCGAGAGCGTCGGCACCGCCGAGATGGACGTGTTCTCCCCGGAGTCGGCCCTGGGCGTGGCGATCAACGGCCGCAAGGTCGGGGACACCGTCACCTACACCGCTCCCACCGGCCGCCAGATTCCTGTCGTCATCTCTGCCGCCCGCCCGTTCGCAGGCTAGGCCGGGTCGGCCGCAGCCTCGTCGTGCCCAGCGGCCGCAGGCTCGTCCTGCACCGCAGTCTCGTCACCGGCCTCGTCGCGCCCTGCGGCCGGTCGGGGTGGTCGCTGGCGGTGAACCAGCCTGTCGTCGGTGCCTAGCTCGGGGAACTTGTCGTGCCCGTGCAGGTACAGCACCACGGTGTTCGCCACCGCGACGAGCGGCACCGCGAACAGCGCGCCGACGATCCCGGCGACCAGCGACCCGGCCGCCACGGACAGCAGCACCGCCACCGGGTGCAGCGACACGGCGTGCCCCATGAGGAACGGCTGGAGCACGTGCCCTTCGATCTGCTGCACCGCCAGCACCACGACGAGCATCCACAACGCCGTCCACGGTCCACCGGCCACCAGCCCCACCAGGACGGCGATCGCACCGGTGACCAGGGCACCGATGATCGGCACGAACGACCCGAGGAAGACCAGCACCCCCAGCGACAGCGCCATCGGCACACCGAGCAGCACCGCCCCCAGCCCGATGCCGACCGCGTCGACCGCCGCCACGAGGATCTGGGTGCGCACGTACGCCGCCAGGCTCAGCCAGCCGCGCCGCCCGGCCTGGTGGACCGGACCGCGGGCGGTCGCGGGCAGCAGCCCGACCAGCCAGGTCCAGATCCGGCGCCCGTCCAGCAGGAAGAAGATCAGGCAGAACACGGCGATGAGCGCGCCGGCGCCGATGTGCCCGACGGTCACGGTGGCCTTGGCCGCGCCCGAGACCAGCTGGGACGAGTAGCCGCCCAACGAGTCCTGCAGCTGCTTCAGGTAGCGGTCGAGGTCGTCCGTCGAGATCTCCAGCGGACCTTCCGCCAGCCAGGTCATCGCCTGGTAGAACCCGTCCCTGGCTTTGTCCCACAGGTCGCCGAAGCCGGCGACGATCGACGTGCCCGCAGCCGCGATCAGCCCGGACACCACGGCGATCGTGCCGACCACGGCGATCCCGACCGCTGGTCCACGGCGCATCGACAGCCGGGTGGTGAAGAACGTGACCACCGGGTGGAGCAGCACCGTGAGCAGCAGCGCGACGGCGACCGGCACCACGATCGTCTTCAGCTGGCCGACGACCCACACCAGGCCGGCGGCCGCGAACCCGATGACCAGCAACCGCCACGACCAGGCGGCCGTGGCCCGGACGGCGGGCGTCACCGGGTGCGACGAGTCGGAAGTCACCCGCACATCGTATGCGGTGCGGTGAAGGTCGAACCAACAAGGTCGTGGTTCGGCCGCCTCGACCCACCCGCAGCCGCGCATCGGCCTCCGACGGCTCCCACCGCGCCGGTCGCGCGAGCCTGACGGCCGCAGACCTGCTGGACCTCGCCAGATCCGCCGACCGCGGAAGGTCCGACGGCCCCCGGGTGTTGTCTGAGGGACGACGGGGTGGTCGATGCCACCCGGCGTCGGCGCTGGCGACGCGCACCCCGTCGCGCGGGTGGCGCTGGAGACAGACGAAGCGGCAGTGATAGGAGGCGCCTGATGGGCTGGTTGTTCGGGACCCCGACGATGGTGAGCGCCGACAAGGCTCTGCCCGGGCGCGCGGCTCCGGCTTTCCCGGTGCCTGACCGGCACCGGGTGCTGGGCACGTCGCTGACCGGGCCCTGGCCCGGCACCGAGGTGATCTACCTGGCCATGGGTTGCTTCTGGGGGGCCGAGAAGGAGATGTGGCAGCTGCCGGGGGTCGTCGCGACGGCCGTCGGGTACCAGGGCGGCCACACACCCCACCCGACGTACGAGGAGGTCTGCACCGGCCGGACCGGGCACGCCGAGACCGTCATGGTCGTCTACGACTCGACGCTGACCGCCACCGACCTGCTGCGCCGCTTCTGGGCGCTGCACGACCCGACCCAGGGCTTCCGCCAGGGCAACGACGTCGGCACCCAGTACCGGTCGGTGGTGTTCACCACCACCGAGGCCCAGCGGGCCGCCGCCCTGGCGACCCGCACGGCCTTCGCCCGGGAGCTGGCCGCGCACGGCTTCGGTGCCGTCACCACCGAGATCCGCCCCGCGGCGGCGGCCGAGTTCTTCTACGCCGAGGGCTACCACCAGCAGTATCTCGACGCCAACCCCGCGGGGTACTGCCCCGTGCACGCCACCGGCCTGGTCTGCCCCGCCCCGTCCTAGGCTCAGGTGCGTGGACAGCGAGGAGAGACCATGAGCAGCATCCTTGAGGTACCGGGGATCCAGGCGGGGCACGCCCAGCGGATCGGCGACGGCTGGCTCACCGGCGTGAGCGTGGTGCTGCCGGCACCGGGCACCGTCGGCGGGGTCGACGTGCGCGGCGGCGGGCCGGGCACGCACGAGACCGACGCCCTCGGACCGACCACCCTGGTACCGACGGTCGATGCGGTCGTGCTCACCGGCGGCTCGGCGTTCGGTCTGGTCAGCGCTTCAGGCGTCCAACGGTGGTGCTACGAGCAGGGGCGGGGTTTCGCCGTCGGTGCCGACCCGGCCCAGGTGGTGCCGATCGTGCCCGCCGCAGCCCTGTTCGACCTGGGGCGGGGCGGCCGGTTCGACGCCTGGCCCGACGCCGACCTCGGGTACGCCGCCGCCCAGGCCGCCAGCCGGAGCAGTACGGCCTCGGCGCTGCCGGTGGGCAACGTCGGCGCGGGCACCGGCGCGCTGGTCGCGGGCGGACGGTTCAAGGGCGGCCTGGGCAGCGCCTGCGTCAGCCTGGGCGGAGACCTGTCGGAGGTGCGGGTCGGAGCCATCGCCGCGGTCAACGCCGCCGGGGCGCCCCTCGGGGAGACGGCAGCACCCGTCGGCGGGGCGCCCGGTGGCGCGTTCGCCACGACCATCGCCGTGGTCGCCACCAACGTGGACCTCGACCCGGCCGAGGCGTCACGCACGGCCACCGCCGCGCACGACGGCATGGCCCGGGCCCTAGACCCGGTGCACACCCTGGCCGACGGTGACACCGTGTTCGCCCTGGCGACGGGTCTGAGGGCGCTGCCCGGCGATCGCCGTCACCGGGTCGAGGCCCTCATCGCCGTGCAGGCAGCGGCAGCCCACGCCCTGAGCGCCGCCATCGACGACGCCATCCGTTCGGCCGACCCTGTCACCACCCCCGCCGGCACCTGGCCCGCCTGGCCCCGCCCCTGACCGATCACCTGCCAGCGGTCAGCGGGCGCCGACGATGTCCACGACGAAGACCAGCGTGTCGCCGCCACGGATACCCGCCGCGGGCACGCCACGGTCGCCGTAGCCCAGGTGCGACGGGATCGACAGCAGCAGCCGGCTGCCGATCTGCTGGCCGACCAGGCCCTGGTCCCACCCGGCGATGACCTTGCCCACACCGATGGGGAAGCTGATGGTCTCGCCACGGTCGTAGGAGGTGTCGAACACCCCGCCGCCCCAGCTCTGGCCCAGGTAGTGCACCTCGATGTCCTGACCGGCCTCGACCACGTCGCCCGTGCCGGGCACCAGCACCTGCACCTGCAGGTCGGAGGGAGCCGGGGTGGCGGGGAAGGCCAGGGTCGGACGGTCGCCGAATCCACCGGTGGCCTGGGGCAGCTCAGTCATAGGTTCTCTCCTCGTCGATCGGGTGTACCCATCCTGCCTGATGACGCCAGATCGGCACACCTGCGGGTCACCCACCGGGGCAGCGGCAACGGTCCGGGCTCCAGGTGTCGTGCAGCAGGGCCAGCACCTCGTCGCCGACGGGGTTGACCCCGGGCCCCGCGGCGAGGGCGTGCGCGACGAGGACGTGCAGGCACTTCACGCGGGTCGGCATGCCACCCGCCGAGACACCGGCGATCTCGGGGACGTCGCCCAGCTCGGCGCGGTCGCGCAGGTACGCCTCGTGCGCCCGCACGTAGGCCGCCGCCAGCTCCGGGTCGTCAGCCAGCCGGGCGGTCAGCTCTCGCATGAGGCCACCAGCCTCCAGGGTGCTGACCGCAGCGACGACAGGCGGGCAGGTGAGGTAGTACGTCGTCGGGAACGGGGTGCCGTCCGGCAGCCGCGGGGCGGTCCGCACCACGGTCGGACGGCCGCAGACGCACCGCGCCGCCACCGCCACCATCCCGCGGGGAGGCCGGCCCAGCTGCGCGGTGACGGTCGCCAGGTCGTTGTCCGCTACGGTCACCGGCCCATTATGCGCCCACGAACACGGCGGCGGCCGACGGTGTGCCGTGACTCGGCTCCACCTCTGTGCAGCGGCCTGTGCGTCGACGCAGCCTTGAGGTGCCAGGGGGTGGCTACCGTCGCTGCCAGCCCCGACGCGACAAGTATTGCCACCAGGGTCCAGGTTCGCGGGTCGGTGGTACCCGTCGAGGCGAAGGCCCACCACGAAGGTATGCCGTCACCGTCACGTCCAAACCATTCAAGGACGAAGACCACACCGACAGCCGGCGTCCACGACCACTGGGGGCCGATCACCCTGGCAGCGAGCAGGGCCAGGCCTGTCCACGCCATGCAGTTGCGTGCACCGGCCAGGCCGAGGATCGGTCCGCGCGCGACGGAAAAGACCACAAGAGCGACGGCACTCGACAGCACGACCAGCGCGGCTGCATAAACCATGTTCCAGGTCTCTACCGGCCGCGCGGCACACCGATCGAGTCGACGTGACGGCCCATAGGCGCTGATGGTCACCATCGTCGCAGGGATCACCGGCAGATATGCCCACAACGGCGCACCGACAGGTACACCGTCAGCGACGCCGACGGGAAGCAGTCGATCACCGACACCCAGGCTGACGAGGTCGGCACCGATAGCGAGAACCGCGACTGCCCACCAGCGGCGCGACCTGAGATACCCACCGACGGCCGACGGAGCGCGGTCGTCACGTACCACAGGCTCTCTCCAGCTCCGCCACCTGAGTATCGAACCAACGCTTCTGGTCTGGCTCCGGCCGCTTCAGCACGGCATCAATCTCAGCACGGTCGATCAGCTCGTCTGCGGTGGTGTGCACCGATGCAGGCCTCGAACCCCCGTAGAGGCGGTCGGTGAGCCACTCGCTGATGGTGACATACCTGGCCCAGGAGGCGTCGGGGTCAGGCGAGCTCTCCGAGTAGCAAGCCAGTCCGCTGTCGACCATGATGACGCCGCTAATCTGGTCGGCGAGCAGCCATGGGCTTCCCACGATGCTGAAGTCGCCGGATTCCACCAGGCCGTTCTGCTGAATGGTGCTCGGCCAGGTCAGGCGGTCAGAAGGAAGTTCTGCGGCTCGGTCCGACATTTTCTGGACCGCCTGGTGCATGGCAGGCGCCTCGGGAAAGACACAGATCGTCGGCCCGGCGCCCTCGGTGCACAGCGGCGTGACGTGGTCGGTGCGCGGCACGAGCCGAGGAACGCCCATGGCGGCCACGATGACACCCGCGGCAACAGCAGCTCCGGACAGGACGAACCACGGACGGACCCGGGGCGGGCCACCGGCTGCGGCCCGCGCCCGGATCGCGGCGACGGCAACAGCCAGCGCGATGAGCGCCGCGATGACCGGCAGTACCACCGTCATGACGGAAAGCCTGTACTCGATCGGCGCCATGATCGGGACGTACAGCAGACCATCCGGAGTGGCGAGAGTAACAGCAAGTATGAGCACCGCTGCTGCGACCAGCGGTGGCGTCCACGCCGACGGAAGCAACCTGCCCGCCAGATGTCCGATGCCGATGCCGAGGCCGGCCAGAGACCAGGCGATCAGGACGAAACCCGGTCGCAGCCACCCTGCCCCAGCATGAGCCTGGGGCCATGTCGCTACCAGAGCTGCTGCCATACCGACGACATACACGACGGTCGATACTGCGATCGGTGGGACGAGCATCACGACCTCGAGCTGCCAGCGTCGGCGCACCGTATTGGCCATGACCGATTCTCCTCGACGGGCACGAGCCAGTGCGGTCATTGCCGCTGTACCTGCGAGCAGAGGCCCGATGATGAAACCGGGCCACGCCACCGCCAACGACGCCGTCGACCACGCATCAGACCAGCCGCGGTCTGCAGCACCGAACAGACCGACAAGCTCGACGACGACGAGAACCGGGGCCAGATACCACAAGGCTGAGCGCCGAAACTCGTACCAGATCACCCAACGCACGCGTTGTCCCGAACAATCCGCAGATAGGCACGATCGAGATCGGTGGTCACCATGTCGTCCGCAGACGGGTCAGCCTTCTCCCGCAACTCACCCACCGATCCTGCGAACCGGATCCGTCCATCGGTCATGACAAGGACGTCCGAGCACGACGCTGCCACATCCTCGACCAGGTGGGTGGACAGCAGCACGGTGGTAGCCTCCAACGTCCCCAGCAGTCGACGGAACTCGATCCGTTGTTCTGGGTCGAGCCCCACAGTTGGTTCGTCGAGCAGAAGCAGGCGTGGCCGGTTGACAAGGGCCTGAGCGATCCCGACACGCTGGAGCATCCCGCCAGACAACGACCCAAGCTTTGCACCCATCTTGGCACCCAGCCCGACCTGCTCGACAACCTCCCGCACGGCCACTACTGCCTTGGCTCGGGGAACGCCTTTGGTCCAGGCAACGTAGTGCAGGAAGTCATGCATAGTGAATGTCGGCGAGAACGCGAACGGCTGCGGTAGATATCCGACAGTGCGTCGAACGTGGCGCGCGGTCCGTGGACCAGTGATCGGCACACCATCAATGACCAGACGACCAGAACGTGGTGGGACGGCCGTCGACAACGTCGTCAGGAGCGTCGTCTTGCCCGCACCGTTCGGCCCGAGAAGGCCGTACACCCCAGCGCCTAACCTGACGTCGACACCGTCAAGAACTACCGTGGAGCCATACCCCTGCGAAATTGCCGACGCGACGAGCACTCATCCTCCTCAGTGGTCAGCACCGACCCAAGCCGCGGCACCGAGCCCGATGGGGCGGCAGGTACCGCGTACAGCACCACCGCCCCGACAGGCGGTCGATAAACTGCCTGGCCGGAGTCTCATCGACCAGCTGGGCGCTCACCGGGAGCCTCAACCTGCCTCGCCGGCGACCTGCACCGAGGTCCACACGTCGGTGTACCAGGCCCGGCCCGAGCCGGTGAAGGTGCTGACGGGGCCGTCGCCGGGGTCGGGTTCGTCGACGGCGGTGTCGGGGTCGACGACGCGGAACGCCCGTTCCCCGGGCATCACGAACGACAGCCTCGACCGGGCTTGGGACGTCACATAGGCCGGGTCGGACCAGCGTTGCAGCTCGTTGTCCAGCTGGGCCTGGCGGGCCTGGGCGTCGGCCAGGTCTCGTTCGGTCGAGCTGAGCTTGGCGCGCTGCGCCAGGTACGACTGGGCTGTGGGATAGACCAGCGCGAAGGCCAGCATCAGGACGATCCCGAGCACCAGGGCCCGGGGCGTGACCAGGCGCGGCACCCGGACCTGCTCGTACACCGTCGGTCCGTCCGATCCGGGAGCCCGGCTCCGTCCCGCGGGACGGTCGGCCGCGCCGGAGCGCCGCGCCGGTCTCGTCGGCTCCCCCGCCACCGCGCGGGCCGACGACCGCCCCACCGCGGCAGGGCTGGACGCAGCAGACCGCCGCGAGGCGGGCGCGACAGGACGACGACGGGCCATAGGTGACATTGTGCCCGCGGGCCCCCCGGGGCAGGGCCCGGGGGCGCCGGGCCCGGGGGCGCGCCGGTCACGTGCAGTCTTGCGCTGCGAGGTCCGGTCTACCGGAAGCGGGGGAAGGCAGCCTTCCCGGCGTACACACCGGCCTCGTCCAGCTCTTCCTCGATGCGCAGCAGCTGGTTGTACTTGTTGATCCGCTCGCCGCGGGCCGGGGCGCCGGTCTTGATCTGCCCGGAGTTGGTGGCCACGGCCAGGTCGGCGATGGTGGTGTCCTCGGTCTCGCCGGAACGGTGCGAGGTCATCGAGCGGAACCCGTTGCGGTGCGCCAGCTCGACGGCGTCGAGGGTCTCGGTGAGCGTGCCGATCTGGTTGAGCTTGACCAGCAGGGCGTTGGCCGCCTTGGTGTCGATGCCCTTGGCCAGGCGGCTGGGGTTGGTGACGAACAGGTCGTCGCCGACGATCTGCACCTTGTCGCCGACCTCGGAGGTCAGCCGAGTCCAGGCGTCCCACTCGTCCTCGCTCAGCGGGTCCTCGATGGACACCAGCGGGTAGTCGGCGACGAGCTTCTCGTAGTAGGCCACCATGAAGTCGGTGTCACGGGCCGTGCCCTCGAAGGTGTACTTCCCGTCGGCGAAGAACTCGGTCGCCGCGACGTCGAGCGCCAGCGCCACGTCCTTGCCCGGCACGAACCCGGCCTGCTCGATGGCGTTGACGATGAGGTCGAGCGCCTCGGCGTTGGAGCCCAGGTTCGGCGCGAAACCGCCCTCGTCGCCCAGGCCGGTGGCCAGGCCCTTGCTCTTGAGCACAGCCTTCAGCGAGTGGTACACCTCGGCGCCGGTGCGCAGCGCCTCGGAGAAGGTAGCGGCACCGATCGGCGCGACCATGAACTCCTGGATGTCCACGTTGGAGTCGGCGTGCGAACCACCGTTGAGGATGTTCATCATCGGGACCGGCAGGAGGTAGGCGTTCGGCCCGCCGATGTACCGGAACAGCGGCAGCTCGGCCGAGTCGGCGGCGGCCTTCGCCACGGCGATCGACACACCGAGGATCGCGTTCGCGCCGATCTTGCCCTTGTTCGGGGTGCCGTCCAGGTCGATGAGCGTCTGGTCGATGAGGCGCTGGTCGGAGGCGTCGTACCCGAGCAGCTCGGGCTCGATCTCCTCGTTCACGGCCGCGACCGCGCCGGCCACACCTTTGCCGAGGTAGCGGGACTTGTCGCCGTCACGTCGTTCGACGGCCTCGAACGCACCGGTCGACGCCCCGGAGGGGACGGCCGCGCGGGCGAGCGTACCGTCGTCCAGCGCAACCTCGACCTCAACCGTGGGGTTACCCCGGGAATCAAGGATCTCGCGCGCGCCGACGGCCTCGATGCTGGCCATTTCTGCTCCTTCGCCTAGGTAGGACTCGCCTGGTCGGACGGGTGTTGCATCCAGCCTAGTAGGAACGTCACTGCACGTCGCTCCCGCCGGGCCGGGCGGTCGTCACCTCGCGGCCCGGTTCTCCCCTGCGCCCCGCGGCCCGCCTAGCGTGGTGCCGTCGTGGACTCGACCTCGCGCACCCGGTCCTCCCACCGCCGGGTCGCGCGACGCAACGCGCCTTCGGCGTCGAGCTCTGGGTGGGCCATGACCAGGCTGAGCAAGGTCTGGCCCAGCGCGGCGTCGGGATCTGCGCCAGGCTCGGCATCAGGAGCGACGCTGCCCAGCCCTGCGCGCCGCGCCCGTCCGGCCAGCTTCTGGGCTCGGGCCAGGGCCGGCAGCGTGGCAGGCACCCCGTCCAGCGCCGAGGTGCGCGCCGGCTTCTCGGCCCGTTTCAGCCGGTCCCACTGGACATGGATGTCGCTGCGCTGGCCGTCCCCCTCGGCGGCGGGCGGGGCCACCCCGATCGGCCCGGACGAGCGGACCGGCGGGCTCGCCCCTGGTCCGGCGGAGGGCCGTCCGTCGGCGGTGTCGGCCTGGTCGGCGAAGACGTGCGGGTGGCGGCGGATCAGCTTGGCGGTCAGGGCGTCGGCGACGTCGTCCAGGTCGAAGGGGTCGTCCGGGTCGTCCTGGGCCACCCGGGCGTGGAACACGACCTGGAGCAGGACGTCTCCCAGCTCTTCGCGCAGGCCCTGCCGGTCACCGGTGTCGACCGCCTCGGCCAGCTCGTGCGCCTCTTCCAGCAGGTACGGCACCAGCGAGGCGTGCGTCTGCTCGGCGTCCCACGGGCAGCCGCCCGGGGAGCGCAACCGGTCCATGACGGCGACGAGCCGCGCCACAGCCTCGCCCACGGGTCGGCTCAGAGTCCGGGCAGCACCGCGTTCTTCTGCACCCATGTCGGCGGGACCACGGCGAACTGCTCCGGGTCGAACGTCCCGTACCGCGGGTTGACCACGATGTCCAGGCTGCTGACCGCCGCGGTGACCCCGGCGTCGATGGCCAGGACCTCCTCTTCGGTGAGCGGGTCGACGGTGCCGTCACCGCCGTTGGCCCGGGTGACGAGGATGCTGTACTTCGCGACGACCATCGTGCCGTCGTTGGCCTCGTAGCCCTGCTCGTCGAGCCATGCGGACGCCGCGTCGTCGGACACCGTCACGCCCTCCTCCTCGGCGACCCGCAGCACCGTGCTCATCTCGACCAGCGCCTCGATGGCGTCGGCACCGGTGAAGGCGCCGTCCGGCGCGTCGGCCAGCGCCACCACGTCAGCCACCTCGGCGGTGGAGATCGTCATGGACTTCCCCCGCTCCACCGAACCGTCCTTGCAGTGCCAGCTCACGGTCCCGTCCGAGCCGACCGAGAAGAGAGGCAGCGCCGCCTCGGCCTTCGTCCCGCAGCTCACCGGGGTCGCCGTCGCCGCCACCCCTGGCTTCTGGGCGCACCCGCCCAGCAGCCCCGCCACGACGACCAGCCCCGCGGCCAGTGCCGCCCCACGCTTCACGACCACCGGAATCCTCCACGTCTCGACGACCCGTCTCGCAGGCCATGGTAGTGCCCTGTCAAGCCCGGCAGGGCCTCTCCGGACCGGTGGCCGCGCGAATATCAGCGGGTTCCGACGGCGGCGGCCGCTGCGACGTCACCCAGGACGACCGCGTCGATGAGCTGGCGGGCCCAGGCCAGCACGTCACGACCGTGCAGCGGCTGGCCGCCGACACGGGCGGTGGTGGGGAACGGGACCAAGACCGTGCGCACGGCCGGCTTGAGGACCGCGCCGGGGTAGAGACGCTTGAGACGCAAGGTGGCGGACTCGGGCAGCTCGACGGGGGCGAAACGGACGAAACGACCCTGGGCGGTGACGTCGGTCAGGCCGGCCCGGCGGGCGTGGTGCCGGAACGACGCGACCTCGAACAGGGCCTCGACCGGCACGGGTACCGGGCCGTAGCGGTCGACCAGCTCGGCGCGGGCCGCGTCCAGGCCGTCGGTGCCGTCGGCCAGGGCGATGGTCCGGTACGCCTCCAGGCGCAGGCGTTCGGTGGCGATGTAGTCGTGCGGGATGTGGGCGTCCACCGGGAGCTCGACGGTGACGTCCGGCTGCTCGGGCGGGGCCTCGCCGCGGAACTCGGCCACTGCCTCGCCGACCATCCGCACGTACAGGTCGAAACCGACGCCCTCGATGTGCCCGGACTGCTCGCCGCCCAGCAGGTTGCCGGCACCGCGGATCTCCAGGTCTTTCATGGCCACAGCCATGCCGGCACCCAGGTCGGTGTTGGCCGCGATGGTCGACAGGCGGTCGTGGGCCGTCTCGGTCAGCGGCACCTCCGGCGGGTACAGGAAGTACGCGTAGGCCCGTTCCCGGCCGCGACCCACCCTCCCGCGCAGCTGGTGCAGCTGGGACAGACCCAGCTGGTCGGCCCGCTCCAGGATCAAGGTGTTGGCGTTGGAGATGTCCAGGCCGGTCTCGATGATGGTCGTGCAGACCAGCACGTCAGAACGTTTCTCCCAGAAGTCCACCATGACCCGTTCGAGCTGGTGCTCGCTCATCTTGCCGTGCGCCACCGCCACCCGGGCCTCCGGCACCAGCTCGGACAGGCGCTGCGCGGCCCGGTCGATCGACGCCACCTTGTTGTGCACGTAGAACACCTGGCCGTCACGCAGCAGCTCGCGGCGCAGGGCGGCGGCCACCTGCCTGTCGTCGTACGGGCCGACGAAGGTCAGCACCGGGTGGCGCTCTTCCGGCGGCGTGGCCAGGGTCGACATCTCCCGGATGCCGGTGACCGCCATCTCCAGGGTGCGCGGGATCGGGGTGGCGGACATGGCCAGCACGTCCACGTCGGTGCGCATCGCCTTGAGCGTCTCCTTGTGCTCGACGCCGAAGCGCTGCTCCTCGTCGACCACCACCAGCCCCAGGTTCTTGAACCTGACCTGCCCGGTCAGCAGCCGGTGCGTCCCGATGACCACGTCGACGCTG
>JAVBSR010000119.1:0-13418 GCA_031556715.1 Cellulomonas sp.
GGCACCGGGCGGCGGGGGGGCCGGGGGGTCCCCCCGGGGCGGGGTGCGGGGGCGCCCCCCGCAGACATGACGAGAGCGCGCCGGCTCGCCGTAGGCGAGCACGGGGCGCTCAGCGCACTCGTGGCGGGTGAGGGATTCGAACCCCCGTAGGCATTGCCAGCTGATTTACAGTCAGCCCCCTTTGGCCACTCGGGTAACCCGCCTCAGGGCGCGTGGTGCGTTGGGACGCACTGCGTGCGGATGGAAGGATAGCAGCCGTCGGGGGGTCCGTCGTACTGCGGGCCCGTGTGCGTGACGTGAGGAGAGCTCGGAGCATGGCTGGGGACTCGTCGTTCGACGTGGTGAGCAAGGTGGACCGGCAGGAGGTCGACAACGCGCTGAACCAGGCGGCGAAGGAGATCGCCCAGCGTTACGACTTCAAGGGGGTGGGCGCGTCGATCGCGTGGAGCGGGGAGCAGCAGGTGGTGATGACGGCCAGCTCGGCGGACCGGGTGAAGGCTGTGCTGGACGTGTTCGAGACGAAGCTGGTGCGCCGTGGCATCTCGTTGAAGGCGTTGGACCTGGGTGATGGTGAGCCGAAGCCGTCGGGCAAGGAGTACCGGTTGGCGGCGACGCTCAGGGAGGGGTTGTCGTCGGAGACGGCGAAGAAGCTGGCCAAGCTGGTCCGGGACTCTGGTCCCAAGTCGGCGAAGGTGCAGGTCCAGGGGGACGAGCTGCGGGTGTCGTCGAAGTCTCGTAACGACCTTCAGGCGGTGATCACGCTGCTCAAGGACGCGGAGGTGGACGCGGCGCTGCAGTTCGTCAACTACCGGTAGTCCTCCTCCAGATCTCCACAACCTCTGGCCGGTGGGCCTGTCGTGGCTGCTAGGTTGGCCGTGGCAGGACGCTGGCGGCTTCGTCGCCGCAGCACATGACGCTAGAGAGGTGCACCATGAGCACGCCGTGGGGTCCCACGCCGCCGGACGGTTCGGGCAACCAGCCGCAGCAGGGCGGCTATCCGCAGGGGGTACCGCCCGCAGCCGGGCAGCCCGGCTGGACTGGGCTTCCACCTCAGCAGGGCTACCCGTCTCAGCCGGGCTACCAGCCTCAGCAGGGCTTCCAACCTGACCCGGGGCACCCGCAGCCGGCGTACCCGCAGGGCTACCAGCCGGGCCAGCCGCCTCAGGGATGGCCGCCGCAGGGTTACGGTCCGGTGACGGTCGGTTCCCAGCCGCAGAAGTCACGTCGAGGGCGTGTCGCGCTCGTCGCGGGCGCTGTGGTGGTGGCGCTCGGGCTGACCGGTGGTGGTGTGCTGGCGCTGACCAACGGCTGGTTCAGCAGCGGAGCGGCGGGCGGTGCGGCTTCCCCGGAGGCGGCCGCGGTGAGCTTCGTGGAGAGCGCGGTGAAGCTCGACGGCGCCGATGTGCTGGCGTCTGTCGCGCCGTCGGAGCGGGCTGTGGTGGCGGACCTGGTGGACGTGGCCGAGCGGCTGCCGGAGGCGCAGGACGAGACGCAGGCCGCCCGGAGTGCTTTCGAGGACCTCCGGGACGCGCTGGAGATCACCCTTCCGGACGCTCCGACGTTCTCGACCGAAGAGCTGGTGCCGGGCGTCTCCAAGGCCACGATCACCGGCGGGTCGGTCAAGGTCGACGGGGACCCGGATCGTCTGGCTGACGCTGTCATCGCCTTCATGAAGGCCTCTGGGGCACCGAGCGACGAGACAGACGACGAAGCCCGCGCCGAGATCCGAGACGACATCGACGAGCAGCTTCCGGTCCAGAAGGACCTCACCGACCTGATGTCGATGATGAACCTGGACGACGACCTGTTCCTCGTCGCCGTCCAGGAGAACGGCAAGTGGTACGTCTCGGCGTCGATGACGGTCGCCCAGTATGTCGCCGAGTCCCAGGGCGTCACCAAGGACCAGCTCGGCAAGCCGATCCCTGCGGGCGAGATGAAGCGGTTCGCGACACCTGAGGACGCGGTGACCGGTCTGTACGACGCGATCGAGGCGACCGCCGACACCGGCGACCTGCGCGAGCTGGCCAAGGCTCTGCCTCCGGCGGAGTCCCGGCTGCTCGCCGTGTACGGGCCGGTGCTGAGCGACGGCAACCAGGGCGGAAGCGACGACGGGTCGCCCCAGGCCCTGTCCGACCTGTCGGCCAGCACGCTGGAGACCGACGGCGACCACGCCTACGTCGCGCTGGACTCGTTCACGGCTGATGTCGGCTCCGGGGTGACGCTCGAGTTCCGGCGTGACGGTAAGAAGTTCACCCTCGACAGCAAGCAGGGACGTGACGCGACGTTCCACCTCGTCCTCGACGGGACCGACCCGAAGCGGTGGACGCTCACGGCCGACGACCCCCAGAACGACGCCAACAGCATGGTGGGCAGCCTCTCCATCCCCCGTCGGGGCGAGATCGAGGGGGAGTACACCTCGACCTCCGACGGCTACGGCGGCAAGGTCACGCAGTCCGGGTCGTTCTCTTTCGACGGCGACTGCCTGGAGCACACCTACGACGACGGATACGACGGTGGCTACTACGACGACGACAGCTCCGGCCGGACCTGCGGCCTCGCAGAGTCGATCGACGGCACCGGGCTGGAGAAGCTCGACGCCCTGCCCGACCTCAGCCGGCTGCTGTCGGTCACCACGCTGAAGTCCGGCGACTCGTGGTACGCCTCACCGTCTGCCACCGTCGTCAGCCTCATCGCCGAGCTGTCCACCTTCTGACCCACGACGTGCCGGGCTGCGCAGGGCCACAGCGACCTGCGCAGCCCGAGACGTCCTGCCGCTCCGTGCCAGTGCTCGGCTGGCCTTGGCCTCAACGGCCCGAGGCCATCGCCTCCAGCCGGGCGATCCGGTCGGTCATGGGCGGGTGCGTCGCGAACAGCCGGGTCATGCCGGTCCCGCGGAAGGGGTTGGCGATCATCAGGTGCGACACGTCGACCAGCTGTTGGTCGTCGCCGGGCAGCGGACGGGCCTGAGCGCCGGTCTCGATCTTGCGCAGGGCGCTGGCCAGGGCCAACGGGTCACCGGTGAGCTCGGCACCATCAGCGTCGGCGTCGTACTCCCGGGTGCGGCTGATCGCCAGCTGGATCATCGTCGCGGCCAGCGGCGCGAGGAGCGCCATGGCCAACGCGGCCAGCGGGTTGACGGACCGTCGGTCCGACCCGCCGCCGAAGAACATCAAGAACTGAGCCACCGCGGTGATCACCCCGGCGACGGCCGCCGCGATCGACGAGGTGAGGATGTCGCGGTTGTACACGTGCATGAGCTCGTGCCCGAGCACCCCGCGCAGCTCCCGCGCATCTAGCAGCTGCACGATGCCCTCGGTGCAGCACACCGCCGCGTTGGACGGCGACCGGCCGGTGGCAAAGGCGTTGGGCGCCAGCGTCGGCGAGACGTACAGCCGGGGCATCGGTTGACGCGCGGCCGTGGACAGCTCACGCACCACCTGGTACATCACCGGCTGTTCCAGCTCGGAGACCGGACGGGCCCGCATCGCCCGGATCGCGATCTTGTCGCTGTTCCAGAAGCTGTACGCGGTCATCACCAGCCCCAGGACGACGAACAGCCACAAGAAGCGGCCCGTCCCCCCACCGACCAGCCAGCCGATGCCCAGCAGCACAGCCCACAGGACACCGAACAGCGCGGCCGTCTTGAGCCCGTTGTGGTGAGAGCCTCCCATCGTCTCCTCCTTCGCCCAGGAACAACGTCCGGCCCGGCGTCAACGTTCCCGCCGTGGCCTCACAGCGCGTCGCGCACGTAGAACCATGGTCGCCGCCGGTCGCGGACGACGCTCGCCGTCAGCGCCTCAGCCGACCGGCGTCTCGCCGCGCTCAGCGCCTCGCCGAGCCCGAGCACACCGTCGGACGGGCTCGCCTCGACCCGCGGTCAGGGGCGGTCCAGGGAGATGTCGACCATCTCCTCACGCGGGACCACCTTGACCCGCTCCCGGCCCTGCGCGGCCCCCAGCTGCTGCTCGTAGGCGTCCAACAGCTGCCAACCGGTCCACGGCACCACCTCGACGCCACGGCTGGCCAGCAGCTCGTCCACGGCGGCCGGGTCACGGTGCACCCGCCCCGGCAGGTGCTCGGCGTCCTCGACCAGGTGCCGGATGGTCTCCTGGGCGTCGGACTTGGTGTGCCCGATGAGCCCGACAGGGCCACGCTTGATCCAGCCGGTGCAGTACAGGCCGGGGAC
Source organism: Cellulomonas sp. (assembly GCA_031556715.1). Taxonomy (GTDB): domain Bacteria; phylum Actinomycetota; class Actinomycetes; order Actinomycetales; family Cellulomonadaceae; genus Cellulomonas. The sequence continues at coordinate 4,187 of JAVBSR010000119.1, forward strand.
CGGCCGGCCGTCGGCGTCCAGGACGCGACCCTCGTCGTTGGGGATCACCCCGTCGTCCTCGTCGAACGGAACTTCTGGCAGCGCCGAGCCGAAGTACCCCACGGCCCGGTACACCGCCTCGACCGGCCAGTCGTGGTACTCCCCCGTGCCCTGCACGTTCCCGTCACCGGTCAGCGCGGTGCGCTCGGTGCGCAGCCCCACGACGTGCCCGTCGGCATCGCCGAGCACCTCGGCGGGGCGGTGCAGGAAGTGCAGGTGGATGCGGCGGCTCGCGGTCAGCTCCTCGGGTCCGCGCCGCATCCAGTCCGTCAGGGTCTTGACGACCTGCTTGGTCTGGTTGCTCGACCGGACGGCCTGCCCGGACGCCTCGTCGACGTCGAAGTCCTCCGGGTCGACGACGACGTCGACGTCCGGCACCTGGCCCAGCTCGCGCAGCTCCAGCGGGGAGAACTTCGCCTGCGCGGGGCCGCGCCGACCGAACACGTGCACGTCGGTCACCGGGGACCGTTCGAGGATCTCCGCGACGTTCGGCGGGATCTCGGTGACCAGCAGGTCCTTGGTGTGCTTGGCCAGGACCCGCGCCACGTCCAGGGCCACGTTGCCCGCCCCGAGCACGGCGACGTGCTGGGCCTCCAGCGGCCAGGTGCGCGGCACGTCGGGGTGCCCGTCGTACCAGGAGACGAAGTCAGCCGCCCCGTAGGACCCCTCCAGGTCGATCCCGGGGATGTCCAGGTCGGCGTCCTTGATCGCACCGGTGGCGAAGATCACCGCGTCGTAGTGCTCGCGCAGGTCGGCCAGGGTCAGGTCGGTCCCGTACTCGACGTTGGCGAGCATCCGGATGTCAGGCCGCTCCAGCACCTTGTACAGGGCCACGATGATCTGCTTGATGCGCGGGTGGTCGGGCGCCACGCCATAGCGGACCAGGCCGTACGGGGCCGGTAGGCGTTCGACCAGGTCGACCGAGACGTCGAGACCGGACTCGACGAGGATCTCGCTGGCGTAGGTGCCGGCCGGGCCGGCTCCCACGACGACGACACGCAGTGCGCTCACAGGGGCCTTCGCAGGACAGGGATCAGGGACCGCGGTCCAGTGTAGGCATCGGACGCCGGCGAGCGTCGACCGCCCACGACGATCACTCCGACGCGACGTTCGACGCCTCGGACAGCGCGAAGGACGAACGGTACGACGAGGGCATGACCGGTTCTCGGTCCAGCCCGGGCGAGAACACGCCCATCGGCTCGTCCGAGGCGAGCAGCCGGGAGACCCGTTCGACCGGGTCGGTCGACGGCGCCGCCGTGCGGCTCGTGGAACATTCCACCGTGGCCGATCGCTCGCCGAACCGGATCTGCCAGCCAGGGCCGACCGCCGTCGGCACCCCCGCGGGCACGACCCGCGCGCCACCGTCCGGACCGACGAGGATGGTGCCGTTGGTCGAGTTCTCGTCCATCACCCACAGCGCCTCCGGCCCAGGGCCGAGGCCGAACCGCAGGTGCACCCGGGAGACCGTGCGCTTCGGGTCGTCGACCACCACCGGGTGCAGCGGCGGCGGCTGGACCGCACTCAGGTCCCGGCCGACCGCACCGCTGCCGACCACCTCGACACAGGCGCCAGAGTCGAAGACCAGCCGCAGCCCGGCACCCGCGGCGCAGGTCGGACCGCCCATCTGCGGCCAGTCGCCCACGACCCGGGGTGACGTCCGCTGGGTGGGGATCTCAGGCACACGGTGCCGGCCCGTCGGGGTGTACGGGCGAGGACGCCCCAGGCCCAGGGTGGTGGCACGGTGACGCGCGCGGGGGAACTCCGGTTCCGGCTCGGGCCTCAGGTCGGGCACGACGATCGGCACGACGCTCGTCAGACCCAAGGCCGGCTCGTCAGACGACCCGGACCCAGCTCCCGGTTCCGACGCCGCAGGGCGGACGTCGACGGTCGTGTCCGTCCGGTGGTCCAACGGTTGGTCGTCGTCGACGGGGGTCGGCACGTCGGCCAACCCCTCAGAGGCCGGCGTCGACAGCTCGACGCCCGCCTCCGACGTCGGCCCATCGGCACAGGTCTCGGGCCTGGGTGTCGCCAGATCGGCGGACGTTCCCATGCCGGGCGTCGCCAGACGAGCGGACGACTCCGTGCCGGGCGTCGCCAGGTCGGCACCCGATCTGTCGGGCGCCAGGCCGCCGGAAGCCCTCGACGCAGCTCTGTCGCCGAGCACCGGAGTGCCGGTGGCGGCCAGATCGGACCCGTCGGGTGCGAGCTCGCCGGAGCCCCGCGTGCCCGACACACCCCCGTCGCCCAGCACCGGAATGCCGGTGACAACCAGATCAGCCTCGTCGGGCACCGAGTCGCAGGAAGGTCCCGTACCCGACACACCCCCGTCGCCCAGCACCAGAGTGCCGGCAGCAACCAGATCAGCCTCGTCGGGCACCAGCTCGCCGGAGGTCCTCGTGCCGGACACACCCCTGTGGCCGAGCACCGGAGTGCCGGTGGCGACCTGATCGGCGCTGTCGGGCGCCGGGTCGCCGGAGATCGCCGTGCCGGACGTACCCGGGTCGACCGTGGCGCGCGTGCCGGGCGTCGCCAGGTCGGCACCGTGAACGGAGGTGCCGGTCAGCCGGGCGGCCCGGCGGCAGGCCCGCTCCGCGGCGCGTTCGTCCTGGTTCGGCACTGCCCAGTCGTGCAGCACCAGCGTGTCACCGGCCCAGTCGTGCCATCCGCGGCGGGCTGGGCTGTGGTTCCACTCGCCGGAGCCTGCGACCACGTAGGCGCCGAGCACCGGCAGCACGACCCCGCCCGCAGCCAGCACCAGCCGCCGCAGGACTACCGCGACCAGCCCGGCCGGCCACCCGGTGCGCGCCGAGACGGTGCGCACGTGCGCGAACGCGCCGCCCAGCGTCGCCCCGGAGACTGCCTCGGCGAAGGCCTGCCCGGTCTCGACCAGGAGGCAGGTGAGCAACCACACCGCGAGCAGCCCCCGCCCGCTGCCGCCGAACACCGTCCACACCGCGGTGGCCACCAGGCAACCGGCCACGACGAGCAGCTGGTCGACCGCCAGGGCCACCAGCCGTGGTCCCACCGCCGGGACCTCGGCCGGGCGCACCAGCACCAGCCTGTTCGCCTCGTGCAGCGTCGTCAGAGTCGTCGTCACACCTACCACCTACCCTCATGGGCCGGAACGTCGACCAGGAGATCGGCCGTCCGACGAGAGAGCTGAGCTTGTTGGGTGAAGTTTCTGCGAGGGTCTGGACAGACTCAGGCGTCGCGGTCCACGAGGATGCGCGCGAACGCCACCAAGGCGTCCTTGGCCGAGCCTGCGGGCAGCGGGGCGAGCATGTCGACGGCCTCGCGGGCCAGAGCGACGGAACGCTCGCGGGTCTGCTCGACCACCTGGTGCTGACGCAACGCGGCGACCGCCTCAGCCAGTGCCGCGTCGGACGACAGGTCGCCGGACAGCTGGGCCAGCAAGGCCTCGTCGGCCTCGTCCGCCTCGCCTGAGGCCACACGGGCCCGCAGCAGCAGCGTCGGCATGGTGGACACACCCTCGCGCAGGTCGGTGCCGGGTGTCTTGCCGGTCAGCGCGCCGTCGGAGACCAGGTCGATGTAGTCGTCGGCCAGCTGGAACGCCACACCCACACGCTCCCCGAAGGCCGCCAGCAGGTCGACGGTCGCCCCGTCGCACCCGGCGAACATCGCGCCGTACCGGGCCGACGTGCCCACCAGGGACGCCGTCTTGTCCGACAGCACCCCCAGGTAGTGCTCGATCGGGTCGTCGTCCGGGCCTGGCCCGACGGTCTCGGCCAGCTGGCCCAGGCACAGCCGTTCGAAGGTCTCCGCATGGATCCGCACCGCGTCGGGGCCGAGCCGGGCCACTGTGGCCGACGCCCGGGCGAACAGCAGGTCACCGGTGAGGATCGCGACCGTGTTGCCCCAGACCTCGTGCGCCGACGGTGCCCCGCGGCGCAGCGGTGCCGAGTCCATGACGTCGTCGTGGTAGAGCGACGCCAGGTGCGTCAGCTCGACCGCGACCGCCGCCTCGACGATCTCCGGCCGTCCCGGGTCGCCCAGCTCGGCGGACAGCAGCGTCAAGGCAGGACGCAGCCGCTTTCCGCCGGCGTGGACGAGGTGCCTGGAGGCGTCGTCAGCCAGCTGGTCGGCCTGGGCCACGACGGCGTGCAGGCGCGTCTCGACCAGCGCGAGCTGACGCTCCAGACGATCCGCCAACGCTCGATCGGCAAGCGGGATGCTGGCGACACGGGTCACGGACACGAACTTAGTGCCTCGTCCCCGCCCGCGGGGCGATATCCGCAGAACGTCACTGGAGGATGTTGCTGATCGCGGTGAGCACCCCGCCAGGCAGCACACCGAGGAGCAGCGTGAGCAGCGCGCACAGCCCGACCACCACGGTGGCCCAGCCCTGGGTCGCCACTGCCGCGGCCGTCTTCGGACGCACCATGGTCAGCGTGCCCGTGGCGCTGACGGCCTCGCTCGCGACGGTGCCTTCCGTACCGGTCGGCTCCTCGGCCGGGCGCTCGTCCCGGGCCGGGAAGTACATCAGCACGATCACCTTGAAGTACGCGAACGCTGCCACCGCCGACGCCAGCACACCGACGAGCGCCAGCGGCCAGGCACCGCCCTTGACCGCAGCCGAGAACACCGCGAACTTTCCGACGAAGCCCGCCGTCAGCGGGATACCCGCGAACGACAGCAGGAACACCAGGAAGCAGGCCCCGATCACCGGGTTGGTGCGACCCAGCCCGGCCCACTGGCTCAGGGCCGTGGCCTCACCGGTCAGACCCCCGGACTCCGACCGTTCGCGGACCATCGCCACCACGGTGAACGCACCGACGGTGGCCAGGGCGTAGGCCAGCAGGTACACCAGCACCGCCCACGGGCCGACGACCGACACGTCGCCCGTCCCCCACCCGGCGGCCACCGCGGTGAGGACGAAGCCGGCGTGAGCCACCGACGAGTAGGCCAGCAGGCGTTTGATGTCGCTCTGGACCAGCACCGCGACCGAACCGACGACCATCGTCGCGATCGCGACGGTCCAGATCAGCACCGACAGGTCCCAGCCCATCCCGGGCAGCATGACGTAGACCACGCGGACCAGCGCCACGAACGCCGCGACCTTGGTGCCGGCCGCCATGAACCCGGTGATCGGCGTCGGCGCACCCTGGTAGACGTCGGGCGTCCACAGGTGGAACGGCACCGCACCGACCTTGAAGAACAGGCCCACCATCAGCAGCAGCACGCCGACGACCAGCAGCTTGTCGAGCCCCGTCGGGGTGGCGGTCGCCACCGCGATCTGGTCGAAGGTCAGGCTGCCCGTGACGCCGTAGACCAGCGCCACACCGAAGATGAACAGCGCCGAGGCGAACGACCCGAGCAGGAAGTACTTCAGCGACGCCTCCTGCGACTGCAGCCGACGACGCCGGGCCATACCGGACAGCAGGTACAGCGGCAGCGACAGCACCTCCAGCGCGACGAACATGGTGAGCAGGTCCGCCGTCGCGCTGAACACCATCATCCCGCCGGTGGCGAACAGCACCAGGGGGTACACCTCGGTCTGCGCCAGCCGGCGGCTGTCAGCCAGCCGCTCGTACTGCGAGCCCGGCACGGCCGAGACCATCGGGGCGAACGCGTCGTCGCCGCTCGGCATCCGGTCGGCCATGACCACGACCGACAGCAGCGCGACCAGGACGACGATCGCCTGCGAGACCAGCGTCAGACCGTCCACCACCAGCGAGCCCAGCACGCCGTCGCTCGTGGTGGTCATCGCCGACAGCGCGGGGACGTCGGCGTCGCTGAGCCGGTGCCACGACCAGCCGATCGACGCCAGCGCCCCGACCGTCGCGACGACGGACAGCGACACCTGGGCGGTGCGCCGGGCCCGGGGCGGGAGGAACGCCTCCAGGAGCACCCCGACCACGGCGGCACCCAGGATGAAGATGACGGGTGCCACCAGCGCCCAGTCGACCTGGGGCGTGTCGAAACCGCTCACTTGTCAGCCTCCGCATCCACCAGGACGTTCTGCAACGTCGAGACCGTCTGCTCCGCTGGCGGGCGGACCAGGTCGAGCGCCGGACGCGGCCAGAAGCCGAGCACCAGCATGACCGCGATGAGCGGCACCACCGCCCAGCGTTCGACGGCGCGGACGTCCCGCAGCCCGGACAGCGGCGGCAGACCGCGACCGTCCTGCTCCGGAGTGTTGTCCGGCACGCCGCCGGTGAACGCCCGCTGGTACAGCCACAAGATGTAGATCGCGGCGAGCACCACGCCCAGGGAGGCGAAGATTGCCGGGACAGGGTGCTGCGGGAACGTGCCCACCAGCACCAGGAACTCCGAGACGAAGGTCGACAGACCCGGCAGCGACAGCGCGGACAGCCCGACCACGAGGAACAGGCCGGCCAGCACCGGGACCACCTTCTGCAGCCCGCCGAAGTCCGCGACCAGCGGCGACCCGCGCCGGGCCACGAGGAACCCGACCAGCAGGAACAGCGCACCTGTCGACAGCCCGTGGTTGACCATGTAGAAGGACGACCCGGCGACCGAGGTCCCGCCCGTGTCCGACGCCAGCGGGAAGATGGCGAAGATACCCAGGACGATGAACCCGAAGTGGGACACCGAGGTGTACGCCACCAGCCGGAACAGGTTCTTCTGGCCGATCGCCAGCAGCGCGCCGTAGATGATCGAGATGACCGCCAGCACGATGATCACCGGCGCCGCCCACTGCGACGCCTCGGGGAACAGCGGCAGGCACAGGGTGAGCATCCCGAAGGTGCCGACCTTGTCCAGCACGCCGACCAGCAGCGCCGACGTCCCGGCAGGGGCCTGCTCGGCGGCGTCCGGCAGCCAGGTGTGCACCGGGAACATCGGCGCCTTGATCGCGAACGCCACGAAGAACGTCAGGAACAGCCAGCGGCCCTCGGTGATGCTCAGCACACCGCTGTCGCCGACCAGGCCCGTGAGGTTCTCGGTGAGGAACCGGCCCTTGCCGTCCTGGCCGTTGACGCCCAGGTAGACGACACCGACCAGCATGACCAGGCCGCCGACCAGGGAGTACAGCAGGAACTTCAGCGCCGCGTGCCGGCGCCGGGCCGGGTCGGCGCCGTAGCTGCCGATCATGAAGTAGACCGGGATCAGCATGGCCTCGAACAGCAGGTAGAAGAAGAACACGTCGCGGGCGGCGAACACGCCGACCATGAAGGTCTCCAGCACCAGGGCCAGGGCCAGGTAGCGGCGCAGGTTGCCGGTCACCAGCCCTTCAGCACCCTGCTCGCGCCAGGCCGCCATGACGACCAGCGGCACCAGCAGCGCCGACATGACGATGAGCGCCAGGGCCACCCCGTCCACGCCCACGGCGTAGGAGACGCCGAGCGTCGCGATCCACGAGTACGTCTCGGTCAGCTGGTAGGTACCAGCGTCGCTGGTGTCGAACGCGCAGACCGCCAGCACCGCGACGACGAGCTCGAGCAGGGCGAAGCCCAGCGCGACCTCACGCGCCCGGTTGCGCAGGGGTGTCGGCGCCCACAGCAGGGCAGCACCGACCAGCGGCACCACCAGCAGGACCGTCAGCCAGGGAAAGTCAGCCATCTCTTCGCTCTCCTCAGATCTGCACGGCCAGGACGATGACGATGAGCGCGACCACGCCGAGCGCCATCGTCGCGGCGTACTGCCGCACGAAACCGGTCTGTGGTCGTCGGGCCTGGTCGCCGACGGCGACCGCCCCTCGGGCCACACCTCGGACGGCGCCGTCCACGACGGCACCGTCGGTGAACACCAGGGCCCGGGTGGCGTAGGTGCCCGGGATCACCAGCAAACCGTTGTTGACCTGGTCCTGGTACAGGTCGTTGCGAGCAGCCACCGTGATCGGGCTGCCAGCAGGCGCGGTGCGAGGCACCACCGTGGACGGGGCGCCGAAGCGGATCCACGCCTGCCAGACACCGAGCACCATGAGGACCAGCGTCGCCACCGTGATGACGCCCCAGCTGAGCACGGGCGCACCTTCGTGGGCGCTGCCGGTGACCGGCGCCAGCCAGTCCGCCATGCGACCGGCCCAGTGCGACCACGGCATCTTGCCGAAGATCGCACCGAACAGGAGCGAACCGGCGGCCAGCACGATCAGCGGCCAGGTCATCAGGCGCGGCGACTCGTGCGGGTGCACCCCAGGTTCCCAACGCGACTTGCCCTCGAAGGTCATGAAGAACAGGCGCGACATGTAGAAGGCGGTCAGACCCGCGCCGAGCATGGCGACCATGCCGAAGGCCCAGGGCTGCCACGTCTGGCCGTCCTGCTGGACGAACGCGGCCTCGATGATCGAGTCCTTGGTGAAGAAGCCGGTGAGGCCGGGGAAGCCGATGATCGCCAGCCAGCCGAGCCCGAAGGTGATCCACGTGATCCGCATCTTCGACGCCAGGTGGCCGAACTTGCGCATGTCGGTCTCGTCGCCCATGGCGTGCATGACCGACCCGGCACCGAGGAACATCCCGGCCTTGAAGAAACCGTGGCCGACCAGGTGCAGGATCGCGAAGGCGTAGCCGATCGGTCCCAGCCCGGCGGCCAGCATCATGTACCCGATCTGGGACATGGTCGAGGCTGCCAGGGCCTTCTTGATGTCGTCCTTGGCGCAGCCGACGATCGCCCCGTACAGCAGGGTGATCGCACCGACGATCGCCACGGCCAGCCGGGCGTTCTGCGCCAGGTCGAACAACGGCTGCGAGCGCACGATCAGGTAGACACCTGCCGTCACCATGGTGGCAGCGTGGATGAGCGCCGACACCGGCGTCGGACCGGCCATGGCATCGCCCAGCCAGGACTGCAGCGGGAACTGCGCCGACTTGCCGCAGGCGGCCAGCAGCAGCATCAGACCGATCCCGGTGGCCATCGCCGTCGTCAGGTTCCCGTCGGAGACCTTGGCGAAGACCGTGTCCGCAGAGTCGGGGGCGACGAACTGCAGCGTGCCCAGCTGGGCGAACAGCAGCCCCATCGCGATGATCATGCCCAGGTCGCCGATCCGGTTGGCGACGAAGGCCTTCTTCGACGCGACCGAGTTCTCCAGCGCCTGGACCCCGTTGATCTTGTGCCCGCGGTCCACCTCGTGATTCCAGAACCCGATGAGCAGGTAGGACGCCAGGCCGACGCCCTCCCAGCCGAAGAACAGCAGCAGGTAGGAGTCGGCCAGCACCAGCGTGAGCATCGCCGCGACGAACAGGTTCAGGTAGGCGAAGAACCGGCGCCGGTTGAT
>JAVBSR010000026.1:0-18758 GCA_031556715.1 Cellulomonas sp.
GAACGTGCCCTGGTTGTGCGAGACGTCGTAGCACTCGATGCGCAGCGGCGCGGTGTCCAGGTCCAGCGCCTCAGCCAGCTCTCGCAACGCCTGCGACCGGGTCGTGAGATCGCCAGCACGCCGGGTGCGGTGCAGGGCCAGGGCGTGCTCGGCGTTGGCCCGCACCCGTTCGGCCAGCTCTCGCTTGTCACCGCGCTGCGGGACCCGCACCTGCACCTTCGCACCGCGAAGCTCAGCCAACCAGTCGCTGACCTCGTCGACGTCGACCGGCAGCACCGGCACCAGCACCTCACGCGGCACACCCGCCGGGCCGTCCCCGCCGTACACCTGGGACAGCAGCCGGTGGACCAGCTCGGCGTCGTCGACGTCCTCGACCTTCTCCACCACCCAGCCGCGCTCGCCGCGGATGCGGCCGTCGCGCACGTGGAACACCTGGACGGCAGCCTCCAGCTCGTCGCCGACGAGGGCGAACACGTCGGCGTCGGTCCCGTCGGGCAGCACCACGGCGTTGCGTTCCGTCGCCTTGGTCAGGGCGTCCAGGTCGTCGCGCAGACGTGCCGCGCGCTCGAAGTCCAGCTCGGCGGCCGCGGCGTTCATCTCGGCAGTGAGACGTCGGGTGAACTTCGCGGTCGACCCGGCCATGAAGTCGCAGAAGTCCTCGGCCAGGGCCCGGTGCTCGTCGACCGTGACCCTCCCGACGCACGGCGCGCAGCACTTGTCGATGTACCCCAGCAGGCACGGCCTGCCCGACGAGGCGGCCCGCCGGTACACCCCCGCCGAGCAGGTACGCACCGGGAAGACCCGCAGCATGAGGTCCACGGTCTCCCGGATCGCCCAGGCGTGCGCGTACGGCCCGAAGTACCGGGTGCCCTTGCGCTTGGCCCCGCGCATCACCTGGGCCCGCGGCACCGGCTCGTCGAGCGTCACCGCCAGGTACGGGTACGACTTGTCGTCGCGGTACTTGACGTTGAACCGGGGGTCGAACTCCTTGATCCAGGAGTACTCCAGCGCCAGCGCCTCGACCTCGGTCCCCACGACGGTCCACTGCACCGACGCCGCCGTGGTCACCATCTGCTGGGTGCGCGGGTGCAGCCCCGCCAGGTCGCCGAAGTAGCTGTTCAGCCGGCTGCGCAGCGACTTCGCCTTCCCGACATAGACCACCCGCCCGTGCTCGTCCGCGAACCGGTACACCCCCGGAGAGTCAGGGATCTCCCCGGGTGCCGGACGGTACGTCGCAGGATCAGCCACCGTCCGAGCGTAGTCGTCCGCCGCTGGACACCCTTGGTGCACGACGGCGACGGCGAGACCGCGTCCGACGCGTCAAGCGTCGTAGGCACCTGGCGGGAGGGGCTGCTCGCGGTGCCTTACGGGACCGCCGCGGTGATCCTGCAGGACGGACCCGGGCCTGCGGTGAGGAAGTCGGCCCATTCCGCCCGGTGCGACCATCCCCCTGGCGGACCCGCTGGTGCCCATGTCTCCTGTGCACCGTTGCGGGTCGGGCGCCGCCCTGGAAGGCGTGGCGGCGGCGCTCCGACGATCGGCTGTACCGGCGCGTCACCTCGCGTGCCCAGCACCAGGGCCGACGTCGACGTGAACGCCGAGCGCCCAGCCAGACGAACCCTGATGCCGCCGTCCGATCTGCGCTCCGGCGTCGACAGTCTCACCATGGAGCGGTGAACTTCGACGTCATCGTGGTGGGCGCGGGTGCAGCAGGAGAGAACGCGGCGGACCGGGCGAGCCGGACCGGGCTGCGGGTCGCCCTGGTCGAGAACGAGCTGCTCGGTGGGGAGTGCTCGTACTGGGCGTGCATGCCGTCGAAGGCGCTGCTGCGGCCCGGTGCGGTGCTGGCCGAGGCTGCGGAGGTGCCCGGGTTGGGCGGCACGACGCTCGACCTTGCCGCGGCGTTCGCCTACCGCGACCAGGTGGCGGCGCACTGGCACGACGAGGGCCAGGTCGCCTGGGCCGAGGGGGCCGGGCTCACCGTGGTGCGCGGCAGTGCGCGTCTGACCGGCGAGCGGACCGTGAGCCTTACCACCGCCGACGGCGGCACCGAGGAGATGACGGCCCGGTGCGCGGTGATCGTCGCCACCGGCTCCGAACCCGCGGTGCCCGCCCTGCCGGGACTGGCCGAGGTCGGGTTCTGGACGTCGCGGGACGCCTCCTCGACACGCGCCGTGCCGCCCCGCCTCGCGGTGCTCGGCGGGGGTGTCGTGGCCGTCGAGATGGCGCAGGTGTTCGCTTCCCTCGGCTCCAAGGTCACGTTGCTGGTGCGCGGCACCGGGCTGCTGGGCGGAGCCGAGCCGTTCGCGGGTGCGCTGGTCGCTGATGCGCTGACAGCCTCGGGGGTCCGGGTCCGGTTCGAGTCCCGCGCCGAGCGGGTCTGGCAGGACGCGTCGGGAGTACATGTCAGCGTCGCGCACGGCTCTCCCGGAGCTGCGGAGACGGTCGATGCCGACCAGCTGTTGGTCGCCACCGGGCGACGTCCGGCCACGTCCGACCTGGGCCTGGAGACCTTGGGCCTGACCCCGGGGGCCCCGCTGACGGTCGACGAGGCCGGCCAGGTGCTCGGCGTCGACGGTGGCTGGCTCTACGCGACGGGCGACGTCACCGGCCGCACCTCGACCACGCACCAGGGCAAGTACGACGCCCGTGTGACCGGCGACGTGGTGGCCGCCCGGTTCGGCGCCGACCCCGGCGCCCGTGCCGCCGAGACCACGGCGCCGGCCTGGTCGCAGTACAGAGCCAGCGCCGACCCAGGGGCGGCCCCTCAGGTGGTGTTCACCCGGCCGGAGGTGGCATGGGTAGGGCTGACCACAGACAAGGCCCGGACGGTCTTCGGCGACGTCCGGACGGTCGACGTCGACCTGGCGTCCCTGGGCGGGGCCACCGTGCGGAGCCCCGAGTACCGGGGCCAGGCCCGGTTCGTCGTGGACCCCGAACGTCGGGTGCTCGTCGGTGCGACCTTCGCCGGCCCGGGCGTCACCGAGATGCTGCACGCCGCGACGGTCGCCGTCGTCGGGCAGGTGCCGCTGGACCGCTTGTGGCACGCCGTCCCGTCGTACCCGACCCTGTCGGAGGTGTGGCTCCGCTTCCTGGAGGCGTACGGGCTGTGACCTGTGGCTGGGCCGAGCCCAGCCACAGGTCGCCGATCATCCAGCTGCCAGCGAGCCGTCCGACGACAGCACGACCCCGACGGTCGCGTCTCCCTGGCGGATCGCCTGCCCGATCAGCGCGAAGTCGTAGGACTTGAACTGGCCGACCCGCAGGCCGTAGGTCTCCTCCAGCCCGATCTGGCAGAACGGCCGCTCGGGGCACTCGGGCGGACCGGCCAGCACGAGCCCGGTGCCGCAGGTCTCGGCCAGCTCGGACAGCGTTCCGACACCATGCTTCTCGGCGAAGGCGGTGGTGACCGCGAAGGCGTTCTGGTCCTGGGCGGCCGAGGCCGTGCCCATGGTGAGGCCTTGCTCGTCGGCCAGCGGAGTCAACGCCGCCATCGTCGTGACGATGTCGGGATCGGAGATCGACGGGGCGTCGGCGCCGTTGACCCGACCGTTGATGAAGTCGGCGAGCGACGCCGCATACTCCGGCACCACCTTGATGCTGCCGGAGACCAGCGCCGGGTAGTAGGTCTCACGATTTCCGATCGTCTGAGTACTGGCTGAGAATCCAGCAGAATCGAGGACCGCCGCGTAGATCTCGGCCAACGTGACACTCTCGGAGGAGAAGTCGGCTGCACCCACGACCACGGCGGTTCCCGCTCCAGCACTGGGATCCGCCGCAGCCAAATTGTTGTCCCGGACAAAATCGGCGGCGACCTCGGGTGACGTCCTGTGGTCGAGATCCACCTCCTTGTTCATCTCCACCAGCCCCTTGGTGTCCAGCACCGCCGCCACGGCGTTGAGAGCCTCCACAGCGGCCGGGTGCGCGCTGGCGAATTCCTGGTTGAACGCGGCGACCACGTTGTCGGAGTTTTGCAGGTGCTTGTCGTCGGCCAGCACAGTAAGCTGGTCACCTTTGACCGGGGCGCAGGAACTGCCGCCACCGGCGCTCGCGGGCGCCTGCGTCTTCCCGCCGCCCGACCCTGGGTCGCCGCAGCCGGCCACCAACAGTCCGAGCGCAGCGAGCGCAGCGGCAAGAACGGAATATCTCTTCACAGTGTTCTTCTTTCTGTCGATTTGTCGCTTCCTGCGACGCTGGTCTCAACCCTTCGGCGGAACCGCCCAGTCGTCATGCTGCCGCTCCAGCCCGACGCCTGGCGCTGTTGCGTGCTCGGAGGCCGCGTGGTGTCAGCAGCCGCTGCGCCACGGCGAGCAAGCCCTCGACCGCCAGGCACAGCACCACCACGAGAAGCCCTCCAGCGACCACCTGTCCGTAGCGCTGAGTACCGAACCCGGTCACCACGACAGTACCCAAGCTCTCCCCGCCGACCAGCGCAGCCAGCGGGACCGTGGCCACCACCTGGACGGCGGCGGTGCGCACCCCGGCGCCGATCACCGGCACAGCCAGAGGCACCTCGACCAGCCACAGCCGCCCCCGAGCGGACAGGCCGACGCCACGGGCCGCATCCCGCACCTGCGGGTCCACCGAGGCCAGCCCGTCCACGGCCCCGGACAGCAACGGCGGCAGCGCGAACACCGCGCACGCCAGGATGGTGGCCTGCGCACCGAACGTCCCCGACGCTGCGAGCAGGGCGAGCAGAGCCAGGGTCGGCAACGCCCTGGTGGTGTTGGCGACCGCGACTCCCAGCGCCCGGCCACGCCCCCGGTGGCCGAGCCAGGCCCCCGCAGGCAGCCCGACGACCGCGGCCAGCGCCGTCGCCGCCGCGGAGATCCAGATGTGGGTCCACCCCAGCGCCAGCACCCCGGACGGGCCGGTCCAGTTCAGCGGGTCGTTGAGCCAGCGGAACGCCTCGGTCAGGATGTCCACGCGCTCACCTCCCGCCCGACCCTCGACGCGCCCACGGGGTGACCAGCCGTCCGACGACCGCCAGCACCAGGTCGGCCACCAGGGCCACGGCCAGGCACAGCACCGTGGCCGTCATCACCTCGGCGCGGTAGTTGCTGCGCAGGCCCCGGAACAGCAGCTGGCCCAGCCCGCCGTAGCCGACGACGACACCGACCGTGACCAGCGCCACCGTGGAGACCGTGGTCAGCCGGAGGGCGGAGAACACCGCCGGCAGCGCCTGCGGCAGCTCGACCTTCAGCAGCAGAGCCGCCCGCGAGTACCCCATGCCTCGGGCTGCGTCGGTGACCGCCGGGTCCGTGGCCCGCAGCCCAGTGAGGATGCCACGGGTCAGCAGCAGCAGGGCGTAGACCACCAGCCCGATGAGCACGGTGACCCGCCCGATGCCGGTCCACGGCGCGAGCAGCGCGAACAGCGCCAGCGAGGGGATGGTGTACAGCGCCGCGGTCGTCGAGAGCACCGGTGCCGCCCAGCGCGGCCGCAGATGGGCGAGAAAGGCCAGCGGGAACGCGATCGCGGCGGCCACGAGCACCGCCTGGACGGTCAACGAGACGTGCTGGCTCAGCGCCTGGCTCACGTCCGGCCAGGCGCGCTGCAGGTAGTCCCAGGAGAACCACGGGTTCGGCGGCACGTCTCCAGACGCTACCGGGCGCCACCCACACGGCGCTCGGAATCGTCCCACAACCGGTGCGCGGTGGCCGCGCCAGTCGGTGCGAGCGGTTACGGTCGGAGGATGGCGGCCATCATCTTCGAGCACGTACGCAAGGAGTATCCGGGGCAGGTCGCCGTGGCCGACCTGAGCCTGGAGGTCGCCGAGCACGAGCTGCTGGTGCTCGTCGGCGCGTCCGGGTGCGGCAAGTCCACCACCTTGCGCATGGCGAACCGCTTGGTCGAGCCGACGTCGGGCCGCATCGAGGTCGCGGGGGTCGACGTCACCCGCTCCGACCCGGTCACGCTGCGCCGCCGCATCGGGTACGTCATCCAGGGCGTCGGGCTGTTCCCGCACCGCACGGTCGAGCAGAACGTCGCGACCGTGCCGCGCCTGCTGGGCTGGTCCCGGGCCCGCACCGCAGGCCGGGTGACCGAGCTGTTGGACCTGGTCGGGCTCGATGCGGACACATACGCCCGCCGGTACCCGCACGAGCTGTCCGGTGGTCAGCAGCAGCGGGTCGGGGTGGCTCGGGCCCTGGCGGCCGATCCGCCCGTGCTGCTCATGGACGAGCCGTTCGGAGCTGTGGACCCGGTGGGCCGGCGTCGCCTCCAGGAGGAGTTCTTAGCGCTGCAACGCCACCTGGGCACCACGGTGATCATGGTCACCCACGACATCGACGAGGCCGTTCGCATGGCCGACCGGGTCGCGGTGCTGTCCACCGGCGCCCGGCTGGAACAGCTCGCACCGCCGCTGGAGGTGGTCGCCCAGCCCGCGTCGGCGGCAGTGGCCGACCTGGTCGGACGTGGCCGTACCGCGCGTCTGCTGTCCCTGGGAAGCCTGGAACCTGGCGACGTCTCGCCGACGCACGGCCAGCCGTCGGACCGGCACGTGCGGCTGGGCGACCGGCTGGAAGACGTGCTCGACACGCTGCTGACCGCCGAGGGCGCCCCGACCGTGCTCGACGCCAAAGGCACGAGCGTCGGGTGCGTCGACGCGGCCACGGTCGTGCGAGCCTTGCAGCGCCTGGGTGCCGACGACGGGTCCTAGGGCCAGCCCCGCCGATCGGGCCTGTCTCGGCGCTCACGACGGTGCGCGACGAGGTGCTCGGCGGACGCCCGAGCCCGACTGTTCGGGGTGTCGACGCTGACGATCTCGCTCTGGGCGCTGCGCGAGGGCATCGTCCTGCGCTACATCGACGCGCTGGACGGCTCGGGCGCCGCCCCCTTCGCCGAGCCGCTGGTGGTCTCTCAGGCGCTGACCGCCACGGGCGCCACACCCAGGGTGTCGACGAGGAAACGCCCCGTGTGGCTGGCCTCCACCGTGGCGACGTGCTCGGGAGTGCCCTCGGCGACGACGACCCCGCCGCCGGACCCACCTTCGGGGCCCATGTCGACGACCCAGTCGGCGTTCTTGATCACGTCGAGGTTGTGCTCGATGACGATGACCGTGTTGCCCTTGTCGGCCAGCGACTGCAGGACTCCGAGCAGCTTGCGGACGTCCTCGAAGTGCAGACCGGTCGTCGGTTCGTCGAGCACGTAGACCGTCTTGCCGGTGGAACGGCGCTGCAGCTCGGAGGCCAGCTTGACGCGTTGGGCCTCGCCGCCGGACAGGGTCGGGGCCGGCTGGCCGAGCCGCACGTAGCCCAGCCCCACGTCCGCCAAGGTCTTCAGGTGCCGCGAGATGGCCGGGACCGCGGCGAAGAACTCCGCGGCCTCCTCGATCGGCATGGCCAGGACGTCGGCGACCGTCTTGCCCTTGAAGTGGACCTCCAGGGTCTCCCGGTTGTACCGGGCGCCGTGGCAGACCTCGCACGGCACGTACACGTCAGGCAGGAAGTTCATCTCGATCTTGATGGTGCCGTCACCAGAGCAGGCGTCGCAACGGCCGCCCTTGACGTTGAACGAGAACCGTCCCGGGGTGTACCCGCGCACCTTGGCCTCGGTGGTCTGCGCGAACAGCTTGCGCACGTGGTCCCACACCCCGGTGTACGTCGCGGGGTTCGACCGGGGCGTGCGGCCGATCGGCCCCTGGTCGACGTGCACCACCTTGTCCACGTGGTCGAGCCCGGTGACCCGCCGGTGCCTGCCTGCCACCTGCCGCGCGCCGTTGAGCTCGTTGGCCAGCACCGTGTAGAGGATCGCGTTGACCAGCGTCGACTTGCCCGAGCCCGACACCCCGGTGACCGCGGTGAACACCCCCACCGGGAACGACACGTCGATGTCGCGCAGGTTGTGCTCCCGGGCACCGACGACAGTGAGCATCTTCGACCGGTCGACCGGTCGGCGCACCTGCGGCATGGGGATCGACCGGCGTCCGGCCAGGTAGGCGCCGGTGACGGACTCCGAAGAGTCCAGCAGCCCGGGCAGCGTGCCGGAGTGCACCACACGGCCGCCGTGCTCCCCCGCCCCTGGACCGATGTCGACGATCCAGTCGGCGGCGCGGATGGTCTCCTCGTCGTGCTCGACGACGATGAGCGTGTTGCCCAGGTCGCGCAGCCGGGTCAGGGTGTCGACGAGCCGCCGGTTGTCCCGCTGGTGCAGCCCGATCGACGGTTCGTCCAGCACGTACAGCACCCCGACCAGCCCCGACCCGATCTGGGTGGCCAGGCGGATGCGCTGCGCCTCCCCGCCGGACAAGGTGGCCGCACCGCGTGACAGCGTCAGGTAGTCCAGGCCGACGTCGAGCAGGAACCCCAGCCGGGCCTGGATCTCCTTGAGCACCTGCCCGGCGATGACGCGCTCCCGCACGCCCAGGTCGAGCCGGTCGAGGAAGTCGCGCGCCTCACCGACGGGCAGGTCGCAGACCTCGGCGATGGACAGCCCGGCGACCTTCACGGCCAGCACCTCGGGCTTCAGGCGGGCACCGCCGCAGGCCGGGCACGGCACCTGGCGCATGTACGCCTCGTACTTGTCCTTGGCCCACTCCGAGTCGGTCTCCTCGTGCCGCCGCTGCAAGAACGAGATGACGCCCTCGAATCCTGTGGCGTAGTGCCGTTCCCGGCCCCAGCGGTTGCGGTAGCGGACCTGCAGCTTGTAGTCCTGGCCGTGCAGCACGGCTTCCTTGGCCCGGGACGGCAGCGCCCGCCACGGGGTGGTCATCGAGAAGCCCAGGTCTTCGGACAGCGAGGTGAGGACACGGTCGAAGTACTCCGAGGAGGTCTGCGCCCACGGCGCGATGGCCCCGTCGGCGAGGCTCAGCTCGTCGTCGGGCACCACCAGGTCAGGGTCCACCTCCAGGCGGGAGCCGAGACCGGTGCACTCCGGGCAGGCACCGTAGGGAGCGTTGAAGGAGAAGGTGCGCGGCTCGATCTCGTCGAGGGCCAGCGGATGGTCGTTCGGGCAGGCCCGCTGCTCGGAGTAGCGACGCTGCCGGTCCGGGTCGTCGGGTTCCGCGTCCACGAGGTCCACGACCAGCAGGCCCCCCGCCAGGCCGAGCGCGGTCTCGACCGAGTCGGTGAGCCGCCGTTGCACACCGTCGCGGGCCACCAGGCGGTCGACGACGACCTCGATGTCGTGCTTGAGCTTCTTCTCCAGGGTCGGCGGCTCGCTCAGCGGGTGCACCTCGCCGTCCACCCGCACCCGGGAGAAACCCTTGGTCTGCAGCTCGGCGAACAGCTCGGCGTACTCGCCCTTGCGTCCGCGCACCACCGGCGCGAGCACCTGGTACCGGGTGCCCTCCGGCAGCTCCAGCAGCCGGTCGACGATCTGCTGCGGGGTCTGTGCGGTGACCTTCTCGCCGCACACCGGGCAGTGCTGCGTGCCGGCCCGGGAGAACAGCAGCCGCAGGTAGTCGTACACCTCGGTGATGGTGCCGACGGTGGAGCGGGGGTTGCGGTTGGTCGACTTCTGGTCGATCGACACCGCCGGGGACAGCCCCTCGATGAAGTCCACGTCCGGCTTGTCCATCTGGCCGAGGAACTGCCGCGCATAGGCCGACAGCGACTCGACGTACCGCCGCTGCCCCTCGGCGAAGATCGTGTCGAAGGCCAACGACGACTTGCCGGACCCGGACAGCCCTGTGAACACCACCAGACGGTCCCGCGGGATGTCGAGGTTCACGTCGCGCAGGTTGTGCTCACGAGCACCGCGCACCACCAGACGGTCGTTCACGAGGGGTGAGTCTACGTGCTCGCCCGATCGCACACCAGTTCGACCCGCGGCCTCTGCCGTCTGCCCCGCACGGTCACGTCCGGTGGTACGTCACCGGGTCGACCACCTGGTCGAAACCCTCGTTCTGCCACGTCAGCACCGTGAAGGTCGACCCCGAGCAGGTGTAGGTCCAGGTGGTGTCGATGACGTTGCCCTGCTGGCTGGCGTACTCGCCGTCCTGCACCTGTTCCAGCAGGGTCGGGGCGAGCACGATCGAGTCGCCGTCGACGCTGTACGTGCCTTGACGACGCTGGTAGAAGGACGTCCCCTGCGCGGTCGACGACTGGTCGGTCCACGACACCCGGAGGTCGATGTCCCTGGTGAAGCCCCGGTCGGCGAACTCGACCGTGCCCTTCCCCTCGACCTGCACGTCGGCGCCTGCCTCGTCGAGCACCTGGCGGGGAACCAGGGCCTCGGTCGCGTCAGCCTCCCAGGTCCCGACCAGGCACGCGGCTCCCTCGACGGGCGGCGCGGACGATGCCGCGGCACCGTCGGACGGGTCCGCACGGTTCCAGGGTCTCCAGACCAGCGCTCCGACGGCCAGCGTCCCGCACAGTCCCGCAACCCCGAGAGCGACCCACAGCGGCCGCCTCGACCGCGCGCCCGGGGCTGGGCCGACCGCCACCTCGACCGGGAGCGGGTCATGACCGGTCGACAGCTCGGCGGGTTCGGGGGTCCGTCCGACCACGGTGGTGTCCGGCACCACCGGCAGGACGAGGGGGGCGACGGGCCGACCCTGGGCGGTGGCAGACAGGTGGGCCCAGGCCTGGGGCAGGTCGAGGCGTCCCCGCGGGTCGCGGTGGCACAGGCCTTGGACCGCGGCCGCGACCTGCTCGCCCGCGGGCCCGGTGGGCATCCCCGGGGGCAACCAGGTGGGTCCGTGCTGGGGCCCGGGCGGCTGGCCGGTCAGCATCCAGGTCAGCAGCGACCCCAGGTACCAGGCGTCTGTGTACCGGCCGACCGACGGGTCGCCGGCCAGCATCTCCGGCGGCAGGGAGAACCCCCGGTTGCCGACCAGCTCGGTGCGCGTCGAGGTCTGGCCCGCGCTCAGGCCGTGGGCGATGCCCCAGTCGGCCAGCAGCAGTCGGCCCTGACCGTCGACCAGCACGTTGTTCGGGGTGATGTCCCGGTGCACGATGCCCAGGTCTTCGTGCGTCGCCTGCACCGTGGCCAGCAGCGGCAGGAAGGCGTCGAGCACCACGAGCAGGTCCCGGGGCTGTCCGGCCGCCGGCTGCCAGCTGTTGAGGTCGCGAGGGCACCAGGCCATGAGGTCGCACCACAGCTCGTACTCCGGCTGAGGCCCGGTCATCGGCATCTCGGTGCCGGGCACCACCATCACGAACGACTCGTCCACCGGCAGCACCGCAGGGAACCGGTCAGGGCGCTCCTTGGCCGCGGTGGCCACGGTCACCATGCTGAGCAGGCGTTCCATCTGGCGGGCCTTCTCCTGGGTCGACGACACCGCCTGCACCCGCAGCGCCAGGACCGTACCGGACGGGTCCAGCACCCGAGCCACGGCGGCCTGCCCACCGTGCGTCACCGGCAGGGCGACCTGCACCGGACGGGAGTTGACCTCGTCCGAGACACGCAAGAACCCGCCGCGCGTCAGCGAGATCCGAGAACCGGCGACGACCGATCCGTTGCGTCTCTGCAACCACTGCGACAGCACGTCTCCGGACAGCACCGTCGCATCGTAGGTGTTGTGCGTCCGCGATGTACGGGAACGTCACGAGCCAGCGACACGAGGCTCAGCCCGGTACACGCGCACCGTCGACTCCGGCCCATTCTTCGCACCATCATGCTTGCCCCGCCGACGGGCGAGGACGATCTCGCGGCGGCAGCCCCGCAGACGCGGCCGAGGTGGCCGCTGCCGGCTCCCGCCAGTCCGGGGTACCTGAGGAACGTCCTAGTAGTCATGTTGACATGAAGTGCTTGCGTCTGCGATGCTCGGGCCACCGCCAGAACGAGAGAAGGCCAGCCATGACGCCCGAGGTGACGTATACCTGCAGGTACGTCGACGACCTGGGAAGCTCCGCCGAACCAGCTGCGGGCTGAACACCACCACGCGCCGAGGCTGCGTTGCTGCGACGGTGCCCAAGAATGCCACACCCGAGAAAAACGGGTCCCGAGAAAACCCTACCGAGAAGGTGACATGAACAGGAACGACCGGCGGCAGATTGCCGTCGAGAACGAGCAGTACTTCCTCGCCCACCAGGACCTCGTGCCCGAGGCCGCTGTGGTGACACCGCCCGAGATGCCCCCGCTCGGCCCGACCTCCGGCGCGCTGGCCACGGTCGTGACGGTCGAGGCCAGGTCCGTGGTCGAGGTCATGACCCGCGAGGCGCGAGGGCCGGCCGACCAGCGGGTCGGCGTCATGGTGTTCGCCTCGGCCACCAAGCCCGGCGGCGGCTGGCGCAACGGTTCCCTGGCCCAGGAGGAGGCCATCAGCTATGCGTCGCTGCTGCCGTTCTCGCTCGAGTCGGTCGCCGCCGAGTTCTACGCTCCGAGCCGGACCGACAAGAACGCGTACTTCTACACCAGCCGGGGCGTCTACTCCCCCGCCGTGCCCATCATCCGCGACGATGCCGGGCGCTGGTTGGACGACCGCCCTCGGGTCGACTTCTTCACCGTCGCCGCGCCCAACGTCGGGGCCATGAAGCAGAACCTCGCCACCGTCGACCGTCCACGGGTCGAACGGGACCTGCGGCTGAAGATGCGCAACACCCTGCGCGCGTTCGGCGACCACGGCTGCACCACCCTCGTCCTCGGCGCGTTCGGCTGCGGCGTCTTCGCCAACGACCCCACCGTGGTCGCCGGCCTGTGGCACGAGCTCCTGGCCGACCCGGAGCTCGCGGGTCGCTTCACCAGGATCGTCTTCGCGGTCCCCGACGCCGCCTCTCGCAACCACCAGGCGTTCGCGCGCCTGTGGCCGTGACCGACCGTCCTCGAACTGGCTGGTCGCGGCGTCGATCCACCTCGTTGCTGACATGATGAGCCGGTGGACGACGACAACGACCTCGAGCAGCTGGGCGTGATACAGCTACGCCGGATCGTGGTCGGCGAGCTGGCGACCAACGTCTACCTGCTCAGCGACCCCACGGCCGGCCGCCAGGTGCTCATCGACCCGGGCGCCGACCCCCAGGCGGTGCTGGCCCTGGTCGGCTCCGGCCTGCCTCGTCCGACGCTGGACACCATCGTCGTCACGCACCGCCACGACGACCACCTCGGCGCCCTGGCCGACATCGTCGCGGCGACCCACGCTCAGGTGGTGGCCGGGTACGACGACGCCGACGCTGTCACCGCCACGACCGGGGTGCCGGTGCACCGCGCCCTGCGTCAGGGCGACCGGCTGCCGATCGGTTCGGTCACGGCCGACATCGTCGCCCTGCGCGGGCACACCCCCGGCTCGATCACCGTGGCCGTGCCGGAGGACCGCCCGCACCGTGAGGTCCGCACCCACCTGTTCGTCGGCGACTCGCTGTTCCCTGGTGGACCGGGCATGACCACGGCCCCCGACAACTTCGACCTGCTCTACACCGACCTGGTGGTCCGCGTCTTCGGCATCTACCCCGACGAGACCACGGTCCGTCCTGGGCACGGCCTGGCCACCACCCTCGGCGACGAACGCCCCCACCTGCGCGAGTGGCGCCAGCGAGGCTGGTGAGTCATGGCGTCGGAAGGTCAGGCCTGCCGGCCGTGACGATCAGCGGACGTCGGCGTACCAGTCCACGCCTTTCAGCAGGATGCGCTGGCCGAGGTCGCCGTCCCACTCGACCTCGATACCGCGACCTTCGAGAGCCGGGATGACCTCGTCGCGCATCAGGTCGGTGACCAGCCGCCCGTAAGCCTCGTCCTTCTCCGCGGCGCTGAGTGCATTCCACTCGTCAGCAGAATAGACCGGCTCGAGAAACGCTCCGTAGCCGACATAGGTCTGCCGGTCTTCGGTGATGCGCTCGGCATCCTGGCTGTGGAAATAGACGTAGCCGCGCCAGACCCGCGAGTCGTCGCGCTCGTCGTAGATCTCGGCCGAGGCGCAGGTGCCGCAACAGGTGAAGGCTTCACGCGCGACCACGCCGATCTCGGCCAGGTCTGCGAACGCACTGGTCAGGGCCGTCGTCTGAATCTCGGCCGACCACGCTTCCTGCTGGGCACGCCGGGCGTCGAGCAGCTGGTCGAAGGCCTGGGTGAGCACCTCGTCGTCGAGCTCGATCTCGCCTTCTATGTACTCGCAGAAATCGTCCGCGTCGTCGACACCCACGACGATCCGTTCCCAGGCACAGTCGCGCAGCCGACGCTCCTGCTCGTCGTCAAGGCCAAGCTTTGGGTCAAGCCGCAACCCGTCCGGCTGCACATGGTAAGGGAAAGAATCGCTCATGCTGGCATGTCCTTGGTCGAGGTCCCCCCGGGCGAGCGATGGTACCACCGGGACAGCGGCTTCCACCGTCCATCCCGTCACGCATGCATCGGGCTGAGAGCGCGCCGTCGGTGATGCCCGCAGAGGCGAGACCGGGTCACATCCCCGGTGGCGGTGAGGTCTCGTCGCGGCGCAGGACGTGCTCACGGACGACACGGCGCAGCACCTTGCCCACCTGGGAGCGCGGCAGCTCGGTGAGCACCACCAGGCGCTTGGGCAGGGCGTACCGGGCGAGACGCTGCTCACCCCAGGCGCGCACCGCGGCAAGGTCGACCGTGTCGACGCTGTGGCCCACCTTGAGCACGATCGCCGCGACGACCGACTCGCCCCGGCCTGGTTCGGGCACCCCGACGACGGCCACGTCCTCGATGCCCTCCAGCCCGCGCAGGTGGTCCTCGACCTCCGACGGGTAGACCTTGAACCCACCGGTGACGATGATCTCCTTGAGGCGGTCCACGAGGTAGACGTACCCGTCGTCGTCGATGCGGACCAGGTCGCCGGTACGCAGCCAGCCGTCGTCCAACAGCTGGAAAGCCGTCTCCTCGGGCTGGTTCCAGTAGCCGGAGAACACCTGCGGCCCACGCACCAGCAGCTCGCCGGTGGCGCCGGGCGTGGCTTCTCTCAGCGGACCGTCAGGGTCGGCCAGCCGGATCTCGGTCGACGGGAACGGTATGCCCAGCGCGCCGGGCCGGCGGTCTGGGGTCAGCGGGTTGCCCAGGGCCACCGGGGAGGTCTCCGTCATGCCGTAGCCCTCGATGACCAGCCCGCCGGTCGTCTCCTCCCAGCGTCGGGCGGTCGCGGCCGGCAGGGCCATGGCACCGCTGATGACGTAGCGGAACGACGCCAGCGAGACGCCGTGCCGTTCGGCGGCGTCGACCAGCCGGTCCAGCATCGGCGGCACTGCCGGCAGGAAGGTGCCGGGCCGCCGTCGCTGGGCCGCGATCACCTGGTCGGGGTCGAAGCTGGGGAAGACCACGAGGGTCGCGGCGATCTGCGCCGCGAACCCCAGGCACAGCGTCATGCCGAAGGCGTGGAAGAACGGCAGCACCCCGTACACCGTCTCGCGCCCGGGCTTCAGGCCGGTCCAGGCCTCACCCTGGATGACGTTCGCCACCAGGTTCCGGTGGGTGAGCATGGCGCCCTTCGGGGTGCCCGTGGTACCGCCGGTGTACTGGAGCAGGGCCAGGTCGTCGGCGGCCGGCTCGGTCCCGGCACCCGACGGCTCGGACGCGGCGACCAGCTGGTGCCACCACCGCACGTCCTTCGGCACCGGACCGCGCATCTTCGCGGCCGTCTCCCGGGCCTTGCGCACCGGCAGACGCAACGCCAGCCGGCTCTTCGTCGGCAGGTCGCGGGCCAGGTCCACCGCGACGACGGTCTGCACGTCGGTGCTGGGCTGCGCCTCCAGCACCGCCGGGACGGCCTTGCTCCAGGCCAGCACGACGGTGGCACCGGAGTCTGCCAGCTGGTGGGCCAGGGCCGCGGCGGTGTACAGAGGGTTGTGCTCGACGACGATCGCACCCAGGCGCAGCGTCGCCCAGAAGGCCACGACGTGGCTGGTGCAGTTCGGCATGACGAGCGCCACCCGGTCGCCGCGTCCCACCCCCAGGGCCCGCAGCGCGCTGGCGGCCTTGCTGATCTGCACAGACAGCTGGCGGTAGGTGGTCGGCTGGCCCATGAAGTCCACCGCGACGACGCCGGGGTGCTCGCGGACTGCCCGGCGCAGCACCTCGGTCAGCGGTTCGTCAGGGACGACGACCTGTGTCGGCGGCCGGTGATGGACGACAGTGTCCGCTGTGGTGGTCACGTCACCAGCGTAACCTACGCAGCCGTAGGTTACGGCCGCGTAGTCAGGTTCACCCTAACGCTTCACGCTGCTTCACGGTGGTGCCGCTGGTGCCACAACGACGCCAGCACGGTGGCGCCGAGAATCACGACGATCGCGACGAGGCTCAGCCACGACGGGATGTCCGGCGCCCACGTGACGTGCTCACCACCGTTGACGAACGGCAGCTCGTTCTCGGCCAGGGCGTGCAGCACCAGCTTGACGCCGATGAACCCCAGCAGCACCGCCAGGCCCGCGTTGAGGTAGACCAGCTGGCTCAGCAGCCCGCCGAGCAGGAAGTACAGCTGACGCAGACCCATCAGCGCGAAAGCGTTGGCCATCAGCACCAGATAGGGCTCGTGGGTGATCCCGAAGATCGCGGGCACCGAGTCGACGGCGAACATCACGTCGGTCATGCCGATCGCCACGAGCACCAGGAGCATCGGCGTCACCAGACGACGCCCGCCCTCGACGACGGTCAGCCTCGTCCCGTGGTACTCGTCGGTCGACGGGAGCACGCGCTGCACCAGCGACACGATGCGGGGCGGCCGGTACTCGTCCCCTTCCTCGTGCTTGTCCTTGCCGACCTTCCAGGCCGTCCACAGCAAGAACAGCCCGAACAGGTAGAACACCCAGGTGAACGCATCGATGGCGGCCGCCCCCAGGAGGATGAACCCGGTCCGCAGCACCAGGGCCAAGATGATGCCCACCAAGAGTGCCGCCTGCTGATACTGCCGGGGCACGGCAAACCTGGCCATGATGATCATGAAGACGAAGAGGTTGTCGACCGACAACGATTTTTCGGTCAGCCATCCACCGAAGAACTCCATGGAAGACTGACCGCCGTAGACGATCGCTATCCACCCGCCGAAGAGCGCGGCGGCGGCGGAGTAGACCGCCAGGGCCAGCCAGTTCTCCCTGGCGCTGGGCACGTGAGGGTGCCTGACGATGCGCTGGAGGTCGAAGGCGAGCACGGCGACGACGGCCACCATCGAGACCGTCCAGGTCGTTGCGTCGACGTGCACGGTCATGCCCCCTTCGCGCGGGTGGGCTGCAGGGGCCGGGGCGGAGGGGACGGGAAACAGGCGCGGGCCATGGCGGCTGCCATTCTGTGAGGACGGCTAGGACGCGGAGGTCTCGTCCGGCCGCCGGCACCAGGTGCCGCCCGCCCGACGCCACCGGGTGACCACATGGGCCACCGTGCTGACGATGACGTCGCAGGGAGTACTCCCCTCCGAAGCCGCCACCTTACGGCACGCCCGGGCAGCCGTGCCACCGGGGTCACCCCGGTGCAGTCGCGGCAGCGTGCAGGCGGTCGCGGCAGGGCAGGAGCAGGGGCAGGCGGTGGCAGCAGGTCAGGCGGTCGCGGCCTGGAGCTGGCGCAGCTCCCGCTTGAGGTCGCTGATCTCGTCCCGCAGCCGGGCCGCCAGCTCGAACTGCAGCTCGGCAGCGGCAGCGTGCATCTGGTCGGTGAGCTCCTGGATGAGACCGGCCAGGTCGCCCGCGGCGGCGCCGACCAGCTGACGGCGCTCGTCGGCCGGGACGCCCGCCCGCGGGACGGGCGAGGTTCCGCGGCTGGTGGTGCGGCCGGATCCGAGCAGCTCGGCCGTGTCGGCGTCCTCGCGGGCGAGCAGGTCGGTGATGTCGCCGATCTTCTTGCGCAGCGGTGTCGGGTCGATGCCGTGCTCGGTGTTGAAAGCGACCTGCTTGGCCCGACGTCGGCTGGTCTCGTCGATGGCCTTGGCCATCGCGTCGGTGATCCGGTCGGCGTACATGTGCACCTCGCCGGACACGTGCCGGGCCGCCCGGCCGATGGTCTGGATCAGGGATGTGCCCGACCGCAGGAACCCTTCTTTGTCCGCGTCGAGGATCGCCACCAGCGACACCTCGGGCAGGTCCAGCCCTTCGCGCAGCAGGTTGATGCCGACGAGGACGTCGTACTCCCCCAGCCTCAGCTCTCGCAGCAGCTCGACCCGGCGCAGGGTGTCCACCTCGGAGTGCAGGTAGCGCACCCGGATGTGCTTGTCGAGCAGGTAGTCGGTGAGGTCTTCCGACATCTTCTTGGTCAGGGTGGTCACCAGCACCCGCTCGTTGCGCTCGGTCCGGGTGCGGATCTCGTCGATGAGGTCGTCGATCTGGCCCTTGGTCGGTTTCACGACGACCTGCGGGTCGACCAGCCCGGTGGGCCGGATGATCTGCTCGACCACACCGTCGGCCATGGACAGCTCGTACGCGCCCGGCGTGGCCGACAGGTACACGGTCTGCCCGATCCGGTCGACGAACTCCTCCCAGCGCAGCGGCCGGTTGTCCGCCGCCGAGGGCAGCCGGAACCCGTGGTCGATCAGCTCTCGTTTCCGGGACGAGTCGCCCTCGAACATGGCGCCGATCTGCGGCACCGTGACGTGCGACTCGTCCACCACCAGCAGGAAGTCTTCGGGGAAGAAGTCCAGCAGGGTGTTCGGTGCGCTGCCCGGACCGCGCCCGTCGATGTGGCGGGAGTAGTTCTCGATGCCCGCGCAGGAACCGATCTGGCGCATCATCTCCACGTCGTAGGTGGTGCGCATCTGCAGCCGCTGGGCTTCCAGCAGCTTGTTCTGGCGGTTGAGCTCGTCCAGCCTCTCGGCCAGCTCGGCCTCGATCCCGGTGATGGCTTTTTCCATGCGCTCAGGCCCGGCGACGTAGTGGCTGGCCGGGAAGATGTGCATCTGCTGCTCGGTGCGCACCACGTCGCCGGTCAGCGGGTGCAGCGTGGCGATG
>JAVBSR010000093.1:0-6857 GCA_031556715.1 Cellulomonas sp.
GTTCCGGGCGACACGAGCCGAAAGCTCCTCGTCTCCTGGGTGCTGAGCAGGCCCGGCGCCTGGCGCCACATCCACCCAGTACCGCAACCCATCGACGTACTGACGAGGCCGCACACTAGCGCAAACCCACCGTCGAGCCCAAGGCCTCGCGCCGGCCCTCACCCGAACCGTTGACCTGCGCGGCACGGTCGCCGGGAAGGCGTCATCCCACCGGGCGGGCCGTCTCGACGAACGTGTCGACATCGCTCTCGTCGGTGTCCCAGGCGCACATGAGACGCACCGACGACCCGTCGGGTGTCCAGTCGTGGAACATCCAGCGTTCGCGCAGCCGGGCCGTGGTCGCAGGCGGGATCTGTGCGAAGACCGCGTTGGCCTGGACCGGGGTGGTGATCTGCACCCCGGGGATCGTGGCCAGGCCGTCGGCCAGACGCCTGGCCATGGTGTTGGCCTGGCGCGCGCACTCCAGCCAGAGGCCGGTGCCGTAGAGGGCGACCAGCTGTGCGGCGGCGAACCGTGCCTTGCTGGACAGCTGGGCGTCCATCTTGCGCACGTGCTCGGTACCGCCGGTCGAGCGCGGGTCGAGCACCACGACCACCTCGGCGTCCAGGGCGCCGTTCTTGGTGCCGCCCAGGGTCACCACGTCGACCCCGACGTCGGTGGTGAGCGCGCGCAGCGGCAGGCCGAGGTGGGCCGCGGCGTTGGCCAGCCGGGCACCGTCGACGTAGACCCGCAGGCCCCGGGCGTGCGCCAGGTCGGTCAGGGCTGCGGTCTCCTCCGGGGTGTAGGTCGTGCCCAGCTCGGTGGACTGGGTGAGGGCGACCGTCGTGGGCTGGGGGGAGTGCACGCCCCGTTCGACCTCGGCTGCCGCGGCCAGCGCCGCCACGGTGAGCTTGCCGCTGTCGGCCGGTGTCGTGAGCAGCTTCAGCCCGGCCATCCGCTCCGGCGCGCCGGCCTCGTCGGTGTGCATGTGGGCGCTGGCGGTAGTGATGACCGCACCCCAGCGCGGGGTCATGGCCGACAGCGCCACCACGTTGCCCCCGGTGCCGTTGAAGACCGGGTACGCCTGGGCCGTCGGCCCGAAGTGCTCGACCACCACCTCGGCGAGCCGCGCGCTGTACGGGTCGTCGCCGTAGGAGTGCACGTGGCCGCCGTTGGCATCGACCAGGGCCGCCAGCACCTCGGGGTGCAGGCCCGCATGGTTGTCCGAGGCGAAGTCGCGGTGGCTCGGGTCGTGGAGTCGCATCCGCCTAGTCTGCCAGCGGTGCCGCTCGTCGGCGGTGCTGGTCAGCGGGGGTCGAGCATCGCCAGCACGAGCTTCGACGGCTCCAGCGCCGTCAGGGCGTGCGGCAGCCGGGCGCCCAGGTGGATCGCACCGCCCGGTGCCAGCTCGACGGTGCGCCCGTCGGCCGTCACTGTCATGCGTCCCTCGGCCAGCTGGAGCAGCACAGGCACGGCCGCCGTGTGCTCGGTCAGCTCCTGGCCGGTGTCGAAGGCGAACAGGACGATCCGCAGCCCCTCGGCGCGCATGACCGTCCGGGAGACGGTCGAGTCGGGCTGCACCTCGACCGTCGCCGCCAGGTCGGCCAGGTCGGTCATCGTCGGAGCGTCCATGAAGTTCCCTCTCGCCGGTCGGTGGGCGGCGACAGCCCTGGCTAGGCTGGGCCGAGGTCCGCGACGCCAGGAGAGTACATGCCCACGCTGCACCCCGCCGACAACCACGACCTGATCCGGGTGCACGGCGCTCGGGAGAACAACCTCAAGGACGTCAGCGTCGAGATCCCCAAACGGCGTCTCACCGTCTTCACCGGAGTGTCGGGCTCGGGCAAGAGCTCGCTGGTGCACGCGACGATCGCCGCCGAGTCGCAGCGGCTCATCAACGAGACCTACAGCGCTTTTCTCCAGGGTTTCATGCCGACGCTGGCGCGGCCCGACGTCGACCTCCTCGACGGCCTGACACCGGCGATCGTCGTCGACCAGCGGCGGATGGGCGGTGACGTCCGCTCCACGGTCGGCACCGCCACCGACGCCAACGCCATGCTGCGGATCCTGTTCAGCCGCCTCGGGACACCGCACATCGGCCCGCCGGGAGCGTTCTCCTTCAACCTCGCCACGGTCAAGGGGAGCGGCGCCATGACGGTCGGCGACCGCAAGGCCGTCAAGACGACGTTCGCCCGCACCGGCGGGATGTGCCCGCGCTGCGAAGGACGGGGCACCGTCGCCGACATCGACGTGTCCGGGCTGTACGACGCTTCCAAGTCGATCAACCAGGGCGCCATCACCATTCCCGGGTTCACCGTCGGCGGCTGGTACGTCCGCATCTACGGCGGTGCTGGCTTCTTCGACCCTGACAAGCCGGTCGGCGACTTCACCGAGTCCGAGCTGGCCGACCTGCTCTACAAGGAGCCGACCAAGATCAAGGCTGAAGGCATCAACGTCACCTACGAGGGGCTGGTCGGTCGGGTCCGCGGCTCGTTCCTGTCCAAGGACCTGGACGCGCTGCAGCCGCACGTGCGGGCCTTCGTGGACCGGGTGGCCACCGTCACCACCTGCCCCGAGTGCGACGGGACCCGCCTGTCGCAGGCGGCGCGCTCGTCGAAGATCGCCGGGATCTCCATCGCCGACGCCTGCGCGATGCAGATCGACGAGCTGGGCGACTGGGTACGTCAGATCGACGACCCTTCGGTGGCGCCCCTGGTGGTCACCCTGCAACGCATCCTCGACTCGTTCTGCGAGATCGGGCTGGGCTACCTGAGCCTGGACCGCGCGTCCGGGACGCTGTCGGGCGGCGAGGCGCAGCGCACGATGATGGTCCGTCACCTCGGTTCGGCGCTGACCGACGTGACCTACGTGTTCGACGAACCGACCACAGGTCTGCACCCGCACGACGTGCAGCGCATGACCCGGCTGCTGTTCCGCCTGCGGGACAAGGGCAGCACCGTCCTGGTGGTCGAGCACGAACCCGAGGTGATCGAGGCCGCCGACCACGTGGTCGACCTCGGTCCCGGTGCGGGCAGCGCCGGGGGAGAGGTGGTCTTCGAAGGCACCGCCGCGGCCCTGCGCGCCAGCGGCACGCTGACCGGTCGGCACCTGGACGACCGCGGTCGGCTCAAGGAGTCGGTGCGGACACCCACCGGCGTGCTCCAGGTGCGTGGCGCCAGCACCCACAACCTGCGGGACCTGGACGTCGACATCCCGCTCGGCGTCCTGGTGGTGGTGACCGGGGTGGCTGGGTCGGGCAAGAGCTCCCTGGTCGGAGGTTCCGTCGCCCGGCGCGACGGCGTGGTGTGGGTCGACCAGAGCCCGATCCGTGGTTCCCGGCGCTCCAACCCCGCGACCTACACGGGCCTGCTCGACCCCGTCCGCAAGGCGTTCGCCAAGGCCAACGGCGTCAAGCCGTCCCTGTTCAGCCCCAACTCCGACGGCGCCTGCCCGGTGTGCGGCGGGCTCGGCTTCGTCGAGACGGACCTGACCTTCATGTCCGGCGTCGCCGCCGCCTGCGAGGAGTGTGAAGGGCGTCGCTTCGACGCTTCCGTGCTGGCCTACCACCTGGCCGGCCACGACATCAGCCAGGTCCTGGCCATGTCCGTGACCCAGGCCGAAGCGCTCTTCGGCAGCGGCGAGGCCCGCACCCCGGCCGCTCACGCGATCCTGGGCCGCCTGGCCGACGTCGGCCTCGGCTACCTCACCCTGGGCCAGCCGATGACCACCCTGTCCGGCGGCGAGCGCCAGCGTCTCAAGCTCGCCACCCACATGGGCGAGAAGAAGACCAGCACGCTCGTGCTCGACGAGCCGACCACCGGTCTGCACCTGGCCGACGTCGAGCAGATGCTCACCATGCTCGACCGGCTGGTCGACGCCGGGACCTCCGCCATCGTCATCGAGCACCACCAGGCCGTCGTCGCCCATGCCGACTGGGTCATCGACCTCGGGCCCGGCGCCGGTCGTGCGGGAGGTCAGATCGTCTTCGAAGGCACCCCGGCCGACCTGGTCGCGGCCCGGTCCACCCTCACCGGCGAGCACCTGGCGGACTACGTCGGTCGATGACGCCACGCACCCGCCCGTGGCGGTCCTGACGACCCGAGCCAGGCCCGCCGGGCGACGGGACGTGGACGGGGTCGGAGCAGGTCGGCTAGATTCTGCCCCCCGGGCATGGGAGGCCGATGGACGACTGGAGCTCGCGGTCGAGCGTCCCCGTGCCAGCCGCGGGGTCGGACCTCGCGGGGCAGGGCAGGCTGCTCCTGGTCGACGACGACGAGGCGATCACCTCGGTGCTGGCCCGGTTCTTCGAGCAGGCCGGGTTCGTCGTGGTCGTCGCTGCCGACGGTGCGCAGGGCCTGGCCGCGTACGCCGCCCACCGCCCTGACGTCGTCGTCGCCGACGTGCGCATGCCGGTGATGGACGGTCGGGAGATGGTGCGCCAGATGCGCGCCCAGGGGGCGTGGACGCCCGTGCTCCTGCTCACCCGGCTGGGCGAGTCGGCCGACCGGGCGGTGGCCCTCGACGAGGGTGCCGACGACTACCTCAACAAGCCGTGCGACCCGGCCGAGCTGCTGAGCCGGGTGCGGGCGCTGCTGCGCCGTCAGGTGGTCGGCCGCCAGCCGCTGACCACGGTGACGGCGTTGGTGTGCGACGGGCTGCGGCTCGACCGCATCACCCGGGAGGTGACCCTGGACGGCCAGCCCATCTCGCTGACGCCCCGCGCCTGGCTGCTGCTCGACCACCTCGTGACGCGCCCCGGGGAGCTGCACACCCGCAAGGACCTGCTCACCGCGGTGTGGGGTTTCGACTTCCCCACCTCCACCCGGTCGGTCGACGCCCGCGTCTCCGAGCTGCGCCAGGCGCTCCGGGAGTACTCGGCACGGATCGAGACGGTCCCGGGCGCGGGCTACCGGTTCAACGGCGACGTGCAGGTCGCGGTGCGGTAGGGGTCGTCCTCGGGGGGCGGACGTTCCCGCCAGAGCCTCGGGCAGCCGGTTAGCATGCGGAGCGACGAGTGGAGGGTCCGATGGAGCGGCAGGCAGAGGTCCACGCCGGTGCCGATCCCGACGTCGAGGTGACGGTCGTGGTCGAGCCGGCCGTCGGGCCGTGGTCGCTGGTGCTGGAGGACGGGCGGAGCTTCGACCTGTCGTCGACCTCGGTGGTGGTCGGCCGATCCCCGCGGCAGCCGGACCCGGGCGTGCAGACGGTGGACGTCCGAGACGAGGGCGCGACCCTGTCGAAGACTCACGCCCGCCTGGACCTGGTCGACGGGACCTGGCAGGTCACCGACCTGGGCTCGACCAACGGTGTGGTCGTCGCCGGCGCCGACGGGCAGGACGTCCAGGTGCCGAGAGGAGGGACCGCGCCGGTCGTCGGCCACCTCCGGCTGGGCACGCTCGGGGCCCAGATCGTCGCGACCGCACCGTCGGGCGGGACGTCACCGGCACCTCGAGCGGGTGCCACCGAGCCGCTCGCGTCGTCCGAGGTGCCAGAGCCAGAAGCGCCACCGCGCTCGACACCGACCACCCCGTCTGATGGCGAGCCGGTCGACGGTCAGGCTGCCGAGGTCGGTGCCCTGGGGTCGTCGGATGATGCTGCCGGGCTGGCCGACCTGCCGGAGATGGCTGCGGAGGCTGACGTTGTGGCGGCACCTGGTGGGGGGCTTGTCGACCTGCTGGAGCCGGCTGCGGAGGCTGACGTTGTGGCGGCACCTGGTGGGGGGCTTGCCGACCTGCTGGAGCCGGGTGCGGAGGCTGACGTTGTGGCGGCACCTGCAAGGGCCGGGCTGGCCGACCTGCTGGAGCCGGTGGCGGAGGCTGACGCTGTGGCGGCGCCCGGGGGAGTCGGGCCGGGCGACCTGCCGGAGCCGGCCGCGCAGATCGATGTCGTCGGCTCGTCGGTGCCGTCGGGTGGTGCGCCGGTCGACGCGCCTGGTCCGTCGCAGCCCGACGTCGGGGTGCCGGTTCCGGCCGGGTCTGCCACGGAGCTGCTCGGTGCGCCGTTACCTGGGCCGGAGGGGGACGACGACGACCTCGGCACGCCTCCCAGGGGCCAGGCTGAGGCTGAGGGTAAGGCTGAGGCTGAGGCGACCGAGCGCGAGTCCGGCCTCGTGCGGCAGTTCGTCACGGGCACCATGCCGCTGGCCGAGTTCGTCCGCCTGCTGCACCGCGACCTGGCGCTGCGTCGGTACCTGGCAGCGGGCGGGGGCCTGGAGGCGTACGCCCAGGAAGACCTGCTGGGGCAGCTGCTGCGGACCGGCTGGCAGGACGTGGCCGCGGTGCGCCGGGCGCAGCGGCTGCTCGAACGGTTCCTGCGCGACCAGGGGGTCGTCGTCGACCCGACCGGCGTGTACCAGGAGCGGGAGGACGCCCACGAGCTGCTCCGGTCGCTCGTGTCCGAGCTGCAGCCTCCCTGGCTGACCATCCCGGCGCCTTACCTCGCCCGGCTGGTCGAGGAGTGC
Organism: Cellulomonas sp.; assembly: GCA_031556715.1. Lineage (GTDB taxonomy): Bacteria > Actinomycetota > Actinomycetes > Actinomycetales > Cellulomonadaceae > Cellulomonas. The sequence goes on from JAVBSR010000093.1 coordinate 6,440, forward strand.
GGCAACCAGGTGGACGGCGACCTCGAGGACCTGGTGCGGCGACGGATCGAGAGCCGGTTCCGATGCCTGAGCCACCCGCCCCGGTGGCTGCACGAGGAGTGCTGGCCCGTCGGGAGGCACGGACCGTTGGTGTTCGTCGACCAGGTCGACATCGTCCCAGACCGACCTGGCACGGCGGTGAACTACGTCTTCGTCGACCCCCGTAGCGGTGCCCTCCTGGTGCTGCCGCAGGTGCGGCCGGAACCGACGGCCGAGGCTGCACCTCCGGCATCGCCCGAGGTCCAGATCCCGCGCGGGGTGGTTCCGGTGCTCGCCCGGCCAGGTGCCTTCTGGCTCCCGTCGACCGGGCGCCGGGGGGGGGGGGGGGGGCGGGCGCGCGCCGCCCCCCGCCCCCCCCCCCACCCCCCCCCCCCCCCCC
>JAVBSR010000137.1:0-7157 GCA_031556715.1 Cellulomonas sp.
GAGCGGTCACGAGGTGCGCTGCTGGGACCCGAGCACCGGCCAGCTGGTCGGCGAGCCGCTGCGCGGGCACGACGGCGGGGTGCTGGCCGTGGCGTTCGGGCAGGTCGGTGGGCGGACGCTGCTGGCCACCGGCTCCGCCGACGGCACCGCCCGCATCTGGGACCCCATGACCGGTGCCGAGCTGGGCGTGCTCTCCGGGCACACCGGGGCTGTCTGGGCGGTGGCGGTCGGCCGGGTCGCGGGGCACCCCGTCCTGGCCACCGGGTCGGCGGACCAGACAGCCCAGCTGTGGGACCTGACCCCCGACGCGTCGTTGCGGGCCTGGCACCAGCCTCTGCCGCACCGCGGGGCGGTCCGGGCGGTGGAGTTCGGCACCGTCGAGCACCAGACGCTGCTGGTCACCGGCTGCGCCGACGGCACGGCCCGGCTGTGGGACCCCGTGACCAGCCAACGGGTCGACCGTCCGTTGCGGCACGGCAACCGGGTGCTGGCGGTGGCTTTCGGACCGGTCGGTGCGTCGGGGTCGTCGCCGCTCGCGACCAGCAGCGACGACGGGTCGGTGCGGGTGTGGGACCCGGCGACCGGTGACCTCGTCGGCCGGGCCGACCACCCCGGTCTGGTCGAGACCATCGCGTTCGGGCATGCGGCCGGGCGCACCCTGCTGGCCACCGGCGGTTTCGACCGGACGGCCCGGCTGTGGGACGTCGACGACCTGGACGTCACCGCACCGGGTGCGGTGCTCGCACCCGTCGGCGAGCCGTTGCGCGGACACGGCCGTTCGGTGCAGGCCCTGGCGTTCGGTCAGGTGGGCGACCGGGCGGTGCTGGCCACCGGCAGCGACGACCGCACCCTGCGCCTGTGGGACCCGGTCCGCGAGCTGACCCGGCAGTACCCCGAGCCGGAGCCGGCTCCCGCCGACCGGCCGACCTTCGGTGACATCTGGAGGCAGACCCAGATCGACCTGGCTGGTTCCGAGGCGCAGATCGAGGCCCTGGTCGAGCGGCTGCTCGACGGCCTCAACCACCTCGACGAACCGTCCGAGAGCACCGCGACCCGACCGCACGGCCTGCCTGCCGCGCCGGCTGAGGCACCGACCCCGCCGCGGGGCACCCCCCGGGTGGCAGAAGCCGCGCCGCACAGCACTCCCCTGGCGGTGGACGAGCACCGCAGCGCGACCGCCTTGCCGGCGCGGGCCGCAGGCGGCGACGGCACCTCGTCGCGCAGCATCGTGCCGTTGCCCGCCCTGCCCGCATTCCCGGCACCGGTCGCCCAGGAGCCTGACCGGGACGAAGAGCCGACCGAGACCGTCGTGCACGCCGTGGCGTTCGGCACCGTGGCGATGGCGATGGGCACCCCGGCGGTCGACCCCGCGCCGTCCGGCCTCGTGGTCGGCACCGCGGTCGGCCCCGTGGTCGGCGCTGTGCCCGCGGCGGTCGGCGACCAGGTCGTGCTGGCCTCCGGCGGTGCCGACTGCACCGTCCGCCTGTGGGACCCGGCCACCGGTCGACCGGTGGGCAGCCCTCTTCTGGGGCACGGCGGCGCGGTGGTCGCGGCGACGTTCGGGCAGGCGGGTGGCCGCGTGCTGCTGGCCACCGCCGGCGACGACGGCACGGTCCGCCTGTGGGACCCGGCCACCGGCCAGCCCGTCGGCCGTCCGACGGCCACGGCGGCGCTGGCCCTGGCGTTCGGCCGGGTGGCGGGCATGGCCCTGCTGGCTACCGGCGGTCCGGACCGCACGGTGCGCCTGTGGGCGCCGGCCACCGGCGAACCTGTCGGTCGGCCCTGGACGGGCCACCAGGGGTGGGTGCGGGCTGTGGCGTTCGGGCAGGTGCAGGCGCGCACGGTCCTGGCCAGCGGTTCCTTCGACTGCACGGCCCGGCTGTGGGACCCGGCCGGTCAGTGCCTCGCGCAGCTGACCGGGCACGACGGTCCCGTCGAGTCCGTGGCCTTCGGCACGGTGGACGGGGCCCCGATGCTGGCCACCGGTGCGGACGACGCCACGGCCCGGTTGTGGGACCCGGCCACCGGCGAGCTGGTCGGTGTGCTCACCGGCCACGGCGGCCCGGTCCAGTCGGTGGCCTTCGGCACCGTCGCCGGGACCACGGTGCTGGCCACGGCTGCCGACGACCGCACGGTGCGCCTGTGGGACCCGGCCACGGGGCGTCGGGTCGGCGACCCGGTGCCGGTGCTGGTGCGGGTGCACGACCTGGCGTTCGCCCCTGACGGCCGTCTCGCTCTGGCGACTGACGCCGGTACCGCCGTGCTCACGCCTGACCTGCTGGTCCCGCCGACGGTGTGAGGACGCCGGCGGCGTCCAGGGCCAGCTCGACGTCGAGGTCCAGCTGGTCGAGGAAGCCCCGGTCGTGGCTGACCACGAGCAGGGCACCGCGCCAGGCGCTCAGCGCGTCGACCAGCTGAGCCTTGGTGACCAGGTCCAGGCTGTTCGTCGGTTCGTCGAGCACCAGCAGGTCGGCTGGCGGTTCGGCCAGCAGCAGCCGGGCTGTCGCCACCCGGAACCGTTCGCCCCCGGACAGCGACCCGACCGGTCGGTCCACCTGGTCGCCACGCAGGTGGAAGCGGGCCAGCCGCCGCCGGACCTCGCCGGGAGCGACGGTCGGTGCGGCCGCCCGGACCGAGGCCAGCACCGTGGCGTCGTCGTCCAGCCCGTCCAGGAACTGTGGCAGGTAGCCGACGCGGTCGACGTACCGCTCTGCGACCGGTCCCGGCTCGCCGGCGCGGCGGGACGCGGGACGGACCGGTGGTTGTGCCGGTCTCCCGCTGGGGTCGGTCGCGGCCAGGAGGCGGCGCAGGAGGGTCGTCTTGCCGACACCGTTGGGCCCTGACAGGGCGACGCGTTCGGGCCCGGCGATGATGTGGCTGCGACCGTCGCTGCCGGTCAGCGCAGCGATCCGGCGGCTGGCGGGCACCTGCGGGTCGGGCAGGTCGATGACCACCCGGTCGTCGTCGCGGACGGCGGCCTCGGCGTCGGCGACGGCCGCCTGGGCTGCGGTCACCTTGGCGTCGGCCTCGCCGCGCCGGGCCCCGGCGGACTTCTGCGCGGCGTTGACCCGCATGTCGATCGCCGCTGGGACGTAGCGGCGGTTGGCCCGGTCGGTGCGGCCCGACCGTTCGGCGTGGGCCACCCGCTGCTCCAGCTGCTGGCGTTGGCGGCGTTCGGTGGCCAGTGCCTGCTCGGCGGTGCGCAACGCCTGGCGGGCGGTGTCCTGCTCGGCGGCGACCTGGGCGGTGTACTGCTGGTAGGGCCCGCCGAACACCCGCAGCCCGCCGCCCCGCAGCTCGACGGTCTCGTCCATGGTGTCGAGCAGCCCGGTGTCGTGACTCACCACGACGAGGGTGGCCCGCCAGCGGGCCAGCAGCGCGACGAGCCGTTCTCGCGACGCCTCGTCGAGGTTGTTGGTCGGTTCGTCGAGCAGCACCACGTCGGCGGCCCGCACCGCGATCCCGACGAGGGCGGCCAGCACGGTCTCGCCGCCGGAGAGGGTCGCCACCGGCCGGTCCAGCCGGTCGACGGTCAGGCCCGCTTCGGCCAGCGCGGCCAGGCTGCGCTCTTCGACGTCCCAGGCGTCACCGACCGTCTCGAAGTGTGCCGGGTCGACGTCGCCGTGCTCGATGGCCTGCAGCGCCGCCAGCACCGGTGCCACACCCAGCAGGTCTGCGAGCGTCGCCCCACCGGTGCCTGCCAGGTTCTGCGGCAACCAGTCGACGACGCCTGAGGTCACGATGCTCCCGCCGGTGGGGCGCAGCCGTCCGGCGACGAGCCGCAGCAGGGTGGACTTGCCGACGCCGTTGGCCCCGACCAGCCCGGTGCGGCCGGACCCGAACGTGCCGGACACCCGGTCGAGGACGATGCGCCCGTCCGGCCAGGCAAAGCTGAGGTTGGACAGGGTGACGGCAGCGGTGCGCGGGGGCATGGGGGTCTCCTGGGGCCGACGGGTACCGACCCAGGCGGGATCCGCCCCTCCATCGGGGCGCGCGCAGGGTCAGCGGTGGTTGGCAGCCAGACCCGTCATCATGCCCTCCAGCAGACACGTCCCCGCACACTCGGCACCATGCCGCAGGGACCAGCACCAGGGTACCCGCCCGCACGTCGTCCATCCCGCGCGTCAGCCGTCCGGGTCCTCGCCCCGCCGGTCCTCGCCCTGCCCTGGGTGGGCTGACGAGCACGGACCGCTGGCAGCCCCGACCCGACCGGCTCAGGCAGTCAGGACGGCGGCACCTGCGGCGTCGTAGTCGGGTTCGGAACCGAGCGACGGCACCAGCTGGACGTGACGCACCGTGCCGTGGGTGTCGGCGACGATGACGGCACGGGCCAGCAGCCCCTGCAACGGGCCGTCGAGCATGGCCACTCCGTAGTCTTCGCCGAACGACGAGCGGAACGCCGAGGCCGTCACGACGTTGGCGATGCCTTCAGCGGCGCAGAACCGGCCGAGCGCGAACGGCAGGTCCTGCGACACGGTGACGACCGTGGTGTTGGGCAACGACGCGGCCAGCTCGTTGAACCGGCGCACCGAGGCCGCGCACACGCTGGTGTCGATGCTGGGGAAGATGTTGAGGACGACCCGTCGTCCCTCCAGGCTGGCGGAGGTGACGGCGCCCAGGTCGGCGTCGGTCAGCGCGAACGCGGGCAGGGACGTCCCGACGGCGGGAAGGTCGCCAGCGGTGCGGACAGGGGCGCCGTCGAAGGTGGTGGTAGCCATGCCTCCATCTCAACCCCTGCACCCGACTCCTGGCAACCCCTGCCGTCGTACAGCGGCACGACGTCTCGGCTGGCTCCAGGCGGCACCTGCCCGCCACGGTGGACCGAATCCCGGTCCGTGCGGCATTTCACCAGCCGTATCTCACCAGCCCAGCACGGTGGGAATGTCCGCACCGAGAGACTGGTCTCCGTCCTGCTCCAACGGTCGCGAGTTGTTGACCAGGCGGAGCACCGAGTCGAGGACCAGCGCCCCGCCGGTTCCTGACGCCAAGGCGTCGGGGACCGCGATGACGAACAGGACGGGGCCCTGCACCGCCCTCTTACGCCTGAGACGGCTGTGCTGGTCGAGCACACCAAGTCGGCTTGAGCCAAAGATGCCGAATACCCACAATCATCGCCAAGCCATGTCCATAACTACCTTATCACCACATCGCTTTTCTAGATTGATCGATGGTACTCTGAAACTGGACTCAGCAGGCTTCGTACTGAGTGATCGAGCCAGCCCCGCGCCACCATGCCTGGCTCCGCGGGTCGTCGGCATCGGGCAGCACCCTTCCATCGTCGGCAAGCCTAGGTTCGTGCTTCATGGTGACGACGTGAAAGTACCTTCCTGCGGTATCTTCTCCTAGCATGTCCACTCCTTCAGGGGAAAGATCCTGAACGCCGGTCGAATCGATACACACTCGCAATTTGACCGTCTCGCGCCCGGTCGAATGGTCGCCTTCTTCGTATTGCCAAGCCTCAACGCCGTCAATCACAGTGTCGCCTACCTGATGATAACCATTGATTTCGCCTTCAGCAAAATATGTCGCCACGTCTTCCTGGGTCGACTCACCCTCCAGCGGCAAAAGTTTCTCCTGCCAACCCCGGTAATAGTCCTGGGCGACTTGGTCGTACACCTCCATATAGTTTCGGTACGCGGCCTCGGCATCATCGAAGGCAATCTCGCTACGCTCCCGTGTCGGCGTAGGTGTGGGGCCTGCCGTGGTGGGTGCGCTTGACGGTTGGGGCTGGCATGCGGTCGCTGACAGAGTTGCGACGACCAGCAGCGTATCGAGCAGGTTCCGGGCGGCGATCCTCGCCGCCTGAACTCGTGCGCTGGCTGTGGGCTCCGTGCTGCGGGTGCTGTGGCTCATCCGCCGGTCTCCTTGGTTCTTCTCATGGGCTGGTCCATCTTTCGACTGCTCCGGCGGACGTGACAGCTCTGCAGACTAAACTCTCTCGAAACTTTGCGTCGCTCAGCAGGTCTCATACCAGGTCTCAGCCCCAGCCCACCGCCACCAAGACAGCCCCTGGGGGTCGTCGACATCGGGTAGCGGGTCGTTGCTCACGCTCAGTTCAGGTTCGTGTTTCATCGTGATGACATGGAAGTACTTTCCAGTCGTACCCTCACCCAGCATGTCTATACCTTCCGGGGACAACTCCTGGACACCAGTCGAGTCGATGCACACCCGCAACGTGACTGTCTCGCCTCCCAAAGCAGGGTCATCTTCCTCGTACTTCCATGCTTCCACACTATCGATCACATCGCTGCCCATCATGTGATACCCACCGGCTTCACCTTCAGCGAAAAAATCTCCCCAGTTTGGGACGGATTCCTCGCTGACCAGGGAACCGAGCCCGTCCTGCCACCCTCGGTAGTAGTCTTGGGCAATACGGTCGGACACCTCGTCGTAGTTGCGGTACGCGGCTTCGGCGTCTTCGAAGGCGATCGCGCTACGTTCCCGTGTCGGCGTGGGGGTGTGGCCCGTCGTGCTGGGCGCGGGCGACGGTTGGGACTGGCACGCAGTCACCGACAGAGTTGCGGCGACCAGCAGCACACCGAGCAGGTCCCGGGTGGCGGTCATCGCCGCCCGACCTCCTGCGCCGGCCGTAAGTGCCGTACTGCGGGTGCCGTGGCTCATAGCTGGTCTCCTTGGTTCTTCTCCATGGGCTGGCCCGTCTTTCGACGGCTCCGGCGGACGTGACGGTGCCGTGGACAGGGGAAGAGCGGCACGATGAACAGCACCCGCGGGTGAACGTGACCTCGACCTCGCTTGCAGTACGGGGTGGCGTTCACGGAGTGGTTGACGAGCAGCGCGCAGGTCCGGGCGAGGTACTGCTAGGCATGCGCCGTGGCGGTGCCCTCAGTGCCGTCCTCCAGCAGGGCAGGTAGACGACCCGGGCCGGGATCACCGGGGTACCACGGTGGAGCCGTCCAGTGCGAGGTTCGGGTCGTGAGTGCGGGGCTCCCGACCCCGCCCTCGCGACCCGAACCCCGCACTGGATGGTCAGACCGTGGGAAGGTGCTGAGATGGGTGGCGGCCAGGACGGCGCTGCCCGGCGGGCGGCGTTGCGGGCCGTGAACCACAGGGCTAGGGCGTGTCTCATAACCTTCCGGGGTGGGTCGCACGAGACTTGAAGCATGTCGCGTGCTCAGGTGTTCTCGGATGCTGCGTGG
>JAVBSR010000168.1:0-24004 GCA_031556715.1 Cellulomonas sp.
AGCCCGAGCAGGTCGTCGCGCAGCTGGAACGCCTCGCCCAGCGGCAGCCCGAACGCCCGGCAGACAGCGACCTGGTCGTCGTCGGCGCCGGCCAGCAGGGCACCGACGACCAGCGGGTGCTCCACGGAGTAGCGGGCCGACGTCGCCCGGATCACCTGGCGGGCCCGGGCTTCGTCGTCGGAGTCCTGGCCCCACGGGCGGGCCTGGGAGAACATGTCCAGGTACTGGCCGAGCTCGACCTCGGCGCGCATCAGGTCGAACACGTCGCGGATGGCGTCGGCCCGCTCTTTGGGCTCGTCGCGCAGGGCGGCGGTGAGCGCGGCGTCGGAGGCCACCAGGGCCAGGTCGCCGAGCAGGATGGCCGCGGCGTCGCCGAAGCGTCGCGGGTGGCCGGTCAGCCCCATGTCCTGGTGCCGCGCGGCGAACACCTGGTGCACCGAGGGTCGACCGCGGCGGGTGTCGGAGTCGTCCATGACGTCGTCGTGGATCAGCGCCGCCGCCTGGAACAGCTCGTGGGCGGCGCCGAGGCGCACCACCGCGGTGGCCTGGGGGGTGCCCGGCTCGCCGCCGTGCACCCGCCAGCCCCAGTAGGTGAACGACGCGCGCAGCCGCTTGCCGCCGTCGAGCATCTGCTCGAGCACGTCCACCATGGGTGCGGCCTCGGGGGCGACCGTGCCGACCAGGTCGCGCAGGGCCGCTGTCTGCTCGGCCAGGGCGTCGTCGACCGCGCCCCGGGGGTCCTCAGCCGTCGCCATCGGGTACCTGGGCCATGACAGTGCCTCCGACGGTCAGCGTGCGGACGGTGCCGTCGTCGAGGATCGCCAGGGTCAGCACCTCTCCTTCGGCTCGGGAGAAGGTGGCTTGCGCCGCGACGCCGGCGGCCGGGGGGTCGGACTGCTCGGCGAACCCGGCGGCGAGCAGCGGCTGCCGTGCGGCGTCGAGCAGCGTCGCGACGTCCGCGGAGCTGCGGACGTTGAGGCTGACGTCCAGGAACCCGCCGTCCTGCGTGGCGCACGACAGGCGCTGCTCGGCGCCAGCCGGCACCGGCAGCAGGTCGGTGGGGAACCCTGGGGGTGGGGTGTCGACCCGGCAGTCGAAATCACCCGGTGTGAGGACCGCGGTGGGGGTGGCCCGCGCCGGTGCGCTGCTGGGTGCCAGCGTGGCGGGCGAGGATGTCGCACACCCCGCCGCCAGGGTCGTGACCAGGACAACCGCCGTCGCGGCGGCGACACCCCGTCGGTCGGCCATGACTCCAGCGTAGCCGCCGGTCGAGCCGTCCCCAGCCCGCTTGTGGTGTGCGGCCGCTCGCAGGCCGGCCGGCGGTGGTCCGCGGGCGGGCCTCGGCGGCGGTGTGGTGGCGGGATGACGACGATCACCATCTCCCATCCCCGTGAGCTGCTGGCCCTGGTGCCCCACCAGATCGGCTTCGTGCCCGAGGACTCGGTCGTGGCGCTGAGCCTGCGTCGTCCGCGCGGTCGCCTCGGCCTGGTCGCCCGGGTCGACCTGGACGTGCTCGCCGACCCCGACGACGGTCCTGGCGTGGCGCACAGCCTGGTCGGGCACCTGGAGCGCGACCGGGCCCAGTCCGTCGTGCTCGTGGTGTACACCGCCGTCGACCCGCGCGGCACAGCCCACCCGGCGCACCGGGCCGTGCGGCAGGTACGTCGGGCCGGGGAGGACATCTTCGGGCCGATGCCGGCATGGGCGGTGACACGTGACGGGTACCTCAGCCTCGACTGCGCCGGCGAGTGCTGCCCGCCGGGCGGTCGCCCGCTGGCCGAGCTGTGCAGCACCGCCGTCGGGGTGCGGATGATCGTGGCCGGTTCGGCGGTGGTCGACCGACGGTCGGACCTCGCCGCCGTGGCGCTGGCTCCAGGGGACGAGCGTCGGGCCGTGGCCCGGGTGCGTGTCCGCTGGGCAGCGCGCGGGGCGCGGGCGGCGACCGAGGGGGCGGCCGCGCTGGAGCGGTGGCGGACGGACAGCCTCCAGGCATGGCGCGACGCGGTGGACCTGGCCTCAGACCCTCGGGGCGCCGGGCGGTCGTCGCGGCTCGGCCGGATCGAAGCAGGTCTGCGTGACGGGCGGGTGCGTGACGCGGTGCTCGCCTCCATGGCTGACGGCACGGGGGATCTTCCCGAGCGGCTGGTGCGGGGCGTGCAGACCGATCCGGAGGACAGCCGCTCGCTGGCCGCCGTGCTGGACCGCGTGTTCGCGCTGGGCTCCGTCGGCTCGGACGCGCCGGCAGGCTCGTCGTCCTCCAGCCGCGGTCGTGCGGACGAGGGGTGCGAGGCTGCGTCGTCGTCTCTACGGCTGTCGGACGCCTGTGCGCGCGTCCTGGAGAGCGTGGTGGCGCACGGCCGCCGCGACCACCAGGCGCCCGCGCTGACCCTGCTGGCGCTGGCAGCCTGGTGGGCGGGGGAGGGCGCCCGCGCGAACCTGCTGCTGAGCAGGGCTCTGCGCGACGATCCGGACCACCGTCTAGCGCTGCTGCTGACCTCGGCGACCGCTGCTGGAGCGGCTGCGGTAGGGCTCGCTACCCGACGATGACCAGCGCCGGGAGGTCGGCGGGCGGCACACCCCCACGCATCGGTACAATATGAGTTCGTCCAGCGGCTCAGCGAGCCGATGACTGGCTGCCGAAAGGTCCCCTGTGCCCTCCAAGACTTCAGTCTCCATGCCCGCAGACGAATCCGCCGTAGACCAGTCCACCGAGGATTCCGCCGTGCCCGGGCCTCGGTCTCCCTCGCGGCGTTCGGCGACCCGCAAGACTGCTGGGGCCGCTCCCAGCCCCGATCAGGACGTCGACGCGGAGTCCGGCGACGCGGCGACCGGCACGAAGAAGACCCGCTCGACCAGGGCCAAGGCTGACGCCTCGGCCAAGGGCGCAGCGCCGGCGAGGCGGAGCAGGGCCAAGGCCAAGCCTGAGCCGACCCCGGTCGAGGCGGACGACGCCGTCGACGAGGACGAGGACGCCGAGCCGAACGAGGCTGTCGACCTCACCGACATCGAGGAGGTCGACGTCGAGGCGGAGGTCGACGACGAAGCGGGCGACGACGAGGCCGGTGACGAGGAACCGGCCGACGAGCCGGACGAGTCCGACGACACGGACGACACCAAGGCCGTCAAGCCGACGAAGGCGAAGGGTCCGGCCGCGGCCGAGGAACCGGAGCAGGAAGACTCGGGCTTCGTCTTCTCTGACGCCGACGACGACGACGCCCCCGCCCAGCAGGTCGTCACCGCCGGGGCCACCGCCGACCCGGTCAAGGACTACCTCAAGCAGATCGGCAAGGTCGCGCTGCTCAACGCCGAGCAGGAGGTCGAGCTCGCCAAGCGGATCGAGGCGGGCCTGTTCGCCGAGGAGAAGCTGGCCAGGGAGCGCGAGGAGCTGGTCGGCAAGCTGCGCCGCGAGCTGGAGTGGATCGCCCAGGACGGCCGCCGCGCCAAGAACCACCTGCTGGAGGCCAACCTGCGCCTGGTGGTCTCCTTGGCCAAGCGGTACACCGGCCGCGGGATGCTGTTCCTGGACCTCATCCAGGAGGGCAACCTGGGCCTGATCCGCGCGGTGGAGAAGTTCGACTACACCAAGGGCTACAAGTTCTCTACCTACGCCACCTGGTGGATCCGCCAGGCGATCACCCGCGCCATGGCCGACCAGGCCCGGACCATCCGGATCCCGGTGCACATGGTCGAGGTGATCAACAAGCTGGCCCGGGTGCAGCGTCAGATGCTGCAGGACCTGGGCCGGGAGCCGACGCCCGAGGAGCTGGCCAAAGAGCTGGACATGACCCCGGAGAAGGTCGTCGAGGTCCAGAAGTACGGCCGCGAGCCGATCTCTCTGGCCACCCCGCTGGGCGAGGACGGCGACAGCGAGTTCGGTGACCTCATCGAGGACTCCGAGGCTGTGGTGCCCGCCGACGCGGTCAGCTTCACCCTGCTGCAGGAGCAGTTGCACCAGGTGCTGGACACGTTGTCCGAACGCGAGGCCGGCGTGGTGTCCATGCGCTTCGGCCTCACGGACGGTCAGCCCAAGACCCTGGACGAGATCGGCAAGGTGTACGGCGTCACCCGGGAACGGATCCGCCAGATCGAGTCCAAGACCATGTCCAAGCTGCGCCACCCGTCGCGTTCCCAGGTGCTGCGGGACTACCTGGACTGAGATCTGGGTCGTCCTGGTCGCGTCTTCGCCTTGACGCTGACTCCGTCCACCTCGGCGCCGAGCCCGATGCCTCGTGCTGTCGTAGGCGGTCGCGTGCGGGTGTTCGAACGTTCCGAAAAGGCGTACGATGTGTGCGGGAGGTGAGCTGATGAGCGCGATCGCGGCACAGACCTACCAGCCGTCGCCGGAAGACGTCGCACAGGTGCGCAGCTTCCTTGCGGCGCACGAGAGCAGGCGCGGCCACCTGCCTGCACCGCGGTACCTCCTGGCTGGGGACGGCGAGGGCGAGCAGATCGAGCTGCCTGAGACGGTCTACCGAGCGCTGGTCCAGGTGGTTGAGGCGTTGGCGGCTGGCAAGGCGGTGACGGTGACACCGCAGGAACCGCAGCTGACGACCCAGCAGGCCGCAGACCTGCTAGGTGTCTCCCGGCCGACGGTGGTGCGACTGATCGACTCTGGTGAGCTGAGTGCTGAGCGGCACGGCAACCGGCGTCGTCTGCTGCTCGGTGACGTCCTGGCCTACCGGGAGCGTCGTCGCCAGCGCCAGTACGCGATGCTGGCTGCGACCGCCGTGGACATCGACGCCGAGGACGACCCGGCCGAGGTCATCGAGCGCCTGCGCGAGGCCCGCAAGGCTGTCGCGGGTCGTTCCCAGTCGGAGCCGTCGAGCACCGAGACCGGCTGAGGGCGGCCGTGTTCACAGCGCTGCTCGACACGTCCGTCCTGTGGCCGAGCCTGCAACGCGACTTCCTGCTGAGTATGGCGGCCGAGGGCTTGTACCGGCCGATCTGGTCACAGGCGGTGCTCGACGAGCTGGCGTATACCGAGGCTGCCAAGCGGGTCCGGCGCGGTGCCGAACCTGGGCCTGCTCGGCGTGCGGCGGAGTGGCTCGTCTCACAGATGCAGGGAGCGTTCGACGACGCCTGCGTCACCGGTTGGGAACCGCTGGTGGGCTCCTACGGTCTGCCTGACCCCGACGACGAGCACCTGGTGGCCGCCTCGGTCGTCGGAGGTGCGGGCATCATCGTCAGCGACAACGTCAAGGACCTGCCCTCGGACCTGCTCCCGGATGGGCTGTCGGTGGCCACCGCCGCGAGCTTCGCCGCGGACACGGTTTCGGTCGCGCCCGAGCTGGCTCGCATCGCTCTGGAGGGGATCAGCGCCCGCTACACCAACCCGCCACGCGACGCCGACACGTTGCTGGACCTGCTGCGCGACCGCTACGGGATGCACGACGTCGCGATGCTCCTACGGGGATGACCCGCAAGGTCAGTCCACGATCCGCGAGCAACAGGAGCGATGTCTCCGCCCGCTCCCACCGTTCGACACCACTCGCGCCTCGTAGGCTAGGAGCGGTCCGGCTGGAGGCGAGAAGGCGAGTGCAAGCAGCGACCCGAGACCGACGTCCAGCAGAGACGACGGCCGGTGTCACCGTCCAGATTGGTGTCCCGAGGCAACGTCACCCGGGATCCAGGTCGCCCTGCCCGACGTGCCGGGAGGCTTCCGCTTCCCGGTCAGGTCCTGGCGGCTTGGGCGGCATGTGGGGGTGGCTGGCGGGTTCGTGCTGGCCAGCGCCCGGCGCGGCGCGTGCGGCTGCAGGTCGGGGCGCCGGGCAGGTGGCAATGGTGAGGCGCATGATCCCGAAGCTCTCGGTCGGTCCGATACCAGTGCCCGGGCCGCACCCCCACCGTGCGGTGTCGGCGTCGAACTGTTCGGGAGAGAAGGCCCCGCGCGTGTAGACGAGCCAGCTGCTGTGGCCGTCGGTCGCCAGCGTGTCGGGTACCGACGTGCGGAGGGGGTCGACCGCGTCGACGACCCGGACGCCGTAGCGAGGTTGCCTGCCGTCGACGAGCTGACCCAGCAGCTCCTCCTCGAGGGCGTCGTCGCCGAGGCCGGCGGCGATGGCACCGTCGACGCCGACCTCGTTGTGCTGCTGGACGAGCAGGATCGTGTCGCCGACCGCCAGCCGGGACTTGAGCTCGGCGGAGAGCGCCGGGAAGTTGTCCACCTTCCACGGTTCGGAGGCGATGCGGACCGTGCCGAGGCTTGCCACGACGATCGGGGCACAGGCCAGCACCACGACGCCGGCGGCCGCTCCCGCCGAGCGCGCCCGGGCCGTCGTGCCTTGCCGCGGCGGCGCTCCCACCGCGGCCGGGGCCGCCTCGACCGGGAGCTGCCCCCGGCCCCGTGCGCTGCCTGCGAGGGCGCCGAGCGTCAGGGCGACGCCGAGCACGCAGGGCGACAGATAGGTGGTGCGGAGGACCGGCGCCGCGACAACCGAGCAGGTCAGAAGGGTGAGCCACGGGAGACCGACCATCCCGACGGCAGTCGCCAGCCGACGTCGCTGCTGGTCTCGACCCGCCCCGGTCAGGCGCAGGACGAAGAACGCAGCCGCCGCGGCGGCGGCCCCGAAGACCACCACCGCGACGAGCTGGAACCCGGTCGGTCCGGTCTCGAAGCGGTAGAACAGCACGCCCGCGAAGGTGCCGACAGCGCGGCGCACCGTCGGCTCCGCGATCCACGCGACCTGGCCACGCTGCGAGAAGCTGCAGACTGCGACGGGAACCACCGCGAGCACCCCAGCCGCTGTCGACACGATCCAGGCCCGACGGTCTTTCCGTGAACCCGGCACCAGTGCCAGCAGCGCGAACGCGGCCAGGGGGGCGAAGAGGTGGAACAGGCCGGCGGCGGCCAAGGCGCAGGCGTAGGCCACCCACCAGGCCCGGCCAGCCCCGCCGACAGCGCGGTCGAGGCAGTAGACGGCCCCAGCGACAGCGCAGGTCGCCAGGGCGTAGGGACGGCCGGTCGAGCCGATGGTCACGACGAGAGGGTTCAGGGCGATGGCGAGGCCTGCGACCAGCGCCGCTCCTGTGCCCCACCAGCGACGTGCGACGGCGGCTGTGAGCGCGGTGGCCGCGGTCGCTGCCAGGACGGAGGGGAGCCGCAGCCCGAACGACCCGGGCAGCACCAGCTGTACGGCGTGCGAGAGGGCGTAGTACGGGGCCAGGACAGCATCGACGTGTGACACCGCCCGCGGGAGATCAGCAGCGTCCAGGCGGGCGAACGACAGACTCGCGACCTCGTCGCGCCAGAGCGGGACACGGGCCGAGACGACCAAGGTGAGCACTAAGGTCACCACTGCCGGGACGGCGATGGCCGTGCGGGCAGCCACCCGTCCCCGGCTCGCGACCCTGACGTCGGTCATGCCTCACGGTAGAGGCTCTCGTCTACTGCCTGAATGCACGATCCGACTGGTGGACTGAGTGCGGGCTGAGACCATACGAGCAGGTCAGGGCCGTGTGACCGCGAGGCCTGTCATATGGTGTATTCGGATAAACCCCTACAGGGCGGCTCCGGCGCTGTCGGCCAGCAGCCGGTCTGTCTCGTCGTGGATGTGGGTCGCGACATCGGCGAACTTGGGCGCGTGCTCGCGGTAGTGGTGGGCGCAGAAGAGCAGCTCTCCGCTGGGCAGCGTGACGCGGACGTAGGCCTGCGCACCGCACCGGTCGCAGCGGTCGGCAGCGGACAAGGGTGCCTTCTGGTCGGGCGTCATGGTCATCACATCGACATGGAACCACTGTTCTGCAGGATCTATGCCTCCATCAGGGTCAGGTTCGCTGAACGCGTACTCCCTTGCGCCGGGCGCGACCAGGCGCTTGAGCCACATCTGCCCGGCGGGGGAAGCCCGCCGCATTCCGCCGAGCGGACTACCCGGAACGGCAGATTCTGGAGAGGAGCCAGAGCGGTCGACCTGTCGCCCGTGCCTGGCGCCCGGTACCTGTCGGGGCTGGTCGACGGTCGGTGCCGAGGCCCGTTGGTGCGGTCTGCGCGATCGGGCTACGGCCCGGCACGGTGGCGCGGCGTCCAGCGCCCAGGCGGTTACCATCGCGTCGTGACGACGACCTCTGCGCAGTCTGCCTACACCGCTCGGCACCTGTCGGTGCTCGAAGGGCTCGAAGCGGTGCGCAAGCGGCCGGGCATGTACGTGGGCACCACCGACTCGCGCGGACTGATGCACTGCCTGTGGGAGATCATCGACAACGCGGTGGACGAGGCCCTGGCCGGCTTCTGCCAGACCATCGAGGTGGTGCTCTACGCCGACTCGTCGGTGGAGGTGCGCGACGACGGCCGGGGTATCCCTGTGGACGTCGAGCCGCGCACCGGGCTGTCCGGGGTCGAGGTGGTGTTCACCAAGCTGCACGCCGGGTCGAAGTTCGGTGGTGGGTCCTACGGGGCCACCGGTGGGCTGCACGGCGTCGGCGCGTCGGTGGTCAACGCGCTGTCCGCCCGGCTGGACGTCGAGGTCGACCGGGGCGGCAAGACCTGGGCGATGAGCTTCCACCGCGGCGAGCCCGGGGTGTACGACGACCGCGCCGGCCGTACGCCGGACGCACCGTTCGAGCCGTTCGTGTCCGGGTCGGAGCTGACCGTGGTCGGCAAGGTCGCCAAGGCCAGGACCGGCACCCGGGTGAGGTACTGGGCCGACCGGGAGATCTTCCTGGCCGCGGCGACCTTCTCCTACGACGAGCTGGTCACCCGGGCCCGGCAGACGGCGTTCCTGGTGCCGGGCCTGTCCATCACCGTGCGCGACGAGCGTGGCCTGGCCGGCACCCCCGGCGAGCACGGGCCCCACACCGAGACCCACCGGTACACCGGCGGCGTGGTGGACTTCGTCGAGCACCTGGCCACCGACGGAGCGGTCACCGACGTGTGGCACCTGACCGGTGAGGGGACGTTCGTCGAGACCGTGCCGGTGCTCGACGACCACGGCCACATGCGCCCGGCGGACGTCGAACGCACCTGCGCCGTCGACGTGGCGCTGCGCTGGGGCGCCGCCTTCGACACCGACGTGCGGACCTTCGTCAACGTCGTGGCCACCCCCAAGGGCGGCACCCACGCCGCCGGGTTCGAGGCCGGCCTGCTCAAGGCGGTGCGCACCGCGGTGGCGGCCAACGCCCGGCGGCTGAAGATCTCCGCCAAGGACGCTGCGACCGAGCGGATCGAGAAGGACGACGCGCTGGCCGGGCTGACCGCCGTGGTCACGGTCCGGCTGGCCGAACCGCAGTTCGAGGGCCAGACCAAGGAGGTGCTGGGTACCGCGGCGGTGCGCGGCATCGTCGCCAAGACCGTCGAGAACGGGTTGCGCCAGGCGCTGGAGACCACCAAGGGCCGCGGCAAGCTGCAGGCCGCGGCGCTGCTGGACAAGGTCGTGGGGGAGATGCGCACCCGTCTGTCGGCGCGCAAGCTCAAGGAGATCTCCCGGCGCAAGAACGCCTTGGAGTCCTCCTCGCTGCCGGCCAAGCTGGCCGACTGCCGCAGCGACGACGTGGAGCGCTCCGAGCTGTTCATCGTCGAGGGCGACTCGGCGCTGGGCACCGCCAAGCTGGCCCGGTCCAGCGACCACCAGGCGCTGCTGCCGATCCGGGGCAAGATCCTCAACGTCCAGAAGGCGTCGGTCACCGACATGCTGAAGAACGCCGAGTGCGCCGCGATCATCCAGGTGATCGGCGCCGGGTCGGGCCGCACGTTCGAGATCGAGGCGGCCCGGTACGGCAAGGTCATCATGATGACCGACGCGGACACCGACGGGGCCCACATCCGCACCCTGCTGCTGACCTTGTTCTTCCGCTACATGCGCCCCCTGGTGGAGCAGGGTCGGGTGTTCGCGGCGGTGCCGCCGCTGCACCGCATCGAGCTGCTCGGGTCCGGGGGCAAGCCCCGCGAGTACCGCTACACCTACTCCGAGGCTGAGCTGCAGGCCACGCTGAAGAAGCTGGACCGGACCAACCGGCGGTACTCCTCGGACATCCAGCGCTACAAGGGTCTGGGCGAGATGGACGCCGACCAGCTCGCGACCACGACCATGGACCCCCGGTACCGCACCCTGCGCCGGGTCACCGTGGCCGCCGCGGCCCAGGCCGAGCAGATGTTCGAGCTGCTCATGGGGTCAGAGGTCGCACCGCGGCGCGACTTCATCGTCGCCGGCGCCGGCGACCTCGACCCGACCCGGATCGACGCGTGAGCCCGCGACGTGCGGGTCTAGCCAGCCGCGCGATGCTGACACATGGCACTAGGGTCGAACCATGACCGCCGTGCTCGACCTGAAGAACGTCACCGTCCGTCGGAGCAAGACGACCATCGTCGACTCCGTGAGCTGGACCGTGGAGGAGGGGCAGCGCTGGGTGGTGCTCGGCCGCAACGGGGCCGGGAAGACGACGCTGCTGCAGATCGCCGCGGCTCGGATGCACCCCAGCAGGGGCACCGCCACGGTGCTCGGCGAACGTCTGGGCCGGGTGGACGTGGCCGAGCTGAAGACCCGGGTCGGTCTGTGCTCGGCGGTGCTCGCCGAGGTGATCCCGCCCGCGGAGACCGTGCTCGACGTCGTTCTGACCGGCGCCTACGGGATGACGGGCCGCTGGCGGGAGACCTACGAGAACGTCGACGAGGCCCGCGCCCGCGACCTGCTCACCGCCTTCCGGGTCGACGCCCTGGCCGACCGCACGTTCGGCACCTTGTCCGAAGGGGAGCGCAAGCGGGTGCAGATCGCCCGCGCGCTGATGGCCGACCCCGAGCTGCTGCTGCTCGACGAACCGGGTGCCGGGCTCGACCTCGGCGGCCGCGAAGAGCTGGTCGCCGCGGTGGCCGAGCTGGCCGGTGACCCCCGGTCGCCGGTGCTGGTGCTGGTCACCCACCACGTCGAGGAGATCCCGCCCGGCTTCACGCACGTCCTGCTGCTGCGCGAGGGGACGGTGTACGCCGCCGGTCCGCTGGAGGAGGTGCTGACGGCAGACAACCTCACCGGGGTGTTCGGGCTGCCGCTGCAGCTGGACCACGTCGACGGACGGTGGTCGGCACGTGCCGTGCCGGTCGGCGCTCGCCAGCCGCGGCGGCGCGCCAAGCACTGACGGCGCAACGACGACGAATCGGGGACGTTCAGCGGTGTCGGGGGCACTAGGATCGATCTAGTGCGTCACGGGGGCGCACGAAGGAGGTCGGGGCGTGGCCTGGTTGTGGTGGGTCGGCATAGCCTTGGTGCTCGGTATCGCCGAGATGCTCCTGCTGACGCTGGTCCTCATCATGCTGGCGGGCGGCGCACTGGCGGCGGCGCTGGCGGCAGCGCTCGGCGCTCCGTGGTGGGGGCAGATGCTCGTCATGGCGGTGGTCTCCGCGCTCCTGCTGGTCGCTCTGCGTCCGTGGCTGCTGCGCAACTGGCGGCGCCGGACACCCCTGGTGGAGACGAACGTCGCGGGCTACGTCGGCAGGACGGCGGTGGTGGTCGTGCCTGTCGATGCCGGTGGTGGCCGGGTCAAGGTGACCGGTCAGGTCTGGACTGCCCGGACCGAGGTCGGCGGTGTCCTGCCTGCTGGGGCCGCGGTGAGAATCGTCCAGATCGACGGTGCCACCGCCGTCGTCGTCCCGATCGAAGCAGGCTGAGCCGCTCGGCCGTCTCGTCTCAACGGAGGAATGTTCGTGACCGTCTTTCAGATTTTCGGCTGGGTCGTCCTGGGCCTGGTCATCCTCTTCGTCGTCGTGGCGCTGCTGCGCTCGGTGCGCCAGGTCTCCCAGGGCACGACGCAGATCATCGAGCGGCTGGGCCGCTACCGCAGGACCCTGGAACCGGGTCTGCACCTGCTGGTCCCGTTCATCGACCGGGTGCGGGCCACGGTGGACATGCGCGAGCAGGTCGTGCCGTTCCCGCCGCAGTCGGTGATCACCTCCGACAACCTCGTGGTGAGCATCGACACGGTGATCTACTTCCAGGTCACCCAGCCGGCCGCCGCGGTGTACGAGATCGCCAACTACATCCAGGCGATCGAACAGCTCACCGTGACCACGCTGCGCAACATCATCGGCACCATGGACCTGGAGCAGACCCTGACCAGCCGTGACCAGATCAACGGTCGGCTGTCCGGGGTGCTGGACGAGGCCACCGGCCGCTGGGGCATCAAGGTCAACCGGGTCGAGCTCAAGGCGATCGACCCGCCGCCGTCGGTGCAGGGCTCCATGGAGCAGCAGATGCGCGCCGAGCGGGACCGTCGTGCGGCCATCCTCACGGCCGAGGGCACCAAGCAGTCCGCGATCCTCAACGCCGAGGGCGAGAAGCAGGCCGCCATCCTGCGGGCCGAGGGTGTCGCGCAGGCGGCGATCCTCACCGCCGAGGGCGAGGCCAAGGCGATCTTGCAGGTCTTTGACGCGGTGCACCGCGGGGACGCCGATCCCAAGCTGCTGGCCTACCAGTACCTGCAGATGATGCCGAAGATCGCGTCCAGCCCGTCGAACAAGATGTGGTTCCTGCCCTCCGAGCTGTCCGGGGCGCTGGGCGCGCTGACCAAGGCCTTCGGCGGTGACACCGGACCGGACCTGGAGTCTCGTCCCGCGGGCAGCTCGCCGCTGAGGCCCGAGGACCTGGAGTCGACCCTGGCCGACCCGCGCGAGGCCGTGGCCGAGGCGCGGCGCGAGTCGGCCGCCGCGACGGCCGACGCGACCAGCGCCGGTGTGCAGTCCGGGGTGCCGTTCGACCCGAGCGTCGAGGCTGGGCAGCGACCGGGTGCACCGGCGGCCCCGCCGGCCCGCTCGACAGCGCCGATCCGGCCGACGGACGCGCCGCCGTCGATCCCGCCGACCCAGTACCCCCCGGCACCGCCGCAGCATCCTGCCCCCTGACGGCGGGTCCACGCGGGCTCTCGCGATTCGGCGAGGACTCGTCGGCTCGTCTACCGTGGTCTCAGGCCTGAGCGCGCTCTCCGTTGTCCTGTGCGCTCAGGCTGAGACGGCCCTGCGGGGCTGCCTGCCCTGCGATGCCTGACCGAACGTCCTCGACCGCGTGTGCCCTTTCGGGCACGGCGCTGGCTGTGGTGGGCCGGGAGAAGAACGACGACGAGGAGTATCGATGCTGCTTCGGCTGCTGCGGGAGCACCTGCGCCCGTACCGGGGCGCGGTGGTCGGCCTGCTGGTGTTCCAGCTCTGGCAGACCCTGGCCAACCTGTACCTGCCGAGCCTCAACGCCCGGATCATCGACGACGGGGTCACCCAGGGCGACACGTCGACGATCATGCGCCTGGGCTGGGCGATGCTCGCGGTCAGCCTGAGCCAGGTGGTCGCGTCGATCGTCGCCACCTACCTGGGCGCGCGGACCTCCATGCGTTTCGGCCGTGACCTGCGCCGTCGGCTGTTCGGCCACGTCACCGAGCTCTCCGCCCAGGAGATCGCCCGTTTCGGGGCGCCGACGCTCATCACCCGGAACACCAACGACGTGCAGCAGGTGACCATGGTGGTCTACATGACCATGGTCTTCGCGGTCATGGCGCCGATCATGCTGGTCGGCGGCGTGGTGATGGCGCTGCGGGAGGACGTGCCGCTGTCGGCGGTGCTGCTGGTCGTCGTCCCGGTGCTGGGCATCGCGATCAGCCTGGTGGTGCGGCGCATGGTCCCGTACTTCCAGAAGATGCAGGGACGGATCGACGTCGTCAACGGCGTGATGCGCGAGCAGATCGCGGGCATGCGGGTGATCCGGGCGTTCGTGCGCGAAGACCGCGAGGCCCGCCGGTTCGGCGAGGCCAACCGTGACCTGTACGCGGTGTCGCTGGGCGCCGGACGGCTGATGGCCTTGATGTTCCCGCTGGTCATGCTCATCATGAACGCCTCCAGCCTGGCGATCATGTGGTTCGGGGGCCATCGCATCGACTCGGGCGGCATGGAGGTCGGCCAGCTGACCGCTTTCATCACCTACGTGATGTACATCCTCATGGCCGTGATGTTCTCGTCCATGATGTTCGTGATGATCCCCCGGGCGATGGTGGCCGCAGGCCGGATCGCCGAGGTGGTCGACACCGAGCCCACCGTGCTGCCGCCCCAGCACCCTGTCGTGCCGACCGAGGGGTCGCGCGGGACGGTCGAGCTGTCCGGGGTGGGCTTCAGCTACCCGGGCGCTGAGCACCCGGTGCTGCACGACATCACGCTGACGGCACTTCCTGGCCAGACCACCGCGGTCATCGGTGCGACCGGCTCGGGCAAGACGACGCTGCTGCACCTCGTCCCGCGCCTGTACGACGTGACGGCTGGACAGGTGCTGGTCAGCGGGGTGGACGTGCGGGAGATGGACCCTGGGCTGCTGTGGAACCAGATCGGGCTGGTCCCGCAACGCCCCTACCTGTTCACCGGCACGGTGTGCTCGAACCTCCACTACGGCAAGGAGGACGCCACCGACGACGAGCTGTGGCACGCCCTCGAGGTGGCCCAGGCCAAAGACTTCGTCGAGGCCCTGGACGACGGCCTGGACGCCCCGATCGCCCAGGGAGGCACCAACGTCTCCGGCGGCCAGCGCCAGCGCCTGGCCATCGCCCGGGCCTTGGTGCGTCGTCCGTCGATCTACCTGTTCGACGACTCGTTCTCCGCCCTGGACTACGCCACAGACGCCGCCCTGCGCGCCGCGCTGGCACCCGAGACGCGCGACGCCACGGTCGTCATCGTGGCCCAGCGGGTGGCGACCATCCGCAACGCCGAGCACATCGTGGTGCTCGACGAAGGCCGGGTCGTCGCGGAAGGCACCCACCCGCAGCTGCTCGCCAGCTCGCAGACCTATCAGGAGATCGTCTATTCGCAGCTGTCCGCTGCCGAGGCCGCGGAGGGACTGGCATGAGCGACCAGGAACGGGCCCCGGCGCGGCGGCGCGGCGGGTTCGGTGGTGGGCCGGGCGCCATGATGATGCCCGGCGGCAAGGCGATGAACTTCGTCGGCTCCGGCAAGCGGCTGCTGGGCTCGCTGCGGCCCGAGGCCCTGCGGCTGGCCGTGGTCGTCGTGCTGACCGTCGGCTCGGTGGCGCTGGCCGTGGCCGGGCCGAAGCTGCTGGGCAACGCCACCAACGTGGTCTTCGAAGGGGCCGTCGGGAAGCTCATCGGGCAGCAGCTCGAGCACGACGGGATCGACCCGTCGACCGTCACCCCCGAGCAGGTCGCCCAGCAGCTGTCCAGCCAGGGCGGTTCCCAGGCCAAGATCGCCGACATGATCTCGGGCATGGACGGCCTGGTCATCGGCCAGGGCATCGACTTCGGACGGCTCGGCGAGATGCTGGCCTGGGTGCTGGTCGTGTATGTCGCGTCGTTCCTGTTCGGGTGGCTCGCGGCCCGCATGACCGCCATGGTGGTGCAGAACACGGCCCGCCGGATGCGTGACGAGGTCGAGGCCAAGCTGTCCCGCCTGCCGCTGAAGTATGTCGACCACCAGCCCCGCGGGGAGCTGCTGTCGCGGGTGACCAACGACATCGACAACATCGGTCAGTCGTTGCAGCAGACGCTGTCCCAGCTGATCACCGCGCTGCTGACCGTGGTGGGGGTGCTGGCGATGATGTTCTGGATCTCGCCGGTGCTGGCCCTGGTCTCCTTGGTGACGGTGCCCCTGGCAGGCGTGGTGGCCGCGATGATCGGCAAGAAGGCCCAGCCGAACTTCGTCGCCCAGTGGAAGCACACCGGCGACGTCAACGCCCACGTCGAGGAGATGTTCTCCGGCCACAACCTCGTCAAGGTGTTCAACAAGCAGGACGAGGCGTTGCGCGTCTTCGACGAGCGCAACGAGGCCATGTACGACGCGTCGTTCAAGGCGATGTTCATCTCCGGGATCATGCAGCCCGCGATGGGCTTCATCGCCAACATCAACTACCTCATCGTGGCCGTCGTGGGTGGCCTCAAGGTCGCCTCGGGGACCATGACCCTGGGTGACGTGCAGGCGTTCATCCAGTACTCGCGGCAGTTCTCCCAGCCGATCACCCAGATCGCCTCCATGGCCAACCTCATGCAGTCCGGGGTGGCCTCGGCCGAGCGGGTGTTCGAGCTGCTGGACACGCCCGAGCAGGACCCCGATCCTGACCCGGCCGCGTCGCTGCCGCCGGACGTCCAGGGCCGTGTCGCGTTCGAGGACGTCTCGTTCCGCTACGAACCGGACACCCCGCTCATCGAGCACCTGGACCTCGTCGCCGAACCGGGCCAGACCATCGCGATCGTCGGCCCGACCGGCGCGGGCAAGACGACCCTGGTCAACCTCGTCATGCGGTTCTACGAGGTGGACTCCGGGCGGATCACCCTCGACGGGGTGGACACCCGGACCCTGACCCGCGACGAGCTGCGGTCCCAGATCGGCATGGTGCTGCAGGACACCTGGCTGTACTCGGGCACCATCGCCGACAACATCGGCTACGGCATCGACGACGCCACCCGCGAACAGGTGGTCGAGGCAGCCAAGGCTACCTATGTCGACCGTTTCGTGGGTCACCTGCCCGACGGCTACGACACGATGATCGACGACGAGGGCGGCACGGTCTCGGCGGGGGAGAAGCAGCTGCTGACCATCGCCCGCGCCTTCCTGGCGGACCGGTCGATCCTCATCCTCGACGAGGCCACCTCGTCGGTCGACACCCGCACCGAGGTCCTGGTGCAGCGAGCCATGTCCAAGCTGCGGGCCGGACGCACGTCGTTCGTCATCGCCCACCGGCTGTCCACCATCCGCGACGCCGACCTGATCTTGGTCATGGAGCACGGCGAGATCGTCGAGCAGGGCTCCCACGACCAGCTGCTCGAGGCTGGTGGCGCCTACGCCCGGCTCTACCAGAGCCAGTTCGCCGCCGCTGCCGCCGAGTTCGACTGATGCACCAGCACCCCGGTCGCCGTGCCGCAGCAGGAACGCCGGGCCGTCGGAGCCCCGCGCGCTCCCTGGGACGTGACGTTGCAGGCTGAGCCGAGCGCCGTCGTCGCACCGGACGACCCACGGCTGGCCGACTACGTCGGGCTGACCGACGTGGTGCTGCGCACCAGGGTCGAACCTGCCGGTGGGTTGTACATCGCGGAGAGCTCGACCGTGCTGGGCCGGGCGCTGACCGCCGGGCACCGTCCCCGGTCCGTGCTGTGCGCGCCACGCTGGGTCGACGACGTGCTCGCCATGCTGGCCGGGGTGCCGACCGCAGGCGCCGACGTCGTGCCGGTGTACGTGGCCGACGAGCCGGTCCTGGAGTCCATCACCGGGTTCCACGTGCACCGGGGAGCGTTGGCCGCGATGCACCGTCCCACGCTGGGGTCGGTGGCCGACGTCGTCGCGGACGCCCGGCGGGTCGTCGTCCTGGAAGACCTGGTCGACCACACCAACGTCGGCGCGGCCTTCCGGGCCTGCGCCGGGCTGGGCGTCGACGCGGTGCTGGTCACCCCGTCGTGCGCCGACCCGCTGTACCGCCGCTCGGTCCGCGTGTCGATGGGCGCGGTGTTCCAGGTCCCGTGGACGCGGCTGCTGGGCTGGCCGGACCCCCCGACCGACGGACCAGGCGGCATCCAGCAGCTGCGTGACCTGGGTTTCGTCGTCGCCGCCCTGGCTCTGGACGACGACGCGACCACCCTGGACGTCCTGGCCGCCGACCCGCCCGAACGACTGGCCCTGGTCTTCGGCACCGAGGGCGACGGCCTGCGCCGTCGCACCGTGGCCGCCTGCGACCGGACGGTTCGCATCCCCATGTCCGGCGGCGTCGACTCCCTCAACGTCGCCTCGTCCGTCGCCGTCACCGCTTGGGCGACCCGCCGCCCAGCGGATGGTCGACCCACCCGCTGAGCTGTCGGCAGCCTCGGCAGGGGACCCGTCCGCGGGAGTCCGGGCAGTGCCTCCGCCGGTGACGTGCGGTAGCGTCCGCCTGGTCAGACAGCCAGGTCGGTGACGACCTCGGCGTCAGGCAGGGCGGCGAGCAGGGAACCGGGCAGGCGCAGCTTGGAGCGGCGGACGCCGGAGCCGATGACGACCAGGGCGGGGTCGTCGATGCTGGCGTCGACGAGCACCCGGTAGGTCGGCGGCAGGCCGACGGGGGTGATACCGCCGTACTCCATGCCCGAGTCGGCCACCGCGCGGTCTGTCGCCAGGAACGAGGCTTTCTTCACGTCGAGCAGCGCCCTGATCCGGTGGTTGACGTCGGCCCGTGTCGTGGCGCGCACGGCAGCGGCGGCGAACCGTTCCTCTTCCGCACGCCGTCCGACCACGAGGACGCAGTTGACCGACGCGGCCAGGTCTAGGCCGGCGGCGGCGACGAGAGCGGCGGTGTCGGCCAGGTCCGGGTCGATCTGGGCGACCTGGACCTCGGTGGCGACCTCCGGGTGGGTGGTGGTCCAGGTGGTCAGCGCGGCCATGGTGGCCGGGGTGAGCAGGTCAGGGTGGTCGAGGGCCGGACGCCAGTCCAGGGTGGTGTCTGTCACCGCTGGAAGGTACCGACGAGCACGGCGCGGGCGATGGTGTGGAGCGTCAGCATCATGTTCGCCGCACCAGGCATGACGTCGGCGTCCAGGCCCATGCTCGGCACGTCCAGGGCATGCACGGCGTAGAAGTAGCGGTGCTCGACGTCGCCGGGTGGCGGGGCCGCGCCGACATAGGCGGCGATGCCATCGTCGCCGCGCAGCGTCACGACCGTCGACGGCAGCTGGTCGGACCCGAGGGCACCGGAACCAGCAGCGAGCTCGGTGACTGTCGCCGGCAGGTCGAGCAGGGTCCAGTGCCACCAGCCGGAGGCACCGGGGGCGTCGGTGTCGAAGCAGGTGACGGCGAACGAGGCGGTCCCCTCGGGGAAGCCCGACCAGGCCAGGTGCGGGGACAGGCTGCGGCCGACCGGGGTGTTGGTGGTCTCGTCGGGCACCCGCCCGCCAGCGGTGAAGGTGTTCGAGCGCAGCTCGAAGGCGGGGACCTGCGGCAGCAGGGCGTAGGGGTCTGGGGCTGGGGGCCGGTCCAACGACAGCATGGCTACCTCCTGGGTGGTGTGCTCACGCCATCATGGCGCGTTCCGGACGGTGGTGCGGGGTGGCCGCGCCGGAGGGCCTGGCAGCAGGTGCGGCGCGGTGTTCTTCGGGGCCGTCGTCGAGGACGTCCGATGGTCGACCCAGCGCCCCAGCCCGGACAGTCGAGGTACAATCGAACATGAGTTCGATCACGGGGGTTGATGGGGTCGTGACGTCCGATCGGGTGGCCGTCGCCAGGGCGGCGCTGGCTGCTGCCGAGGCGCGCACCGGCGCCCGGCGGGTGTCGCTCGTCGGTGTGGCCGGTGGTCGGGCCGATGGTCGCAGCGACGTGCCCGTTCCGACGACGAGCTTGCTGACCAGCGAACGCCCACCGTTGCCGGTGCCGCCAGCGCTGACGCCGCTGCTGCCCGAAGGACTGCGACGGGGGGCGGTGACGACGGTGCTCGGGCCGACCTGGCTGGTGCTGGGGCTGCTGGCTCACGCCCTGGTCGACGGGACCTGGGGAGCGGTCGTCGGGCACCCTGACCTGGGGTTGCTGGCCGCCGCGCGAGCCGGGGTGCCGCTGGAGCGGCTGGGGCTGGTACCCGAACCGGGGGACCGGACAGCCGAGGTGGTCGCGGCGCTGGCCGACGGGATGGGTGCGGTGCTCGTCGGGCCGCAGGCCACCTTGCCTGTCGCCGACGCCCGACGGATCACCGCCCGGGTCCGCGACCGGGGGACCGCCCTGCTCACCACGGTGCCCTGGCCGGACGCCCACGTCGTGCTGCGGGCCAGCCCTGTGCGCTGGACGGGACCAGGCACCGTCGCCGACGCGGAGGCGGGAATGGGCCGGGTGCGTCGTGGGCAGACCAGCGTCGTGCGTGACGGACGGCCTGGCGTCCCGGTCGGTCTCACCCTGCCTCTGCCACGACCGGTCGACGGGCCCCTCGGGCACCTGGTCGGCGGGCCGGCCCCGGCTCCAGTCCCGGTGCCTGACCGCCCGAGGCTGTGGAGGGCCGGATGAACCCTCCGGTGCACGTCGAGCCCGCTGGTCGCAGGCTCACGACGAACGGCAGCGCGGCGCACGTCGCTGCCGCGGCGTGCCCGACCGGCGACCAGGTGGCTCGTCCGGTCGGGCCTTCCGCCGACCGGTCCGTCGGCGTGCGCACCACCGTGGTGTGGGTGCCTGACTGGCCGGTGGCCGCCGCGATGGCCACCGCCGGGGTGGACGCGCACGCCCCGGCAGCGGTGCACGACGGGCGTCGGGTGGTGGCGACCTCGGCCACAGCCCGGGCGGCCGGAGTGCGCCGGGGGATGCGGCGTCGGCTCGCCCAAGGGTGCTGCCCAGAGCTGGTGCTGCTGCCCCGCGACGAGACTCGGGACGTCGTCGCGTTCGAGCAGGTGGCCAGTGCCTGTGAACGGGTGGTCGCAGGGGTGGAGGTGGTGCGGCCCGGGTTGCTGCTGCTGCCCGCAGGCGGGGCCGCCCGCTACCACGGGTCGGAGCAGGCGCTGGCCGACGCCCTGGTCGAGACGGTAGCCGTGGGCAACGGTCCTGCTGCCGGGCACGAGTGCGGGGTCGGGACGGCCGACGGGCTGCTGGCCGCGGTGATCGCCGCCCGGACCGGGGCGGTGGTGCCGCCAGGGGAGTCGGCGACGTTCCTCGCCCCGCTGCCGATCAGCTCTCTGACCGCGGCCGCCGTGTCCGACGACCAGACCGACGCGGCACGTGACCTGGTGGGGCTGCTGGTGCGGCTCGGCATCCACACGCTCGGCCGGTTCGCCGCCCTGCCGCGGGCCGACGTGGCCGCACGGTTCGGCCAGGTCGGCACCTGGGCGTACACCCTGGCCAGCGGGGCAGACCTGCGGCCGCCGACCCGGCGGCGCGTCGAACCGGACCTGGTGGTCACCGACACCCTGGACCCGCCCGTGGAGCGGGCCGACCAGACCGCGTTCGCCGGTCGACGGCTGGCCGAGCGGCTGCACAGCCTGCTGGTCGCCCGGGGGCTGACCTGCGGCCGGCTGCGGATCGCCGCGCACACCGAGGGCGGCACCGAGCTGTCCCGGGTGTGGCACGCCGACGCGGCGACCGGCGGGCTGGCCCCCGCTCGGATCACCGACCGGGTGCGCTGGCAGACCGAAGGCTGGCTGGCCGGCGACGACGGGCCGACCTCAGGGCTGGTCCGGCTGGAGCTGGCGGCGCTGGACGTCGTCGCCGCCGGGGCCCAGCAGCCGGGGCTGTGGGGTTCGGCCTCAGGTGCGGACGTGCGGGCGCACCGGGCCCTGGACCGGGTCCAACAGCTGGTCGGCGGTGACGGGGTGCGCACCGCCCGGCTCCAGGGCGGCCGAGACCCGGGCGAACAGGTGCACCTGGTGACCTGGGGCAGCGACGAACCGTCGGACCGACCGGTCGACCGGCCCTGGCCTGGTCGGCTGCCCGACCCGGTGCCGTCGTCGGTGCTCGCCAGCCCCCGCGACGTCGTGCTGCTCGACGCGGCAGGCCGCAGCGTGCGGCTCGACCGGCGGGGCTGGCTCGACGGGACGCCCGCGACGGTGCGGCTGGTGAGCGTCCCAGGAGACCGTCCGGGGTGCGGGGCGGTCCGTCGTGGTGGTTCGCAGGTGCACCTGGCAGGGAGCCGTGGCCAGGGCCTGAGCGGCTCAGGCCCTGATCCCGACGTCGCGGTGTGCAGGCCGGAGCGCACAGAGAAGCGGTCAGGTCCGCAGGAGCCGGGTCGAGATGTGGTGGGCTGGGCCGGGCCGTGGCCGGCCCCGCCCTCCTGGTGGCGGGCTGCCGATACCCGGTCAGCGCCGACCGGCCCCGGGCAGGACGACGGCGCCCGGTCGGGCGGGCTGCCGAGGGCACGGCCGCCCGAGCCCCGGCCAGGCGGCGCCGGCCCGGAGCAGCCGGCCGAGAGCAGCCACGGCGAGGACGTCACCTGGTCGGCGCACCTGCAGGTGCTGCTCGACGACGCCCGGGTGCTGCTGCTCGTCGGCGGCACCGAGGGCTGGACCTGGGTGGCGACCTATGACTGAGCGCTACGCCGAGCTGCACGTCCACACCGCGTACAGCTTCCTCGACGGGGCCAGCCAGCCGGAGCACCTGGTGGCCGAGGCGGCGCGGCTGGGCCTGACCGGTCTGGCCGTCACCGACCATGACGGGCTGTACGGGGTGGTCCGGTTCTCCCAGGCGGCGAAGGCCGTCCAGCTGCCCACCGTGTTCGGGGCCGAGCTGCACCTGCCGGTGGTGGTGCCTCACGCCCCCGACCGGCTCGACCCGCCGACGGGCGTGCCCGACCCTCAGGCCACCCACCTGGTCGTCCTCGCCCGTGACCCGGAGGGGTACCGGCGGCTGTCCCGGGCCGTCGCCGAGGCGCACCTGGTCACCGGACGCAAGGGAGCCGCGGACTACGCACGACTGAGCCGGGAGAGCGGGCCCACGGCGCGAGAGGCTCTGCACAGCACAGCGGTGCGTGGAGGAGCGTCGGAGACTGCCGGGCGCAGCGCGGACCCGCTGGGCCGGTTGGGCGAGCTGGCCGACGGGCACTGGTTGGTGCTCACCGGGTGCCGTAAGGGGGCGGTACGCCGGGCGCTGGCCGGGGGAGCGGCCTCGGGTGGCCTGGACGGCGGTCCGGCCGGCCTGGCCGGGGCCCGTGCCGAGCTGGACCGGCTGGTCGCGGCCTTCGGTGCGGACAACGTCGCCGTGGAGTCCACCCTGACCGGCGGCCCGGACGACGACGACCTGGCCGACGCCCTGGCGACGCTGGCCGCCGACACGGGTCTGCCCCTGGTCGCCACCGGCGCGGTGCACGCCGCGACTCCGCGGGACGCCGACCTGGCGCAGGCGCTGGCCGCTGTCCGCGCCCGCAGCAGCCTGGACGACCTGGACGGCTGGCTGCCGGCGTCGGTGCCGTTCCTGCGCTCGGCGCGCGAGATGCTGCGGCGGCACCGTCGTCACCCGCAGGCCGTGGCCACTGCTGCCGACCTGGCCGCCGAGTGCGCCTTCGACCTGAGCCTCATCGCCCCGAACCTGCCGCCCTACCCGGTGCCCGAGGGCCACACGGAGGCGACATGGCTGCGCGAGCTGGTCGCCCGGGGGGCCGTGCCGCGCTACGGCCCGCGCGAGGCCGAGCAGGTCCCCGGTGCCTACGCCCAGCTGGACCGCGAGCTCAGGGTCATCGAAGACCTCGGCTTCCCGGGCTACTTCCTCATCGTCTACGACCTGGTGGAGTTCTGCCGCCAGCGCGGCATCCTGGCCCAGGGGCGCGGGTCGGCCGCGAACTCGGCGGTCTGCTACGCGCTG
This sequence comes from Cellulomonas sp., assembly GCA_031556715.1. Classification (GTDB taxonomy): domain Bacteria; phylum Actinomycetota; class Actinomycetes; order Actinomycetales; family Cellulomonadaceae; genus Cellulomonas. Next base: position 23,183 of record JAVBSR010000168.1, read on the forward strand.
GGCGTGACCGCGGTCGACGCCGTCCGGAACAAGCTGTTGTTCGAGCGGTTCCTGGCCCCGGAGCGTGACGGTCCGCCGGACATCGACGTGGACATCGAGTCGTCCCGGCGCGAGGAGGTCATCCAGTACCTGTTCGCCAAGCACGGTCGTGAGCACGCCGCCCAGGTCGCCAACGTCATCAGCTACCGGCCGCGCTCGGCGGTCCGGGACGCCGCCCGGGCGTTGGGCTACGACGTCGGCCAGCAGGACGCCTGGAGCACGTCCGTCGACCGGTGGGGGTCGATCCGCGGTCCGCAGGCACCCAGCCCGTGGTGGACGGTGCACCGCTCGGCCCCGGCCAGCCCGGCCGCACCGCCGGAGACGTCCGTCGAGATGGCCGAGATCCCCGACGCCGTGGTCGACCTGGCCGAACGGATGCTGCGGCTGCCCCGCCACCTGGGTATCCACCCCGGCGGCATGGTGATGTGCGACCGGCCGGTGATCGAGGTCTGCCCGGTGGAGTGGGCCCGCAAGCCGGGTCGCACCGTGCTGCAGTGGGACAAGGACGACTGTGCCGACGCCGGTCTGGTGAAGTTCGACCTGCTGGGCCTGGGGGCTCTGACGGCGCTGCACCACACGTTCGACGAGGTGGCCCGGCACGGCGGGCCCCGGCTGGGCCTGCACGACCTGCCGCACGAGGACCCCGGGGTGTACGAGCTGCTCCAGGCCGCCGACTCGGTGGGGGTGTTCCAGGTGGAGTCCCGCGCCCAGATGGGCACCCTGCCCCGCCTGGCACCGGAGTGCTTCTACGACATCGTCGTGGAGGTCGCGCTGATCCGGCCC
>JAVBSR010000149.1:0-4538 GCA_031556715.1 Cellulomonas sp.
CCGACGGCGACCAGGGCCTGCCCGTGACCTGGCCCCCGACGTGACATGCGCCCCGACCGCAGGGTCGGGGCGCACGTCGCCGGGCAGATACCTACCGGCTCGTGCCGGCTGCGCCTGCGGGCTGGACCTGCCACCGCCTCCAGGCCACCAGGCTCACACCGGCGGCGACGATCAGCGCCGCCACGGCGCCGATCCGCATCGCGTCGACACCGGTCGACGCCATCCCGCCGGTCCCGGCCCCGGCGGCGCCTCCCCCGCCCGCCGACCCGTCCGAGGACGTCGGGGCGGGCAGGACCGTGTCTGTCGGCGTCGGGGTGGGCGTCGGGCCGGGCAGGAACGGTAGGTACAGGACCTTCACCACGTTGTCGGCGATCACTGCGGACGCTGCCGGGAAGGTGGCTGCGCCGGCGTCGTAGCCGTCTGGGCGCCGAGCATCCAACCAGCCGTCGCCGAGGTCCGCTGTGACGACCGCGTCCGTCAACGGCTCTATCGCGTCGGTGAGGAACCGTGCGCCGGGGACGGCGGTGCCGATCTGGTTCTCCGGTGCGATGGAGTCCTGGTAGTACTCGACGGTGTACGAGGCCGGGATGTAGTCCACGTAGTAGCCGTCTCCCGTACCGGCGTAGTCGCCCCTGGACTCCGGCTGACCGTAGATGTACGGCGTGTTGTGCATGTAGAAGCCGACCGGGTGGGTCGACAGCGACGGGTCGTACGGGTCGTACTGGCTGTAGAAGGGGTCGTCGGTACCCAGGAACTGGTGGACCGCGACGTTCCCGTAGGCCGCGGCCGTGCCGTTCATGATGTCCGTGAAGGTGTTCTCGGTGATCTGGTAGACGGCCGCGTAGTCGACCATGATGGGCGCCTCGGTCGAACCCGAGAACTCGTTGTTGACGATCTTCACCGCACCCCACCGGGCGTCGTAGAAGCCCCAGGACGGAACCAGCGAGTTGTCGGATATCCCGTCGAACTGGTTGTCCGAGACGACGACGTTGCCGTCGACCCCCGAGACCAGGGAGCCAGCCAGGTACTTCCCGGTGATCGTGTTGTTCGAGATGGTGGCGTTCGCGACACCGGGGTTGATGACGATAGCCCGGTCGGCACCGGTCGCGGCGTCGACGGGGTGGATCGTGTTCCCCGAGATGGTCAGGTTGGTGATGTAGATGGCGCCCTCTGCGGTCGGGTCAGCGATGTTCGTGATCGCGGTGACGATCCCCTGCCCTGAGTTGGCGCTGGCGTCGTCGGCGAAGTAGCCCGGCTGGATGTCATTGTCCAGGATCTTGATGTTGTCGAGGTACGACGACGGGTCGATGGGGTGGAACGGTGGGTCGTAGGGGACGATGTAGATGCACACGGTCGCGTCCTGACCGGGAACACCGTCCGGCTCCGGGTATCCCTTGATGGTCAGCCCCTGGATGGTGACGTCGTTGGCCTCGACCCAGATCCCTCGAGGACCCGGGGCCGTGTAGACGGTCTGGATGACAGCGGCCTTGCTGGTGCCGGTCAGGGTGACGGGCTTGAGGATGCGGAAGCTGCCGCTGTAGACACCGTCGTCGACGTAGATGGTCTCGCCGCCGGCCGGCAGCGCGTTGTTCGCGTCGATGGCATCGTTGACGGTCGTGAAGCAGTTGCCGACGGGAACACCGGCGGGGCAGGTTCCTGCCGCGCTGACATAGTAGGCCGTCGGGTCGGCCGGCGACGGGAACGTGGCCCAGGCGCTGGTCTACGTCAGTGCGACGATGGCCGCCGCAGCGAGAATAGTCCTGGCGGCCGAGCCTGCCTTCGTGTGCTTCGTCATGACTCAAACGCCCCATGGGTTTCGACTTATCACTGTCAGAGCAGTCCGGAGTCTAGCGCGCTGGCACTTCTTCTGCCCGGGCAGACGTCGGGACGGCGCGTCTCCTCGTTGGACGCCGGAAACTAGAAGTGGTACCGCCGGTGCCAGGCCCCTGTGGCACTGTCCGGATCCGAAGCGACAGGCAGGTGTCTCTTGTCGTGTCTTGTCCGGACCCCGCTCGCGCGACGCCGGCCAGATGGCACCCATGACCTCATGTTTTACGTCGCCCCGCCACGAGCGGACGACCCGCGGAGATTATCGGGCCACCAGCGGCAGGCTGACACGTTCGGCACCCCCCGGATGACGCTCTCTACGCCGGTGAGTCGGCACGGCCTGGAGCTCCGACCCGGAGAACGCCCTCCATTGGCCTATTCATTGACCCACGCCTAGGCAGTCCCGACCGGGCGGAAAATGCCCGATGAACGACGTATGAGCCGTTCGGCATCATTTCTTAAGGCCAGCCGGTGTGCCGCCGACGATCCGACGCACCTCGAACAGCGGAGGGTGCGTCTGAGTAGGTGCCCAGGCAATGCCCACCTCTGCGGTTGCTCCCGAGATCCGCCTGCAAGAGCTCTCGCTGGGTCTCGGAGCCATCAGCCGCAGGCAGCAGATGGATCAAGCTCAACGCGACCCCGGCATCCTCCGGCATGAGGCTAGGCGACCGAGAACGTCTCGCCCGGAGACGGCGGCGTCGCGCGACGAACCTGCTCGGTCCGAGGTCCGCTCGCCCTCAGTCACCTTTGACCAGCAGGAGCTCGACCATGGCGGCAAGCTCGGTGGGGTCGCGGGTCTGGTCGAACCTGCGCAGTGCTGGGATGTAGAGGTTCTTGTCCAAGTCCCAGTCGAACACCGCCGCTGGCTCGTCGTCAGGGGTAGCCGTGAGCAGGACGAGATCGGCCAGGAGACGGGTGGACCTGCCGTTGCCGTCGACGAAAGGGTGGATCCGCACTGCCTCGGCATGCGTCGCCATCGCCAGCTCCGCCGCCGTCCAGTCGTCGGTGTGCTCCCAGCGGTAGTGCAGGTTCTCTAGCGTGGCCCGCAGCTCGACAGCGATCAGCGCGGGGTCGATCCCGATGCTCACCTCGCGTCGACGGTAGCTGCCAGCCCAGGTCCACACATTCTCGTACAGGCGGGCGTGCAGGTCGCGCAGCGTCCAGTCGGCCAGCAGCTCCCCAAGGGGGAGCTCTCCCGCGGCGGCACGCAGCACGAACACCTCTCGGACCTCGTCCTCGTACGCTTGCTCAAACTCGTAGACCGCGGCTTTGCTCACCGGGTCGCCGATCGCCTCGGCGGCTTCGGGCAGCAGCGCGTCCAGCTCTTCGAAGTCGAGCGGTGTGCTGCCGTAGTCCGGGTCGAGCCCGGTCACTTCGTGCGCGCGGGGTGCGCGGCGATGTAGCGACCCGTGACGGCCGAGCGTTTCACCGTCGCGACGACGCGGCCCTCGAGCTTTGCAGAGGCCTTTGTCGAGCGGACAGCGGTCCGGGCGGCATCCTCCGCACTGACGATCTTGGCCACGTGCCACCTCCATCGTTCGTTGCCTCAAGGATAACGGTTGACCTCGGTCGGCCGCCCTACCTCGGTCCTCGGGCGACGGCGGCAGTGGGATCTGACGCGAAGCCTCGACCGATCCGGGAAGTTTGTGAGGTGTACGAGCGGGCCGCCTCGATGCTCGGCATGATGTCGGCCACCCGCCAGTCCGCCCAGGTTCACCCAGCGGCTGGTTGGCATGGATGCAGGTCGCAGTGCCGTTGGGTCCTTGGATCTCCGAGACCAGGTCGTCTCGGACCTGATCTGGAGCCCTCCAGGCCGCTGACCTGCGGTTCGTCTCGGTGCGCCTGGCGCGATTCGAACGCGCGACACCCGCTTTAGGAGAGCGGTGCTCTATCCCCTGAGCTACAGGCGCGAGGGTGCAGTCAGGGTAGCAGGACGGCGAGGCGCGCTTGCGGACCTGACCGCTGGCCCGCTCGTCGCGGGCCGATCGCACCTGCCGCTGGCCGGCGACGAACTTGAGACACTCCAAGACGAACAGATCACCACCGCCGGCACGCCGAGCAGACGTATGGCACCGACGTGGCCCCGGCCGCGCCTCCCACGGCAGACCGGTCGCGGTCCTGGATATCGGGGCCAGCACAACGGCGGGGCCGTGCTGGGCCAGGTGCTGGCCGACGTACCGCCTGGGCCCGGGGCTTCCGCGCACCCCCCGACGCTGTGATCTCGGACACGGCGTGCTCCACCGGCCAGATCCGCCCCGCGCTGTGCGCCCGCAAGATCAAGGCCGTCATCCTGAGAAGTCCGACCACGCCGCCGCCCACCAGCGACGGAGCCGCCGCGCGGACGACCACCGCACCTGGACACCGACGCCCACAGACCTGCGCCGTTGTCGAACGCTCCTCCGCCCTGGCCAAACAGTAGCGCGCCCTGTCCACTCCCTGCGACTAGGGCGTGTCTCATAACCGTTTGAGCCAGATGGTGATGGCGCGCAGGACGGCGCCGCCGCGGTAGGTGAGTGCGAGCTTGTCGTAGCGGGTGGCCAGGCCTCGCCACTGCTTGTCTTCGTTGAAGCCGCGTTCGACGACGTTGCGGCCCTTGTAGTCCTCGACGTCGTAGGTGACGGGGCGTCCGCCCTTGGAGCCTCGCCGTCTGCGGTGTGCTTGCTGGTCGGACGGTTCGGGGATGACTGAGACGATGCCGCGGTCGCGCAGGT
>JAVBSR010000114.1:0-10346 GCA_031556715.1 Cellulomonas sp.
TCGCGACGTGGGACGAGCCGGCGTTCCAGCCAACCGACGAGGGAGTGGTCCGGTTCGCGCTGCGACCGCCGACGCCGGCGCCGGTCGAGCACCCGATGGTGCCCGAGGAGACGGCCGTCCGCACGGTCCGGATCGGTCTCGGCGCCGGGTGGGTGACCGGCGCCGCGACCGGCATCGGATTCGGGGCGATCCTGGCCGGGATCGCCGCCGTGATCCGTGGGCGGCGACCCTCGCGGTGACCGGCTGACCGATGCCGGCGAGCAGGTCGGTGAACCACTGCTGGTCGATGTCGAACGGCTTGCCGCCCTTGATCCGGGAGAACTCGATCGCCCGGAGCTCGTCGCCGGCCTCCTCGTCGTGGCCGATCACACCGGGCTCTCCGCGCAGGGCGGAGTCGACGGCGAGGTCGGTCATCGACTTGATCAGGTCCAGATCCCGCTGGTTGGCGGCCGCGGCCCGGGAGTAGTAGCCGGACTTCTGCACCATCACCTTCTGCGCGCCCAGACGCTCGGCGAACTTGCTGGCGAACCAGGCTCCCGGGTTGATCTTGTCGATCTTGACGTGACCGAACGGGTCGCGGGCGACCTCCTCGCCGGAGGCCTCGATCTCGGCGACGATGGTGTCCAGTCCGGCGCCCTCGGAGACGAACAGGTTGACCGAGCCGACCTCGTCCATCACCTTGTTGAGTCGCTCGGCCTCGGCGGCCAGGTCGAAGTGGGCCTCGGGTACGTACACGCCGTGCACGTCCCAGCCGGCACGACTCAGGCCGATCTCCGGCACCCACTCCTGGGTGTCCAGCCACTCGCGGTACGCCTGCGCGGTGGCCGCGGTCAGCCAGCCACAGTGCCGGCCCATCACCTCGTGCACGATCAGCATCCGGGAGCCGGAGTTGTGCTCGCCGAGGACGTTCTGGGCGAACCGGGCGCCCTGCTCGGCAGCGGTCCAGGCACCCAGCGACTGCCGGATCGGGATCACGTCGTTGTCGATGGTCTTGGGCAGGCCGACGACGGTCAGCTCGTAGCCGTTGGCGTGCAGGTAGGCCGCCAGGTCGGCCGCGGTGGTGTTGGTGTCGTCGCCGCCGATGGTGTGCAGCACGTCCACGCCGTCGGCCTTGAGCTGGTCGGCCGCCACCTGGAGCGGGTCCTGGCCTGGCTTGACCAGGCCACGCTTCTCCGCGTCGGCCCGGTTGGTGAGCTTGACCCGGGAGTTGCCGATCGGCGAGCCGCCGAAGCGGTGCAGCAGCCCGGCGTGCCGACGCACCTCGTCGTCGACCACGATCTTCTCGCCCAGCAGCAGACCGTGATAGCCGTGCTGGTAGGCGATGATCTCGACCTCGGGCGCGATCTCGGTGTACCGCTCGATCAGCCCGCCCACGGCGGACGACAGGCAGGGGGCGAAACCACCGGCGGTGAGCAGCGCGACACGGCGGACGGTCATCATGCACCTCTCGGGTCGACTCACGCCAGGTGCGCCTCGACGGCCACCCGGCGGCACGGCGTGCGCCGCGCGACGCCCGTCATCCTACCGGCGGACCGCCCTCGTCATCCCACCGGCACGTCGCCCCACCAGACCGTCGCCGCACCGTCGTCGACCCCGTCGGCCGGCGCTGCCGGTCGAGCCTGCCCTCAGGCCGCGGTGTCGCCGTCGGGCGGACCGTCGGCACGGTCGCCCGCGGGCGGTTCCGGCCGCTCCACGCCTGGTACCGGACGCCCGCCGGGTGCGGCAGGCAGGTGGTCGGCGACGTCTCCGGAGGCCGCCGGATGGCCGGTGGCGATCCGGGCCTTCTGGGTCGCGGCGTACACGTCCACGTACTCCTGCCCGGACAGGCTCATGATCGCGTACATGATCTCGTCGGTCACCGCGCGCAGGATGAAACGGTCGTTCTCCATGCCGCGGTAGCGGGTGAAGTCCAGCGGTTCACCCACGACGACGCCGATCCGCATGATCTTGGGGATCCGCCGCCCGATCGGCTGGGCGTCCGCTGTGCCGACCATCGCGATCGGGATCACCGGGGCGCCGGACTCCAGGGCCAGCCGGGCCACGCCCGTCTTGCCCCGGTACAGCCGCCCGTCCGGGCTGCGGGTGCCCTCCGGGTAGATGCCGAACAGCCCGCCCTCGCGCAGCTGCCGCAGGCCCGTGGCCAACGCCGCCTCACTGCCCCGGCCGCCGCCACGATCGACCGGGATGGTGCCGACGCCGCGCATGACACCCGAGCCCAGACGCCCCGTGATGCCCGATCCGGTGAAGTACTCCTGCTTGCCGATGAACACCAGACGCCGGTCCAGCATCGCCGCCAGGAAGAACGAGTCGATGACGGCCTGGTGGTTCGAGGCCAGGATCGCGGCTCCGCTCGCCGGGACGTGGCCCGCCCCGCGGATCCACGGCCGGTACACGAGCTTGAGCAGCGGACCGAAGACCACCCGCTTCATCAGCCAGTAGAACACCGTGTTCCTCTCATGCCCGCCTCGCCGGGGGCGCCCCGACGACTCTACCCAGGTCCGACCCTAGAGTGCTCCCATGGTCAGCCGTGACGACGACGAGCCCGTCGGCTCTTCCAGCCCGGAGCCTCCCGACCCAGACATCCCATCGGACGCTGTGCCCGAACCGTCACCAGACTCGCCCCGCCAGTCGACACCGGAGGCAGACCAGCCGGCCGCCACCGAGGACGCACGCTGGGCGGACATCGTCGCCGACCTCGGCGACCTGGCCTCGGCGAGGCTGCCCGACCCGGACTCCGCACGCAGCGGACGCGACTGGGACGGCACCGAGCAGATCGACGCAGCCGAGCGGGAGGTCGACGAGCAGGAGCACTTCGTCCCGCCCGAGGCGCCGCCGGTGCTCGGCGGCGACCCGCTGCTCACCATGGCCTGGTTCGCGGTGGTCGGGATGCCGGTGTTCTGGCTGGTGGTGCTCATCGTGTGGACGTCAGCGCCCCGGGTGCTGATCCACGCCTCGGCGGCGGTGTTCTTCGCCGGGCTGGCGGTGCTGTTCTGGCGGATGCCGCACCGGCGCGACCCGGACGACGACGACACCGGCGCCGTGGTGTAGCCAGCGTCAGGTGCGGGCCAGGTCGGCCGCACCGACGATCCCGGCGTCGTTGCCCAGCGCGGCCACCTCGATCGGGACGACCGGCCGGTACCCCCCGGCGGACAGCCGCCGGTCGAAGGCGTACCGCGCCGGGCCGAGCACCAGGTCGGCCGCGGCCGACAGTCCCCCGCCCACGACGACCATCGCCGGGTCCAGCACCGCGACCAGCGACGCGGCGCCCTCGCCCAGCCAGCGGCCGATCCAGGCCATCAGCTCGACCGCCAGCTCGTCGCCCTCCCGGGCGGCCTTGGTGATGTGCTGCCCGGTGATCCGGCGGGCCTTGCCCCCGGCCAGCTCCAGCAGGCGGGTGGCCCGCACCGGACGGGACGCCGCCACGGCGTGCGCCTCGCGGACCAGCGCCGACCCGGACGAGTACTGCTCCCAGCAGCCCTCCTGGCCGCAGCCGCAGTGGTGGCCCTCCGGGACCACCCGCAGGTGCCCGATCTCCCCGGCCATCCCCCAGGCGCCGCGCACCAGCTGGCCGTTGCTGACGATCGCCCCGCCGAGCCCCGTGCCCAGGGTGAGCATCACCATGTCCGACAGCCCCTGAGCCACCCCGAACCGCGACTCGGCCCAGCCGGCGGCGTTGGCGTCGTTCTCGACCACGACGGTGTCGATGCCCAGGCGTTCGGCCACGATGTCGCGCAGCGGGTGGTCGCGCCACGGCAGGTTGGGGCAGAACCGCACCATCGTCCGGTCCGAGGCGATGAGCCCCGGCGCGGCCAGGCCGATCGCGTCGACCTCGTGGTCGGCCAGCAACGACTCGCAGGCCGCCACGATGGCGTCGTCCACGGTGCTGGCGCTGGTGGTGTCGGTCCGCAGCGTCGTCTTGGCGACGATCTGACCGTCGGCCGTCACGACCCCGGCCGCGATCTTCGTCCCGCCGATATCCACTCCGATGGCGTGCACGGCCCCGTCCTCCCCGTCGTATGACAACGACGTTAGCCTCCGTCGGTCCCCCCGGCCCGGTGGCCAGGGTCCGCCTGGGTGACGACGACGTGGGCGGTCGCCGCTAGCGTCAGGGTATGCGCGAGGCACCGCGACCGCGGCCGGTCTGGTCGGACCAGGCCGGCCAGGGCGTGCCCGCCGGGCGGTTCGTCCAGCCGGGCCTGGACGAGCTGGGCACCCCGCTGCACGAGGTGACGTTCGTCGTGGTGGACCTGGAGACCACCGGCACCCGGGCCGCAGACTGTGCCATCACCGAGATCGGTGCGGTCAAGGTCTGCGGCGGCCAGGTGCTCGGCGAGCTGGCGACACTGGTCGACCCGGGCGGGCCGGTCCCCCCGGCCATCCAGGTGCTCACCGGCATCACCACGACGATGCTCGTCGGCGCGCCGCCCATCGAGCAGGTGCTGCCCAGCTTCTTGGAGTTCGTGCGCGGCACGGTGCTGGTGGCGCACAACGCACCGTTCGACGTCGGGTTCCTCAAGGCCGCGCTGGCCCGCGCCGGGTACGCCTGGCCGGGCAACCAGGTGGTCGACACGGTCCGGCTGGCCCGCCGGGTGGTCACCCGCGAAGAGGCGCCGAACCACCGGCTGGCCACCCTGGCCCGCCTGTTCCGGGCCACGACCGCCCCGACCCACCGGGCCCTGGACGACGCCCGGGCGACCGTCGACGTGCTGCACGCCCTGCTGGAACGGCTGGCCCCGCTGGGTGTCAGCCACCTGGAAGACCTGGCCACCGCCGCCGACCCCGTGCCCGACCGGGTGCGGCGTCGCCGTCACCTGGCCGACGGCCTGCCCGACGCCCCCGGGGTGTACCTGTTCCGGGGCCCGGCCGACGAGGTGCTGTACGTCGGGGTGGCCACCCGGTCGTTGCGGACCCGGGTGCGGACCTACTTCACCGCCGCGGAGCGGCGCAGCCGGATGACCGAGATGGTGAGTCTGGCCACCCGGGTCGACCCGGTGGTGTGCGCCACACCGCTGGAGGCCCGGGTGCGCGAGCTGCGCCTCATCGCCGAGCACGCGCCCCGCTACAACCGGCGGTCCCGCGCCCCGGAGCGGATGCCGTGGGTGCGGCTCACCGACGAGCCCTTCCCACGCCTGTCGGTCGTCCGGGGGGTGACGCCCGGGGTCACGCACATCGGTCCCCTGCCGTCGGCCGGGACCGCGCAGCTGGCGGTCGAGGCCCTGCAGGAGACCTTCGCGGTGCGCCGGTGCACCACCCGGCTGCCTCAGCGACCGGCAGCCGACGCCACGGCGTGCATCCTGGCCGAGCTGGGCCGCTGCCCGGCACCGTGCCGGCACGACGACGGCCGGTACGCCGCCACGGTGGCCGAGCTGCGCTCGACGATGACGGGCGACCCCACCCCCGTCGTCGCGGCGCACGCCCGTCGCCTGGCCGCCCTGGCGGCCGCGGAGCAGTTCGAGGAGGCCGCAGGTGTCCGCGACCGGCTCAACGCCTACCTGCGGGCTGCCAGCCGGGCGCATCGCTTCGACCCGCTGGCCCGGATCGCCGAGCTCGTCGCAGCCCACCAGACCGGCGACGGCGCCTGGGAGCTGGTCCTGGTGCGCCACGGCCGCCTGGCCGCCACCGCCCAGGTGCCGCGCGGTCGTGACCCCCGCCCGGCTGTCGAGGCGCTGCGGGCCACGGCCGAGCACGTGAGCGCCCCCGTACCACCCGCCACGGCGGCCCACCCGGAAGAGACCGACCTGCTGCTCGCCTGGCTGGACCGCCCGGGGGTGCGCCTGGTCGCCGTGGAGGGCACCTGGGCCTGGCCGGTACGCAGCGCCGCTCGGGTCACCGACCCGGCGTCGGCTGTCGCGGCCTGGCGGGACGACCCGGTGGCCCCCGTCCCCGACGCCACCCACGGTCCGGTCCTGACCACCAGTGTCGGTGACCCCACGACCACCCCGGTCACGGCATGATGTGAGGCATGATCACCGCCATCGTCCACATCGACGCCGACGCCGCCCGCATCCCGGAGGTCGCCCAGCAGGTCGCCGAGCTGCCCCAGGTCACGGAGGTCTTCTCGGTCACCGGCGAGGTCGACCTCATCGCCATGGTCCGGGTGCGTGAGCACGAAGAGCTGGCCGACGTCATCGCCGACGCCGTCAGCAAGGTCGAGGGCGTGCTGCGCACCCAGACCTACATCGCCTTCCGCACCTACTCCCGCCACGACCTCGACGCCGCCTTCGCCCTGGGCACCGACTGACGTCCGGCCTGCCGGCCGAGGACCTCGTCCGGCGCACCCGAGGTGCAGCGCCCGCCGCGGATCTGCGACACCCGGGGTGCTATCCCGCGCGGCCCGGTCTGGCCGGGCACACACTCGACCCATGACTTCCGACGCTGCCCGCCCCCCCTCCGCTCCCGACCTCAAGCCCCGCTCCCGTCAGGTCACCGACGGGATCGAGGCGACCGCTGCCCGCGGGATGCTGCGCGCCGTCGGGATGGGCGACGACGACTGGGGCAAGCCGCAGATCGGCGTCGCCAGCTCCTGGAACGAGATCACCCCGTGCAACCTGTCCCTCGACCGGCTGGCCCAGGCCGTCAAGGAGGGCGTGCACGCCGGTGGCGGCTATCCCCTGGAGTTCGGCACGATCTCGGTGTCGGACGGCATCTCCATGGGCCACGAGGGCATGCACTTCTCTCTGGTCAGCCGTGACGTCATCGCCGACTCGGTGGAGACGGTGATGATGGCCGAGCGGCTGGACGGGTCGGTCCTGCTGGCCGGGTGCGACAAGTCGCTGCCGGGGATGCTCATGGCCGCGGCCCGTCTCGACCTGGCCGCCGTCTTCCTGTACGCCGGGTCGATCGCCCCGGGCTGGGTGCGGCTGTCCGACGGCACGGAGAGGGACGTGACGATCATCGACGCCTTCGAGGCGGTCGGTGCCTGCGCCCGTGGGCTGATGAGCACCGACGACCTCGACCGGATCGAACGGGCCATCTGCCCGGGCGAGGGCGCCTGCGGCGGGATGTACACCGCCAACACGATGGCGTCGGTCGCCGAGGCCATGGGCATGTCGCTGCCCGGCTCGGCCGCCCCGCCGTCGGCCGATCGGCGTCGGGACGCTTTCGCGCGGGCCTCCGGCGAGGCGGTCGTCGACCTGCTGCGGCAGGGCGTGTCGGCCCGCGACATCATGACCAAGGACGCCTTCGAGAACGCGATCGCCGTGGTCATGGCGTTCGGCGGGTCGACCAACGCGGTGCTGCACCTGCTGGCGATCGCCCACGAGGCGGAGGTCGACCTGACGCTGGCCGACTTCGACCGGGTCGCCGCCCGCACACCGCACGTCGGCAACCTCAAGCCCTTCGGCCGTTACGTGATGAACGACGTCGACCGGATCGGCGGGGTGCCCGTCGTGATGAAGGCGCTGCTCGACGCCGGGCTCCTGCACGGCGACTGCCTCACCGTCACCGGACGTACCGTCGCGGAGAACCTGGCGACGGTCGACCCGCCGGACCCGGACGGCACGATCCTGCGGGCTGTGTCCGACCCGATCCACCGCACCGGCGGCATCACCATCCTCGGCGGATCCCTGGCCCCGGACGGCGCCGTGGTCAAGTCTGCCGGGTTCGACACCGACGTGTTCGAGGGCACCGCCCGTGTCTTCGAGCGGGAACGGGCCGCGCTCGACGCCCTGGAGGACGGCACGATCAGCGCTGGGGATGTCGTCGTCATCCGTTACGAAGGCCCCAAGGGCGGGCCGGGGATGCGCGAGATGCTCGCCATCACCGGTGCGATCAAGGGCGCCGGGCTCGGCAAGGACGTGCTGCTGCTCACCGACGGCCGGTTCTCCGGCGGGACGACCGGGCTGTGCGTCGGTCACGTGGCGCCGGAGGCCACCGACGGCGGTCCGATCGCGGTGGTGCGCGACGGCGACCGGGTGCGTCTCGACGTCGGCACCCAGCGCCTCGACCTGCTGGTGGACGAGGCCGAGCTGGCCCGCCGTCGGGAAGGCTGGGTGCCGCTGGCCCCGACGTTCACCCGCGGGGTGCTGGGCAAGTACGTCAGGCTGGTGGGGTCAGCCTCGCAGGGCGCGGTGCTGGGGTAGACACCTGTGGCTCCGCGCGCCGAGGCGACCGTTCCAGCCGCCGCACCGGCGTCGAAGAGTCCGGGCCGACACGGTGCACCGTGCCCGCCGACGGGTGCGGCCGGTCGGCGACGAGCTCGACGACCAGCTCACCGCGTGACGCCGCGTCCAGGCTGGTGCCGGCCCCGGGTCGCGGTGGTGCCACGGCGCATCCCGTCGAAAACAGGTGCGTGGCCGTGGCCGGGCACCGGCCGACCGCCGCCCGGTGCCTGAAGGTCAGGCCCCGGCAGCAGCGCGCCAGCGGTCCAGGACGGCTCCGGCAGCGCCGGAGTCGACGGACCGAGCGGCCAGGGCAAGTCCGGCGGTCATGCGTTCGGTCAGGGTGCCGGTGGCCGTGCCGGGCAGGGTGGCGTCGGCGACGAGCCCGGCGGCGGCGTTGAGCAGGACGGTCTCGCGGACCGGGCCGCCCCGACCGGCCAGCACCTCGACGACGACCCGAGCGTTGGCCGCCGCGTCGCCGCCTCGCAGGTCGGCCACGGTGACGGGGGCCAGTCCCAGGTCGGCGGCTGCGTCCATGAGCTGCTCGCTGACCTGCCCGTCACGGACCTCCCAGACCCGCGACGGCCCTGTCGGCGCCAGCTCGTCCAACCCGTCGTCCTCGCCCCGGAACACCAGCGCCGAGAGGCCGCGTCCGGCCAGGACCCCGGCGACCAGCGGTGCCATACGACGGTCGGCCACCCCGATCGCCACGGACTCGGGCTGGGCGGGGTTGGTCAACGGCCCGAGGAAGTTGAACGCGGTACCGATGCCGAGCTCTTTGCGAGCCTCCCCGGCGTAGCGCATCGAGGGGTGGAACACCTGGGCGAAGCAGAAGGTGATACCCACCTCGGAGGCCAGCTCGGCGACCCGGTCGGCCGGCTGGGCCAGGTCCAGGCCGAGCGCCTCGAGCACGTCCGCCGACCCGGAGGCCGACGACATCGCGCGGTTGCCGTGCTTGACCACGGTCAGCCCGGCGCCGGCGACGACGAGCGCGGCCATCGTCGAGACGTTGACGGTCCGCGCCATGTCGCCGCCCGTGCCGACGATGTCCAGCGACCGCACCGGCACCGTGAAGCGGCGGGCGTGCGCCAGCATCTGGTCGGCCAGACCAGCCAGCTCGGCCACGGTCTCGCCCTTGGCCCGCAGAGCCAGGAGGAACGCGGCGACCTTCGGGGTCGACGCCGCGCCGCTCATGACCTGGTCCATCGCCCAGCCGGTCTGCTCGGCAGTGAGGTCCTGCCGGGCGACCAGGGCGGTGAACAGCTGTGGCCAGGTCGGCGCGCTGGTCTCGCTCACGCGGCGGTGCCCGTGGGCTGGCTCACGCGGCGCCTGTCGGCCTCGCCGACGCCACCGTGCCTGTCGGCCTCGCCTGCACGGCCGTGCCCGAAGGACCCGCCCGCGCGGCCGTGCTGGTAGGCCTCGCTGCTCACGCGGCCGGGCTCGGGGCGTCGAGCATCCGGACCACCATGTCGTGCACGACCATCGGGTCGATCGGCCGGGTGGCGACGTTCTCCGCGTTCGACCAGGACGCCAACCAGGCGTCGGCGGGCCGGGCGATGATCACCAGCACCGGCGGGCAGTCGGCGATCTCGTCCTTGAGCTGGCGAGCCAGGCCCATGCCGCCGACCTTGTCCGTCTCGGCGTCGAGGATGAACAGGTCGACGTCGCCGCTGCGGGCCTCTTTCACGACCGCGTCAGCGGTGGCGACCTCGACCCAGCGGGTGTCGGGGCTGTCGGCGTCCAGGCGGGGGCCGACGGCCAGCCGGACCTCCTCGCGGACGTCGACGTCGTCGGAGTACAGCACGATCCGGGGGCCCATCCCAGCGGTGTCGGTCATCGGTCATCCTTCGTCGGCGAGAGCTGCGTTTGAAGAGCATCGTGGCACACCGCCGGGCGTGACGGCACCGTCCGTCGGGCGCGCCGGTCCAACCCTAGGCCCAAAGTCCTGACCATGGGTCCGAATCGACCATCCTGGGACTGTGATCTCCGCCTCGTCCGCCTGGTCGCTGCGCGGAGAGTCGACGCGCCCGACCGGCCGGTCTGCGCGAGAGTAGAAGAACGCTGGACGACGAGCACCGAGAGGGAACCATGGCTGACTACACGCTGCCCGACCTGCCCTACGACTACGCGGCCCTGGAGCCGCACATCTCGGGCCGGATCATGGAGCTGCACCACGACAAGCACCACGCCGCCTACGTGGCCGGCGCGAACACCGCCCTGGAGAAGCTGGCGGCGGCCCGGGCCGCC
>JAVBSR010000012.1:0-39591 GCA_031556715.1 Cellulomonas sp.
GACGAGAAAGCGCCCACGAGAGAGTCGCCGGGTCCCGCGCGACCCAACAAGCCGAAGAAGCCGAGGAAGAAGAACTGAGGCGGAGCAACCGTGCCGCGAATGGAGGACTGACATGACGACGACCGACGACCAGGGCGAGACGACGGCCCCACGTCTCGTCGAAGAGGGCGACATCGCCGCCGACTACCTGGAAGACCTGCTCGACATCGTCGACCTCGGAGGTGACATCGACATCGACATCGACCACGGCCGAGCGTCGGTGGCGATCGTGGCCGACGACGACTCGGCCCGAGCGTTGCGCACGCTCGTCGGCCCCGGTGGCGAGGTGCTCGACGCCATCCAGGAGCTGACCCGGCTGGCGGTGCAGACCCAGACGGGAGAACGCAGCCGGTTGATGCTCGACATCGCCGGCTACCGTCAGGCACGCCGCGCCGAGCTGGTGGCCGTCGCCGACGAGGCGATCGCCAAGGTCCGCAACACCGGTGAGCCGCTGGCACTGTCGGCGATGAACCCGTTCGAGCGCAAGGTCGTGCACGACGCAGTCGCCGCCGGAGGCCTCACCAGCGACTCCGAAGGCATGGAACCCAACCGTCGGGTGGTCATCCGACCCGTGTGACCTTCAGGACGACGGCCCGGACGCGATCGTCCGGGCCGTCGCCATTTCTGGGGTCCACACCAGGTTCCGAGGGCCGAGCCTGACGGTGCTGTCGACTCGGGGCCGACCCTCGCCCGCTGTTCGCCGGGCCGGCCTCGGGCTGCCGCGGTCGGCCCAGTGCGAGACCTGAAACCGCCGCTCGTCGTGCACAGGTCGACGCGGCCAGGCGACGCGGCGACCGCTCCCATGACACCGACCGCCGGGGTTCGCCGGTGTCGAGCTTGACCGGCTTGGGCTCTGACCGCCCCGCCCCATGGTCGATCTTTGGCCCGTTGCCCAGCGCGGCATGGGCACCACCGCGGTCGTCGGCGCCGAAGAGCTCGTCATCGACCACAGGATGGTCGTAGGTGGTCAGGATCAGTCGGCATATCTTCGCCGACGTCGTGGACGCCCGAGAATGACGTCCCGCCGGGCTGGTGCGTGGCAGTGGTCCACACCACTCCGTCTGCCTGCTCGATGGGCGAGCATGCCTTGGGGTGCTGGCTGAACGAGGTGACGCCGAAGCGACGGTCGTCGGAACGCGCGGCATGCAGTCTTGATGTCGCGAGGATGTTGTCGCCGCTGACGACACGGCAGTGCGACATCGTGGGTCCACGACACAGGAGCAGGCACGTGCCGCAGCCCGGCCCAGCGGGCACCGCCGATCGCTCAGAGCTGGGGCACGACGGCTGCCGTCCGCAGACGCGTCCCAACGTCGCGTTGCCTGTCGTGCCATACAGGTCCACAGCATGAGGGCAGACCGGGCGTTGGAGGTGGGTGACAACCCGGCAGGACGCCCTCAAGTTGGCCTGGCTGACGCAGGCCCGGTCTCACCGGCACAAGCCGGCCGGCTCTGGCTACCACGCGAGTCATGTGCCTGCACGAATGGTCGTCGCGCTCCTGGTGCTCGCCCGCGACCCACGGCTGGCCGGCCATGGGCCTACACCACCCGCCGACCAGGCTCACCGGGCGCGGCTCGTGGCGCTGGCCATCACGACGACGGTGGAGGCAAAGCCGACCAGGTCATGGACCTACGAGCTGGAGGCGGCCGTCGCCGGTGGACGTGCCAGTCGAGCGGCATCCGGCCGACGATCGTTCTGCTGCGGGTCGCCGGTGTTCGCACCGCATCAGCCATCCATGTTGTGCGCGACGGTCGGACGAGGTCGTGGCCCGCGACTGGATTCCGCCGATGGTCGGTTGGCACGCCAGCGGGACCAGGCGTCACCTCGAGGCCCGGCCACGTCGTGCCGCGCACACCGCCACCCGTTCAGGCCTGTTCCGATGTCGCTGCGCAGGCTTGCGGCGGCGGCGAACACCAGTGTGGCGACAAGCCCGACGAGCCAGGGAGGCACGCTGTTCGGTCGGCTGGCCGACAACCCGCCCCCCACCGACCGCCCCCGTCGAGAGCTCGGCTGTGCCGGGGCAGCGGCGCTGGTCGGCGGTCGCCCGGGCCGCGCTTCCGCTGGGGCCGTGGGCCACGTGAGCGCGGTGTCCCGGCGACCAGGTCGGGCCCACGACCGAGACGGCGGCCAACAGGCACGTTTGCTTCGAGGCCGTCGACCGCCACCTTCGCGACGACAGCGGCTGGCGGGCCGCCTGCCATCAACGTCGCGCTGGCCCGCACGCACTTCTTGGGGTGGGCGGAGCCGCTGGGCAGCCGCCGCTGCGGATCCTCTGCGCAAGGGTGCGAAGTCGGGTTCCACCTTCCCGGCGGGCCCCCTTGCACCAGCTCAAGGCGGCTACGCACACCATTGGCGCCAGCACGATGCGACCGGCCAGGCGGCCCGACGCTGTGCGGCGTGAGTCAGCATCCCCCGTCTGCGAAACCGAGCCCGGCCGCGACGGTGCCGCCCGCCAGAGCGGTGGCGACCACGAGCACTCCCACGTTGACGCCGAGGTACGCGACCACCAGGTCACGGCGTCGGTGACGCGGGAAGTACAGTGCTCTTCCTCTCCGCTGCTCGTCCAGCCACGTCGAGACATCGACCTGGGCTTCGACCGGTCGCACCCCGATGACTTGGTCGCCCACGGCGCCGCCGCCGAGTATCGGCCACAGCCCGGCCAGCACCGTGGCGTCGGGCCATTGCCTCTAGACAAGGGGGCTAGGCCCGAATCCTTCCGAGGCGTGGTGCACCAGAGACGGGACAGGGCGTAGCGACCGTCGGACAAGCCATCGCGTCCAGGCCGCACGGGTGCTGGTGAACCGGTCGGCGTCGCGCGTCGCGCCGATCGCACGCAGCAGCGAGCAACGGCGGGGGGACTTCTCGAGTTGATCGGTGTCCTCGGTTGAAGGGCCCGTGTCTTCGAGGCGGCGCCAATGTCCTTCCGGGCCGGACTAGCACCAGACCGGCAAGGGGCGGAGACGACGTACGGCACGCCGCACCTACGCGTCCAGCTCGGTGAACGACCCCCGGGTCGAACGGGAGTGGGGTCCGGCGTCGGCTCGGCCCCAGGGAACGGATCAGTGCTGCCGAGGCCAGACAACAACCTCCGCATCGCTGGCAAAACGGATGTTTCACGTGAAACCGTCACGAGCGGGTCGGTCTACGCCAGGTCTGCACCCGCCACGACCTCGGCGTCTCGGTGCCCGACCAGACGCATGACGGGACTCGGATCGACAATCATCCTGAGCCCCGGCCCCGCCTTCGTTAGTACATGCGGGACGACCGTCCGGCGCTGCTTCGGTCGGCTTTCCACCGAGGATGCCACCCTGGCTGCACGCGAACGGCAGGGAACTACCTGGCCGAAGAAGCACACCGGACCGGGACGAGACTCGCGGCCGGCGCAACGTCGGCACATGCGACACGGCTGTGTGCAGGCGTCCGATCGCGTCGTCGCTCGTGCCAGTCCACCTTGACCATGGTCTGCCCCGTCGCGACCACCTGCTGAGGGGGCATCACCCACCCCGTCCGGCTGGAGGCCGGGCCAGGTCGGTTCATGGTCGCCGGGCGTCGACTCCTCTGACGTGCCCTCGCGCATCGGTACCCACTGACGCTCGTGCATCGGTACTCACGAACGCACCGTCACGTCGGAGTTGTCGGCAGACGACGACGTCGCCCCGCGTGGCCGCTACTCCGATCGCGTCCACACCAGGCCGAGTTCGTCCACGACGGTCCTTCACGGGGACCAGGACGCAGGCGACCATTTCCAGGGCCGGATAGTGGTCCGCCCTAGGTCGGAGCGAGAGGACGATCCGCTGGCAAGCGGTTCGATCCAGGGTGGCCTGTCGGCCAGCATCGCGACCTGCTCCGAACCCGACGGGTGTGAGGCACGGTTGGGCATCAGGGAACCATTCCCATGACGCAAACAGACCCGGGGGACGGTCAACCTCATCCATCGGCGACCTCCGCCGTCGGCGGACGTCGCCTCTCACAGCCACGCTAACCGGCGTCCTGCGGGGCCAATTCTGCGACTGGGTGAGTGTGTCGCCGCCGCGACTGAAGGCAGACGTGCCTTCGTCCAGGATGCCGAAGCCGAGACCGTCGCTGCACCGCGTCCAGCCCCGGCCAACGACAGCAACAAGCCTGTCGGCAGCGTCGAGGATGCCGAAGACCCCATGGGCCTCGTCACCTATGTGCACCGACGGCTGGTCCACCGCCCGAGTGCCGCCCACGGTGTAGACGGCCGCGTCCCGATCTCGGTGCTGGGCGTGGGCGGGCGGTACCAGGCCCGAAGCTCGGCTGCCTGGGCATCGAGCACCACGGCCCGGTCGACCCGCTTGTCGTGCTCAGAGACGCAGCACCGGCCTGGCGCCAGGGTGACCGCCCACGGCCTCCACCAGGTCAGCGGAGGTGGTCACTGCAGTTCGTGGCCGGTCGACATCACCCTGATCGGGCAGCGACGGCATTGCACAGCTCGCGACCGAAGTAGCGGCTCCGGTGCACGGACCGCGACAAATCGATCGTGCGGACGTGACGGCTCGATGCCGCCAGGACTTCGGACCTCGCCCAGGCCTGTCCGGGGAGCGAACCTCGTCACATCGTGTCGCGCGGTTCCTGGTGCCTTCCGGCGTGACGGACGTCGGCCATTCGGCGGACCTGCGACCAGTCGATCTGACCGACGAGCACCCGCTGGCCCATTCTCACGCCCACGGCGATCCGCGTCGCTGCGACCGGTACGCCGCCTGCGGTTGGCCAGTGGCCGGCGTGCTGAGGCAATGCTGAGGCCACGGGGCCCGGTGGATGCGGGTGAGCGCTCGGTTCGCCGCTGCCCCGGAGGTGGCGGCAGCGTCGACATGTTTCACGTGAAACCAGCAGGAGCCGGCCATGCTTCGTATACCGGGTCGAGGCGCCGACACGATCCAACGCGGGCGGTAGGCGCGACGGTCGCGGCGCTGCTACCGACACATGTTTCCGACCCATCAGTCAACCTTTGGTCGCCGAGTCAGACGCAGGCACCCGCGAATCGTGGATCGACGTCCAGTGTGGCACCGCCTCAGCGTCGCGGCGCCGACCGTCGCACCACGGAGGGACGCGCCCGCTGGACTGATGGCGCGGCGTTCGGCTCGGTGCCGCCGGTGCGGCTTCTGTACGCCGATCACGCGCAACCGGGAGCCTATGGCTGGACCAATGCGGTAGATGAGTCGCGTCGTTGAGGTGTGTCGAAGGGCTGGAGTGCAACTTGCTCGACTCGCCAACACCGCGGTGCTAGCGACAGCAGGCTTGCCGCTTCGCCTTCGCGCCGGCGGCACCGACGTTCTGTTTGACATGGGACTCGCTTGGAAGGCTGCAGCCACACGCCGCTCACAGCGCGCCGACCTGGCGGTGCCCCAGGCATGAGTTGGCACGACTGCCGTACTTGCCGTCGTGGCAGCGTTCGGGTGTGCCGCGTTCGAGGCCCGGCTGGGAGCGGCCTCCGCCAGCCTCCGAGCAGGTGCCGCCCACTTGCACAGCAAGTCTGAGCAGCATGACTCGCCAACCCAGACGCTTCAGCGACCGCAAGCCTTCTCGGGCGCGGTCGTTCCGGTCACCACCTACACGCCCTGGCCAACTGCCGGGTGACTGTGGCGGCCGAGCCGGTTGGTGCAGCCGACTTGGCGACGGAGGATCCGGTGAGTTCGACGCCACCGCGCGGGTGCAGGTCGAGGTGCCCGGCACCGTGGCAGTCGGCTTCTGGTGGCAGGGCTCGTGTGCGGCGGTGCTCGGTACGGCAGCAGCACCTGTGACATCGCGGACCGACAATCCCGAACCCGGCCGCTCACGGCCCCCTGAAGAGCCACACCTGCTGGCAGCTGGACCGCCCGTGCCCGACACGGCCGTTCCGTTGCGCCAGGTCTGCGCAACGTTCCAATCTCCCTGCTTGGCGAGGATCCAAGCGCGATGAATGTACAGGGCTGCGATGGGTTCGAGCAGCAGACGATGCGTCAGAAGGAACCCTGCAGTTCTGGGGCTTCCTGCTGTCCGACAGGCAGGGCTCGACCGAGGGCCCATCGAGAGGCAAACGCAGGTCGAACCAACATGCCCCGGGATCGTTGCGCGGTGATGGCAACGCATAGACCCGGCAAAGCGACCGTCCGTGTCGTCCGCGAGCTGGAACCGACCACCACGAGCGACGTGCTCCGCCTCCTCAAGCACCGGCAGCCGTACACCTGAGACTATCGCCGCGCTTGTTTCGCGTGCCATCAACGTGCCCGACGCACTGCCTTCGGGACGCGAGTGGGAAGTATCACGCCGCTGAGGTCCGGTCCTGCCCGCACCGACGCCCACAGACTTGTCTTCTTCCGGCCCGTCTTCCACCACGGTGTACTGCGGGCGCAAGGCCCCGGCCGCGAACGGCCCGTGAACGGCACAGTGTCGGCCCTCGAAGACCATTGATCCGACCGACACGCCCGGCTCTCGGGCCGGTACGGGGGCTGGTCCTGGCTGGGCTGGTGTCGGCGGTGGTGCCAGGCCGCGGTCGTCCACGGCACGCGCCAGGCCGGCCACCTCGACAGCGGTCAGGGGGACTGGTCGGGGTGTCGGGTGCGGACCGGCGAGGTCTTCGCACCGTGATCCACCGTGCACACTTGCCACCGGCGAAAGGCTTGTAGCGTCGCAGCACGAGACCTTGGGTCCGGTCGTGGTCAAACGGCTTGTGGAACCGGGCCGCGACCCGCCAGGCTGTCACGGAGGGAGGTCGGCTTGGCGTGATGTTTCACGTGAAACGGCGCCATGGCGACAATCCACCTGGAGCGCCGCCACCCCCACATCTCTGAGGTAGTCGTCCGCGATCTCGGACGCACCCGTCGATACCGCCGGACATCGACGCTCCGTCTGGACCCACCCCGGTGCAGTCGGGCGGGACGATTCGGCTCGGGAGCGTCGGCGCCATCGGGGCGGTGCTCCATTGGAACAGACCAGGCCTGCCGGGGCGTCGACCGACGACTGCATGTCGCGACCGGAGATCGCCGAGGACCAGCCTCGCTGTCAGGGACGGTAGGTTCGCTACAGGCGGGCAACGCCGGGGCAGACTGTGGGTCCCTGAACCGGTCGGGTCGACAGGTGCGACGGGTGGCACCGGTGCGACGGGCCCGCAAGGGTTGCAGGTCTGGTGGTCCGGTCGGACCTCGGCGCCCGGCCGGCGGCACGGGTCCGCAGGGCCTGCAGGCACCGGTGCGACAGGCCCGCAGGGACGCCACCCAGAGGCCGACAAGGAGTACCTGGTGTTGCGCGTCGAGGGCTGCATGTGTGCCCATGTCTCTCAGCTGCGCACGGGTGCGCCTCGGCCGCACGACTGAAGAGCAGAATGCTTGGTGTCGGCCACCACAGGCTTGTGGCTGCCAGCCCGTCGAGCCGACAGGTGAACGAGTGCGGCCGAGGGGCGCAATCGACCGCACGTGATGGTGTGGCGATCCGTCAGCTCAGATGATGCTGTGCCATCGGCGCGACTGCCGGGCGATGACATCAAGATCGCGCACGTCCCAGTCGCGCTCGAGAATGGGTTCTGACCAATCGAGTCGGCAGATGCGGTCCGACCTCTTACGGGAGCGACTCTGAACTGGACGAGTCGGTTCAGCGCCGACTACGCACCTCGTCGTGCCGGGTGGCGGTGGGCGAGGTTGAGGTCGTGGGCCTGCGGCCTGGCGACGGCGGATCGCTCCGGATTGACGGCAGCGAGTAGCGGTCGGGCAGGTCGCGTGCGGGGGATCAGGCGTGCTCTTGCGCATCGCATTCCTCGGGCCAAGAACATCATCGAGCCGGTTGCTGACCCGCAGGCCCCATCGCAGCGTCGATGCCTGCCACCACTAACGGTGCCGGGCGGTAGGGCTTCCCCGGCACAGGCTGATGCAGACTCGATGTCGCGCCGGCTACGGCTCACTACATCGAAGACGGTGACCCAGCCAAGGATGTCGCCATGCCACGGCCGATGTCGGTGGCCGAGCACGACCACCCAAGTCGAGTGCGATCCGTGCTCCAAGACGATTGGCCTGGAGCACGCAAGCCGCCTTCGCTGTGGTCCGATTCCTCCTCGGACTCGGAGAGCACTTGTGAGCAGGTAGCGTCGGCGGCCGCCCAAGCAGTCCGCGATCCGTACCAGCACGGCCGGCGACGGCACGCCTGCTTCGGTGACGGAGTGGCGAGCCTGCTGCCGACAAGGGGTGCTACAAGCGGTTGCGTCGGTGCTCCAGAAACACATCGCGGTCCAACTGGGTAGTAGCGGTTCAGCCGGACCGAGAGGATCTCGCGCGGTTTGTCTGTCGACCCCATCGTGCCGATGCTGCCCTGCGCGACGGCTGGCGCGGCCGGCCGACCTGACGGCAGGACATGCAGCGCAACGCCGTAAACGTCACGGCGCTTCAGGTCGGACCGAGTCTCGAGGCCAACTGAGCCCGCGGCGAGCGGCGGCGGAAGGCGTGCCAGACGGCAATACCGCGTCGGGCTGGTCGTCCGGCATGGTCGATAGGACCACGGCGGTGGCGGCACCAGCCGACTCCCGATCGGGAGGTTGCCTGCGCGGGGAAGACGACCGGCGGCACCCGCCGGTCAGTCGGTGGATCGATCCGACCGACATCTTTCGGACCACGTCGGCAGGAGCCCTCCGTACAGCAAGGTGCGGCCTTCGGTCAGGCGGCGCGGCCACCGTTTCACGTGAAACGTCGGCCTGCTCCTCTTTCGGACCACTCCCCACGCAAGGGTCGACGTCTCGTCAGCCGCCTCCGAGATGGTCGAGACCGACCAGCAGGCCCTGACCGAGTACCTAACGCAGAACACCGACAGGATCGAGGCCGCCGCCGGTGACCCAGTGGACTCCACCATCGCCTGCCCCGACGACCTGCACGCCCGGTGGCGCCGCGCCTGGACTAACGCTTGGTACAGCACCCACCAGCTGCGCCCGTTCTGGTCGACCCCACAACCCGGGGCTGGCCGGCCTGGCACGGAACAGCCGGGTCAGCTCGTCTGGCGAACGCGGCCCGGTGTAGACCCGCACAGCAAGCGCGGCCCACGGTCAGGCGGCGCGGCAACCGTTTCACGTGAAACGTCCGTCTGCGCCTCTTTCGGATCACGATCACGCGTCGGTGGATGGGCTCCCGCGCGGCGCCTGAGCTATCTCCGACGTGCAACCCGTTGTTCCCACCCGAAGGTCGGTGCCTTGCTGGTGCGGCGACGTCGCTACGACACCGAGATCGCCCGGTCCGCCACTGCCCCTGCTTATACGGTCCGCCACCCTGGCATCCGGGCGAGGTCGGAGGGCCATGTCGAGGAGTACATCAACGTCCACTGCCACCCGGCATCCGGGCCAGGTTGATGGTGTTCACGACTTGATCTTGACGCCGAAAACCTGTGCCGCCAAGGACGCCGGTGAGGCGGTGGTTGGCCCGAAGCGGGACACCAGTTGACGGTGCCGCTGGCGGTCCCCAGGTCGCGGTTGTGACGCACGACGGGCGCACGACGTGCGACCAACTCCGCGCAGTCCAAGGGCACGGGCGTGATCAGCCGACAAGACGGCCTTGTGGCGGTAGCGCCGCACGGTCCGGAGCCCTGGCTGCACCTTGCTCCGGCCGGTCGCCACCCGAAGCGCCAGCGCCGGACAGAGGGCGGGCGGGCGGCGAAGCGTTCCACGCTGTGCGGACGCAGCACGATCTCCTTCCGCAAGGAGCAGCGACGGCCAGCCGGTGTGATGGGCAGCGACCGGGTGCGCTGCCGTGGGTGTCCTGGCCTCCCGGCGTGGTGGGCCAGTGCGGGACGGGTTCCGTCGCCTGAGAAAATGTGCGGCGGCGACGAAGGCGCTTACGTCGCACCAAGCGGAGGCTCGAGAGTAGTACGGCACTCAGGCGATAAGGTGGCCAGGCGTGGACGAGAACGGAAGACGTCTGGCGCCGCCCACGCCAGGTCCAGGTCGCGACCTGCCGGACGGGACCACTGGCCCGACGGCCACGTCGTGCCGGACCAGGGCCAGCGTCCGACACGTCGCGGTGGCGACCTGCCGGACGGGACCACTGGCCCGACGGCCACGTCGTGCCGGACCAAGGCCGGCGTCCGACGCGCAGCGGTGGTGACGTCGCTGCTGCACGACGTCGGCGCGGGCCGTGTGCATCTGCCTTCAGCTCGGCGTCACGACGGCGGGTCAGCCCACATGGAGTGACCGCGGTGCCGTGGCGGCTCGGTGTGATCGACTTCGGACCGTCCTGCGCTCGCGGAGGCTTCCCGCCGGATTTCCCGTGGGACTTCGACGCCGTCCAGACCTCTTGCGCTCGCGGAGACTGCGCCACGACCAGCCAGGACTACGGCGGACGAAAGACCGGACCGACTGGTGCAGACGAACTTCCATGGTCCATACGCTCGGCGTCGGCCTCTCGACCGAGGAGCGTCGACTGGCGGCCGCGATCGAGGGCACCGCAGCGGAGGTCGTCGTGAACCTCCGGGACGAGCATCGATGCTCGACGAACGGCGGAGCGCGCGACGACCTCCTAGAGGCAGATGGTCGTGATTCGAGCAGTCCGAGGTTCCGACATGGCGCGCTATGGCAGCGGGTAGTCCGGCCTGGCCGCCGGCCGCGAATGAATGGCGAGACGCCCTCGTCGGACGCAACGACGACCAAAGCGCGCGCGAGCCGGGTGCGACACGCCGGAGCGAGAAGAGAGCGGTGATGACCTCGTACGACGGCGTCGATCGCACGATGGTGCAGGTCGGGCCGCAGCCTGCTCCGACCGGGATTGTCGACCTGTCCACCGTCGGGCCAGAAAACGCCCAATTGTGTGCAGAACGACGGTAGCGTTGCGCAGGCCAACCGCGACGGAGGACGGGGACGGATGGGGCTGGACGAGGACATGACGAGCCAGGACCCGCTGGCCGACGACCCTCGGCTGCCCGGCTACTTCGGGCCGGCCTGGCCGGCGGTTCTGCACTTCGACCAGCTGTTGCGGGTTCACGGTGTCGAGAGGGGACTGCTCGGCCCCCGGGAGACAGCGCGCCTGTGGGAGCGGCACCTGCTCAACTCCGCGGCGGTCGTGCCGTTCGTCTCTGAGGCCGCGTCGATCCTCGACCTGGGATCAGGTGCGGGACTGCCAGGGGTCGTCGTCGCGGCCATGCTGCCGGCGACGACCGTGACGCTGCTGGAGCCCAAGGAGCGTCGGGTGCGATGGCTCGACGAAGTGATCGGCGAGCTGGAACTGGCGAACGTCACCGTGGTGCGAGGCCGGGCCGAGGACGTGTCAGCGACGTTGACCTCTGAGGTCGTGGTCGCCCGGGCCGTCGGTCCTCTCAGTCAGCTCTACCGCTGGGCGGCACCGCTGCTGGCCGACGGCGGTCGGCTGGTGGCCCTCAAGGGAGCCCGAGCGGCGGACGAGGTGGACGCGGGCCGCAGCACGGCGCGGAGCCTCGGGCTGACCACCGACCTGCATGCAGCACCGACCTTGGACGGGATCGCGCCGACCACCGTGGTCGTCGCGCGGCGTGGAAAGAACGGAGACTGAGATGGCATTCCGCTGGTGGTGGCCATGGAGACGTCGGTCGCGGCGACAGGCACAGATCGCGATGGAGTCGGCCAACCACCTCGTCGACACCCACAACGAGGTCCGGACCCCGGTGCCGGTCGGCGCAACGGTGGGCACAGCCTCGCCGGCAGTGCCGGGCGGGTCGATGGCGTCGGCTCTCGCCGCACCTCAGGGTCCGTCGCTGGATGTGCCTGCGGCCGCGGCGGACGAGTCGCCGAAGCCGTCTGGTGTGGCGAACGGATCGGCGTCTGCTCCCGCCGTTCCGGGGGTGGAAGCGGAGTCGCCGACGTCTGCTCCTGCCGGGTCCGAGGACGAGGCGAACGTGCTGGCGACGTCCGCTCCAGCGGTGCCAGAGACGGAGGCGGAGGGATCAGCGACGTCTGCTCCGGCCGGGTCTGAGGACGACAAGAAGGAGTCGGCGACCGCGGCTCCCACTGTGCCCGAGGCGACGCCGAGCGGGTCGACGACGCCCCTCTCGACGACCGGCGACGCAGCGGGCGGGTCGTCCGTCGAGCTGTCGCCGGACGGTGCGGCGGCAGGGGAGGCGTCGACCGAGGTGCTGGCAGCCGTCGAGCTGAGCGGTGTCGAGACCGAGACAGCAACACTGATGGTCGGGGAGCCAGGACCGGCTGACCCGGTTACGCTTGCGCAGGACGCTCCGGACGTTTCACGTGAAACCCCGATGGCGACGGCAGCCGAGACTGCCCCACATGTGACGGACGACCAGGAGGAGCCTGCGGAGATGAACGCCCCCGCTCCAGTGGCTGATCCCGAGCCGGTCCTGGACCTTCCGGCGACCGCCCCGCCCATGACCGCCCCGCCTGCGGCCGAGCCGTCCGCACCAGAAGAACCCACCCCAGGAACGACTGACGCCGAGCAGTCGATAGAAGGAACCGATGTGAGTGTCACGCCCCAGCCCTCCGTCCGCCCTGACGCGCCGAACACGGACGAAGAGCGTCAGAGCCTTGTTGCCAGCCTGCCTTCTGCAAGTGAGGACACGCCCCTCATGGCCGAACTCCGTCAGGACGCCCAGCGCCGGATCGAGCTGCAAGGACGCCAGTTCCCCCGGCCGAAGACGACCCGGGTGATGACGGTCGCCAACCAGAAGGGCGGCGTAGGCAAGACCACCACGGCCGTGAACCTGGCCGCATCTCTGGCCCAGGGCGGCCTGACGGTGCTCGTCGTCGACAACGACCCCCAGGGCAACGCTTCGACGGCCCTCGGTGTCGAGCACACCGAAGGCACCCCGTCGGTCTACGACATCCTGGTGGACGGCATGCCGATGGCCGACACGGTTCAGGACTGTCCCGACGTCCCGGGCCTGCGCTGCGTCCCGGCGACGCTGGAGCTGTCCGGTGCCGAGATCGAGCTGGTCTCGATGGTGGCCCGGGAGACGCGCCTGCGGAAGGCGATCGACGAGTTCCTCGGCGCTGAGGAAGCCGCCGGCCGGACCATCGACTACGTGCTGATCGACTGCCCGCCCAGCCTCGGCCTGCTCACCGTCAACGCGTTCGTCGCCGGACGCGAGGTGCTCATCCCGATCCAGTGCGAGTTCTACGCCCTCGAGGGCGTGGCCCAGCTGACCCGGACCATCGGCATGATCAAGAGCCACCTCAACCCGAGCCTGGAGATCACGACCGTCCTGCTCACCATGTACGACTCGCGGACCATCCTCGCCCGTGAGGTCGCGGACAACGTCCGGCAGCACTTCCCCGAGCAGACGCTGGCGACCACCGTGCCCCGTTCGGTGCGGGTGTCCGAAGCGCCGAGCAACAGCCAGACCGTGATGACCTGGGACCCCGGGTCGTCGGGTGCCCTGGCCTACCTGGAGGCTGCGAAAGAGATCGCCGAGCGTGGTGCGCTCACCGCGCCACCTGAACCCGCGTATCGTGGCGCCCACGACGCACGGCTGGAGAACAAGTGAGCGAGAAACGACGCGGCCTCGGACGTGGCCTCGGTGCCCTGATCCCGACCGGCGCAGAAGTCGCCCCGGGCGGCAACCGTCCGGTCGACGTGTTCTTCCCGGACGCCAGCTCGAGCACGGCCACCGCGGTGCTGGAGCCCGACCTGGTCGAGGTGCCCGGTGCCCGGTTCGCCGAGGTGCCGGTCTCGGCGATCCGACCCAACCCGCGCCAGCCGCGGACGGTGTTCGACGACGACGACCTGACCGAGCTGGTCGGCTCGATCCGGGAGGTCGGCGTCCTCCAGCCGGTGGTGGTGCGTCCCGCCGACGACGGCTACGAGCTGGTCATGGGGGAGCGGCGCTGGCGCGCCTCGCAGCAGGCCGGGCTGGAGACCATCCCCGCCATCGTGCGCGACACCCAGGACGGCGACCTGCTGCGCGACGCCCTGCTGGAGAACCTCCACCGTTCGCAGCTGAACCCGCTCGAAGAGGCGGCGGCGTACCAGCAGCTGCTGGACGACTTCGGCTGCACCCAGGAAGAGCTGGCCGCCCGGATCCAGCGGTCGCGGCCGCAGATCTCCAACACCCTGCGGCTGCTGCGGCTGCCCGGTCAGGTGCAGAAGCGGGTCGCGGCCGGTGTGCTGTCGGCCGGGCACGCCCGGGCGCTGCTCGCGGTCGAGGACGAGGCAGAGATCGAACGTCTGGCCCAGCGGATCGTCGCCGAAGGACTGTCAGTCCGGGCGGTCGAAGAGATCGTCGCGCTGGGGGGGATCCGGCCCGCCAACCGTCGGGCGACACCCCGCCCCGGGTCGCACAACGAGGCGGTCGACGCGCTGGCCGACCGGCTGTCCGACCGGTTCGACACCCGGGTGAAGGTCGCCCTGGGCAAGGCCCGCGGACGGCTGACCGTCGAGTTCGCCTCGGTCCAGGACCTCAACCGGATCCTGACCCTGCTCGCCCCTGACGACCCAGGTCTGCTCAGGAACTAGGGCGACCGCATCGGCCCAGCGAGCAGTCAGAGCCCACGGCGCCCGCCGGCCTCACCGGCCGAGGGCTCGCCCGCGACGACGGTCGCGGTCAGGCCGTGGGGTCGGCCACCGGCGTCCACCACGGCCACGGCTCGGGCTGGTCGACCTCGCCCCGGCGAAGTCCGGCCGCCACCAGCGCCGAGGCGACAGTCTCCACATCGTCCGGAACGGTGGACCTGGCTGCCGTCAGCCTGGCCCACAGATCGCGCCCCTCGTTCATGACCAGGACATGGCCCCCGATCGACGGCACATACTGGACGGCGCCAGGACCGGTCACCACGCCACCGGCCCCGAGGAGCGGGAAGAACTGGGTGCGGTGGGGGACCAGCGCTCCGCCGAAGCGGTCGCAACGAGCCCCTTCGACGATGTCGGCGAGGGCAGCGACCACCGTGTCCGGGGTCAGGCCGGGGTGACCGTCGAACCGGATGCTGGATCGGCCTTCCCGCGTCTCGAAGGTCGGGGGCTCAGGCAGGGCGTCAGTCAGCACGCCGGAGGTCGTCAACCAGTGCAGCGCCTCGCCGAGGTCGTACCCAAAGGTCAACAGTCCCTCGTCCCCGCAGGGCAGCAGCAGCAGACGTCCCGACGCCGGATGGGCGAACAGCTGGTCGCCGTCGACCGTGTCGGCCACGATGACTGAAGCGAGAATGGTGGCACGTTCAGGCTCGACGGCGTACCAGTCGGTGACCGTGGACAGGGCACGCCGGACCGGCTCGTACTCGGCCATGATCCGCCGCGGTCCATAGACACGGACGTATCCGGCGTAGCTACCGTCGCCCCCCAGCCTCGTGACGAGCTCGCGGTAACCCGCAGGGGCTGCTCCGCCCAGCAGCGTCTCGACGGCGACCAGGTCGGTCTCGGAGACGGTCGAGACTTCCTGGTCGACGCGGTACACATGCTCGAACACAGCAGCACGCTACCGGCAGGACGCACCACCGTAGGCAGGCAGCACCGACACGCGTGCGTCGTCGGTGCACCGGCTGTCGACACCGAGGGCCGTCGAAGCGTCGCCCGGGTCGTTGTCGACGATGAGCACCGTCAGGCAGCGGTGACGCCGTTCTCCACCGACCAGCGGCACCAGCCCTGGGCCAGAGATGCGGCTAGGTTCACGGCCGTCGTGGTCTTGCCTACGCCGCCCTCGTGGTTGGCGACCGTCATCGGGTCGACGCGGAAACCCGCGCTGATCCCAGTCGAACGTTCGTTCGATGCGACGCCGCACCCTGTCGTGCCAGCAGGACGACGCCCAGGGCCTGCCGGCTCACCGGTTCGACCTGAGCGCGCAGAACTGCCAGCGATCGACGCCGGAGCCCATCGGCGTCGCACCGCTCGTCGAGCACACGCCACTCCTGCCGCGACGACGTCAGGGCAGCGCGGAATCAGGGCAGCGCTGGGTCGGGCCAGCGCGGAGTCAGGCCAGCGCGGAGTCAGGCCAGCGCGGACAAGAAGTGCTGGGCGTCCAGGGCGGCGGCGCAGCCGGTTCCGGCGGCGGTGACGGCCTGCCGGTAGGTGTGGTCGACGACGTCACCGCAGGCGAACACGCCGTCGAGGTTGGTCTGGGTGCCGTGGGGTGCGACGGCGACGTAGCCGGCCTCGTCCAGGTCGACCTGACCGGTGAACAGGTCGGTACGCGGCAGGTGGCCGATGGCGACGAACACCGCGTCGGTGGCCAGGTCCCGGGTGGCACCGGTGACGGTGTCGGCCAGGGTGACGCCGGTGACGGTGCTGTCTCCCTGGATGGCCACGACCTCAGAGTTCCAGGCGAACTCGATCTTCGGGTCGGCGGCGGCACGGTCGGCGACGATCTGCGAGGCGCGCAGCTGGTCACGACGGTGCACCAGCGTGACCTTCGACGCGAACCGGCTGAGGAACGTCGCTTCCTCTACCGCCGAGTCGCCCCCGCCGACCACGACCACCTCACGGTCGCGGAAGAAGAACCCGTCGCAGGTCGCGCACCAGGACACGCCTTGGCCGGCCAGCCGGGCCTCGTCGGGCAGACCGAGCTTGCGGTACGCCGAACCGGTGGCCAGGATGACCGCCCGGGTGGTGTAGACGGTGCCGTCGTCGGTGGTCACGGTTTTCACCGGGCCGGTGAGGTCGACGGCGGTCGCGTCGTCCAGCACCACCGTCGCGCCGAACTTCTCCGCCTGGAGCCGCATGGCGTCCATGAGCTCGGGTCCGGTGATCCCCTCGGGGAAGCCGGGGAAGTTCTCGACGTCGGTGGTGGTCATCAGGGCGCCGCCCGCGGTCACCGCGCCGGCGACGACCACCGGTGCCAACCCGGCCCGGGCGGTGTAGATCGCGGCGGTGTACCCGGCGGGACCGGAACCGACGATGACGACGTTCTGCATGGGTGTTTCGGTCACGGCCCGTCCTCGTGCGTAGTGTCAGTCTTCACGTCCAACCACCAGCGCGGTGGCGGTGTTCCCGAGACCGGGAACTGGTCCCGGTCCGCGAGCCCGTGCTGCTACTCGACCTCCAGCTCGGAGATCGCCAGCACATAGCCCTCCGGTGTCTGCGGCAGCTCCTTCAGCCAGATGACGAAAGAGTCCATGCGCTGCGGGTCGCGGAGGGTGAAGGTCGTCGTCGGGCTGGACACAGGTCCAGAGGCCAGCACTGCACCGCCCGACTTCGACGCCGGGTCGGACTCGCGGATCTCCACCGCACCGCCGGACTGCGCGGTGTCGAGCGTCACCGAGCTGACCATGGTCGGCTCCTTCAGCGTGACGATGATCGCGACCCCGTCCTTGAGCTGGCCGAAGTTCGGCTTGGTGTAGGTGAAGGTCGTCCAGGAGGTCGTGGGGTCACCGTCCCAGATCCGCCCGATGAGGTCTTCCTTCTCCTGACCGCCAGACGGGTCGTAGGTCGTGACGGACGCGATGGCCGGGTCTCCCGCGGAAGGTCGCGACGGTGTGGTGGTCGGGCGGGTGGTCGGTGTGGTCGTCGGCTTGCTGCTCGGTGTGGTGGTCGCGGTCTTCGCCGGTGGGGTGGTGGCCTGTGCGGGGCTGGCGCCGGGCGGGCGCAGCATGGCCGTGACGCCGATGACCGCCGCCACCAGCACCACGACGGCGAAGCCGACGAGGACGTACCGGCCGGACTGCCCGGACCGCGAACCGCCGTAGGTCCGGGTCGCAGAGCCCAGCTCTGGCAGGGCGTCAGTCGGCGTCGGGGCCGCCGGTCCGGCGGTCCGCCCGCCCGGGTGGGGCTGCTGGGCCTCGAACTGGGCGAACCAGGCAGGTCCCTGCTGGGTCGGTTCGGGCCGGGGCCGGCTGTCCTGCGCCCAGGAGGCGGTGGGCTCAGCCTGGGCCGCCGGACGGTGCGGGGGGTAGACGACGGTCGGCGCGGGCTCGGCAGGGCGGACCGGTGGTGCGGTCGGGGGAGCCACCACCGTCGCCGGGGGCGCAGGCTCGACCGGAGGAGCGGGCTGCGGTCGAGCGCCGGCCGGCGGCCGCTGCACGACGGTGGCCGCCTCGTCGGCCGACTGGACCCGGATCTGGGCCCAGGGTTCGAGCGCCTGGACCACGTCCGCCGGGGTGACCGGACCGCGCCCGGCGCCCAGGGTGCGGCACAGCCGGTCCAGGTCGTCGGGGATGCCGGCCCGAGGATTGGTGATGGACGGGGGAATCCACTGGCCAGGGCCTTCGGTGGCGGCCTCGGGCAGCTCGGGCCGGACGACGTCGTCCGCCCGGCCCGGCCACCGGCCGGTCAGGGCGGCGTAGAGCAGACGGACCAGGTCTTCGGTGTCCACGCCCGTGGCCTCGGCGTCGGCCAGGTGCAGGTCGAGCAGGGCGCCGTCGAGCGCCAGCCCGGTGAGCACCACCCGGCCGTCCTGGGCGACGTGCACCGCCGACGGACGCAGGGCCAGGTGGTGCACCCCGCGCCGCCGGGCGACGACGATCGCCGCGGCCGTCTCCCCGACGACCGACCGGGCCAGGCCCGGCGCGACCGGCCCGCGGTGCAGCATCGTCGCCAGCGACGTGCCGGCGACCTGCTCGTTGATGACGTACCCGCGGCCGTCGGGCAGCGTGCCGACGTCCAGCACCCGGGCCAGGCGCGCGTCGGTCACCAGGGCGGCCCGTCGCGCCGCGTCGAGCAGCGCCGGACGGCCCGCCGGCACCAGCCGCACCAGAACTGTGCGGCCGAGGATCATGTCTGTCGCCGTGGACGTCGTCGCGCCGGGGATGTCGTCGGGCAGCACGTCGTCGACGCGATAGCGTCCTGCGATCACGTCGTGGTCGGCCACGGGTACCTCCGTCAGGTGACAAGCTCCCCCTGAGCGTGCCTGCTCACGAAGAGGGGAGACACACCTAGATGCTAGTCGGCTCAGCGACGTTTGAGGCGAGTAACGACGTTTCTCACAGATCCGAGGAGCAGATCGAGCTCAGGCACGCGCAAGACCTTCAGCACCGCCAGGTACACCCCGCTGGTGACCGAGCCCACCACCAGGCACACCCCGATCGCCACCAGCCAGCCGTGCATCCCGCCGCCGTCGACCATGCTGACCAGACCGACCGTGCCGACCATGCCGACCTTGCTCAGAGCGACCAGGAGCACCCAGCCGACGACAGCCGCCACGACCACCGCCAGCGTGGCGCGCAGGTAGGTGCGCAGCAGCGCCCCGCCGCCGACCGTGCCGATGCGGATCTTCATCCCGGCCAGCGCCATGCCGGTCGACAGCAGGTACGACGCCGACATGGCCAGCGCGGCGCCGAACACCCACAGGTGAGGTTCCAGCAGCAGCCGCACCCCCAGCGTGCCGAGCAGCACCACGGCCGCCGCCCCGACGGCGACCGGGACCAGGGCCCGCGCGTCCTCGTAGGCGTAGTAGACCCGCTGGCAGGCTGACCAGACGCCGAAGGCCGGCAGCCCCACCATGAAGGCGATGACCACACGGGCCGTCGGCTCGGTGGCGCTGCCGATGGTCGGCAGCACCGCCTGGACCAGCGGACCGGACAGCAAGATGCCCAAGGTCCCGGCGAGCACGGTGAACAGGCCCACCACCCGGGCGCCCTGGGAGAAGGTGTGGGCCACGTCCTTGTGGGCCCGGTCGGCGGCCTGGGACGACAGGCGCGGGAACAGGGCCGTCAGCAACGACACGGTGACCAGCGAGTGCGGCAGCATGAAGATCATGAAGCCGTAGGCGTAGGCGGCCCGGCCTGCCACACCGGCGGCGCCGGCGTCCCGGGCGGCCCCGGCGACCTGGCCGATGACGATCGTGCCGACCTGCCCGATGGCCAGCGCCACGAAGGTCCACAGGGCGACGTTCGCCGCCGCGCGCAGCCCCACCCCGCGGAACCCCCACCGGAACCGGAACCGCACCCCCGCCCGCCGCATCGCCGGCAGCAGCACCAGCGCCTGGGCGACGATCCCCAGGGTGGCCCCGCCGGCCAGCAGCGCCACCTGGGACTGGGTCCAGGTCGCCGGCTCGGCAGGACCGCCTGGGACCGCCGACGCCCGGATCGCGGTCGACAGCGCGTGGTTCTGCCAGATGAACAGGCCCATCGTCATGATCGCCACGATGTTGTTGGCCACCGGTGCCCACATGTACGGCCCGAACGAGCCCCGGGCGTTGAGCACCTGGCCGATGAGCGCGTACATGCCGTAGAAGAAGATCTGCGGCATGGTCCAGAAACCGAACGCGATGGCCAGGTGCAGCCGGGTCTGGTTCCCCTCGCCCCAGCCGTACAGCATGATCATGAAGGGCACCGCGGCGGTGAGCACCACGGTGAGGACCCCCAGGACGACGAAGCCCAGGGTGAGCAGACGGTCGACGTACTCCTGGCCGGCCTTGCGCTTGTAGGCCCGGACCACCTGCGGCACCAGCACGGCCGACAAGGCGCCGGAGACCAGCAGGTTGTACAGCACCGTGGGCAGGGAGTTGGCCAGGTCGAAGGCGTCCGCGGCCATGGTCGTGGCCCCCACGACCCAGACCAGCACCGCGGCACGGGCCTGGCCCAGCACCCGGGACACCGCCGTGCCCAGGGCCATGACGGCAGCGCCGCCGCGGACCGAGCCCAGCCTCTCGTCGCTGGCACCGCCGGCGTCGGGGCGTGGCGTGGCGGGGGCGCCGCTGGAGGGCGGGGGCAGCTTCTGGGTCTGGCTCTGGTCCTCGACCCGGCGGTCGAACGGGCCCGGGGGCCAGGACACCCACGGCAGCGCACCCGTCTCCGGAGGTCCGGCGGGGTCCGGGGGCTGCCAGGCACCCCAGTCGGCCGCCGAGCCGTCGTCGGACGGATCACGGTCGCCGCCGCGCCAGGCTGGTGCCGGAGGTTCCGACGCTGCCCCCAGCCACTGCGCGGGGGTCGGCGCCGGGTGCCTGGTGGGTGCCGGGTGCCCGACGGGTGCTGGGGGTGCGGTCGGTGCCCCTGTCCACGGTGCGGGCTGCCCGGTGAGGGGCGGGGCCGGCGTCCGCTGCGGGCTGGTCGGGGGGACGGACGGTGCTGCCGGCGCCGGCCCCCACGGCGGCGCTGGCGGGTGCGTCGCGGAGGGTGGGCCGGGTGGTTCCGCCGGTGCGGGACTCCACGGCGCCGAGGTGGGTGCTGGGTGCCCCGCACGTGTCGGATGCCCGGCGGGTGTCGGGTACCTGGTAGGTGCTGGGTGCCCGGTGGGTGTCGGGTGTCCGGCGGGTGTCGGGTACCTGGTAGGTGCTGGGTGGCCGGTGGGTGCTGGGTGCCCGGCGGGTGCGGGTTGGGCCGTCGGTGCTGGCCCCCATCCCGGTGGGGGCCCAGGTTCGGGCGGCGGCACGGCCTGGGGTCGCCGGGGCGGCCGCCAGCCGTCGGGGGGGCTGGCGCTCATGTCGTCTCGTCCGGTGGGTCGGGCTTCTTCACGACGGGGGTCCCGCCGATGGGGGTCAGCAGCTTCACGATCGGGATCCCGGCGATGGGGGTCTCGCCGCCCAGCACGCCGAGCCGGACCGGGTCGGTGGTGGTGCGGTCGCCGCGGCGGGCGGACTGCCCGCGTCGCACGGTCCGCACCACGCCGAGCAGCAGGCCGATCCCGAGGAGCACGCCGACCACGGTGGTGCCGACCACCTCGAGCTGTGCCCGCACGGTGGTGTCGAACCGCACCGGGTCTTTCGTCACCAGGGCGCCATCTGTCCCGACCAGCTCAGCCACTACGGTCACCTGGCAGTTGGCCTGGGCGTACAGGGTGATGGCCACCGGGGTGTCGGAGTTCGGCGGGGCTGTGACCGCCGGGGAGCGGATGGTCGAGACCCGGGCCGAGTCGTCGGACTCGGTGCTCCGGGAGTCACCGCGCAGGCAGGGCTTGGTCGGTGTCAGGCGGACCCGCACCGTCGCGGCCACCGGCAGGTCGTTGCGGACGTTGAACCGGACGTCGCCCTTCTTGGTGATGAGGGTCAGGTCGGTGCGCTTGGTCAGGTACAGGGCGTCGCGACGCAGCGCGATGTCGTCGCGCAGCGCGGTGACGGCGGCCCGGTGACCGTTCGGGTCGGACCGCCAGGCGTACGACGACGCCAGGAGCGTGGCCTGGTCGACGCCGCTGGTGACGACGGCGGGGCGTTCGGTGACGGTCGCGAACTTGGCCAGGTCGACACGGTCCGCGTCCAGCGCCGCCAGCCCGGCGTCGGGCACCAGCACCGGGTCGCCGGTGGTGGCTGCGGGCGGGTCGTCGGTGCCGACCATGAGGTTGGTGGGGGTGGTCAGCCGGACCCAGGGGGCGGCCTCCAGCGCCGCGACGAAGCTCTGGGTCCAGGCCGCGTCGGCCGTCCAGTCGCGTCCGGTGACGACCAGGAGCGGCTCCGGCCCGGAGCTGTCCTCCGTGCCGCGGGCGGCGGTCGCGGCCAGCGCCAGCGCCTGCTGCTGCGCCTGCGCCTGGGGGAGGTTCGACGACCCGTCGAACAGGGCGGAGACGGTCTCGTCGGGGCTGAGCACCGTGAGGTCGCCGTCCGGGGTGGTCGCCCGGGTCACGGTCCGGGTGGCCGACGACGGCGCGACGATCCAGGTCGCGCCCGTGGCACGGACCGCGACGGCGGTCTCGTCGTCGACCGGGTCGACCGACCAGACGACCCTCTGGTCCGGTTCGTCGGCGGGCGCCGACGAGCGCGCCTGGGTCAGCAGGTCCCAGGACTGGGACTGGGCCAGGGCCTGGAGGTCGGGGTCGCCCCAGGGCAGGGTGAGGACTTCCCAGCGGCCGTTGCGGGCCTCGGCCAGCAGCGCGGCGTTGTCGTCGGTCGCCAGGGCCGGGTCGACGGCCAGCGCGACCTGCGGGGACGACGCCACCGCCGCTGCCACCTGCTCCACCCGGTGACGGGTCGCCCCGTCGGTCGTCTGGGTCGCGGCCTGGCCGACCTCGGGCAGCGTCGGGGCGACCGGTGGTCCGGTGAGCGCCGCCAGCAGCGCCACCGGTGCCTCAGGGATGTCCTGGTTGGACTTCACCAGCAGGAACGTGCGGGTCTGGCCGGGGGTCGTGGCGCCGTCGTCGACCGTGACGACCAGCCCGCGCGGGCCCCACTCGTTGACCAGGGTGCCGTCGTCCATCATCTGGCGGGCGGTGCGGTCGACGGTCAGAGGCACGTCGACTGAGGCGTCCGGGGCCAGGGGTCCGGTCAGGTCGGCCCAGGCCAGAGGCTTCGCCTTGAGCTCGAGGGTGCCGTCCGCCCAGTCGTCCACCTCGGTGTGGCTGCGCATGTTCCGGGCCGCCAGGGACAGCACGACGTGGCCGGACGCCACCGTCGCCGTCGAGACGTTGGTGATGCGGGCGACGACGGTGATGTGCTCGTCGCTGGTGACGTCCAGCACCTGCGGGGTGATCGTCACGATCTCGACCTCGACGCTCGGCCGGGTGGTCGGCGACGACCGGACCGTCGAGGTCGGGGTGGGTGCCGGTACCGTCGCGCTCGGGGTCGTCGA
Organism: Cellulomonas sp.; assembly: GCA_031556715.1. Lineage (GTDB taxonomy): Bacteria > Actinomycetota > Actinomycetes > Actinomycetales > Cellulomonadaceae > Cellulomonas. Next base: position 23,342 of record JAVBSR010000012.1, read on the forward strand.
GCGGGGTCCCGTCGGACCCAGCGCCGTGGCCGGCCACCCGGCGAGCGCCACGACCAGCCCGGCGACGACCAGCCCCAGCGCCGCGCGGAGCCGGGGTCGGCTCATGTCGAGGCCGACATCGGGCCCGCCCACAGCTCGGCCGCGGCCGCGGCGAGCCGCCGTTCGTTGGGGTAGGACAGCCGTGTGCCCAGCGCGTCGAGCGGCACCCACTCGACGTCCTCGACCTCCTGGTCAGGGTCGTGCTCGCTGGTCAGGTGACCACCGACCGCGACGAGGAGGAAGTGGTAGACCACCTTGTGCACCCGGCGGTCGTCGCCGCCGAACCAGTAGTCGATGACACCCAGCCGGTGCTGCACCTCGCCGATGATGCCGGTCTCCTCGGAGATCTCGCGCACCGCCGCCTCTTCCGGCGTCTCCTCGCCCTCCAGGTGTCCCTTCGGCAGGCACCACTCCAGCCGTCCGGCCCGGTTGCGCCGTGCGATGACCGCCGCGTGCGGCACACCGTCGTGCACCCCGACCACCAGACCGCCCGCGGAGGTCTCCTCCACCCGGGGGGCGGCCGAGGCCTTCTCCGGGTTGATGTGCAGGGGGTGCCCACCCGGCGGCGACGGGACGCGGACCGGCTCGGCGGGCCCGGTGGGCGTGGACATGACGACCACTCTAGGGTGTGTCGTCCGTCTCGTGCGCTGGCAGCGAGGACGATATCGGACGGCCAGGTCCCCCACCGGCCTGGGCTGTGCTGCGAGGCCGACCGTCGATCGGCTGTACCGAGGGACGGCGGGTCTGGCAGGCTGGGGCCTGATGTCTGGAGATCTGCTGAGCACCGGCCGCACCGACGTTCCCGACCGGGCCGACGGTGCTCGCCGTGGTCGTCCCGGCGACCTGCAGCGCAACGCCGCGCAGGTGCTGGCCGCGCTGCCCGCCGAGGCGCTGGCGCTCGGCGAGGCCTTCGCCGCTGCGGGGCACGAGCTGGCGCTGGTCGGCGGGCCGGTGCGCGACGCCTTCCTGGGACGGGCCAGCGACGACCTGGACTTCGCCACCTCGGCCCCGCCGGAGGTGACGCAGCAGCTGCTGGCCGCCTGGGGCGACGCCCACTGGGACATCGGCCGCAAGTTCGGCACCATCGGCGCCCGCCGGTTCGCAAGGGCGGCCAAGGGCGGGTCGCCGTCGCGGGCGGACGTCGTGGTCGAGGTCACCACCTACCGGTCCGACCAGTACGACCCGCAGTCCCGCAAGCCTGTCGTCGAGTTCGGCGACACCCTGGACGGTGACCTGGCCCGTCGCGACTTCACCGTCAACGCCATGGCGGTGCGGGTGCCGTCCCTGGAGTTCTGCGACCCGTTCGACGGCCTGGCCGACCTGGCCGCGGGAATCCTGCGCACCCCGGTCGCCCCCGAGAAGTCGTTCGACGACGACCCGCTGCGCATGATGCGCGGCGCCCGGTTCGCCGCCCAGCTGGGCCTGCGCCTGGACGCCGCCGCCCAGGCTGCCACCGCCGCCATGGCCGAGCGGGTCCAGATCGTCTCGGCCGAGCGGGTGCGCGACGAGCTGGTCAAGCTGCTGCTGGCCCCTGATCCGCGGGCCGGGCTGACGGTGCTGGTCGACACCGGCCTGGCCGACCAGGTGCTGCCCGAGCTGCCCGCGCTGCGCCTGGAGGTGGACGAGCACCACCACCACAAGGACGTCTACGAGCACACCCTCACCGTGCTGGACCAGGCCGTCGCCCTGGAGACCGGCCCGGACGGCCCCGTGCCCGGGCCGGACCTGGTGCTGCGCCTGGCCGCGCTGCTGCACGACATCGGCAAGCCCAAGACCCGGCGGTACGAGCCCGGCGGCGGGGTCAGCTTCCACCACCACGAGGTGGTCGGCGCCAAGCTGACGCGTCGTCGGCTGGAGGCGCTGCGGTTCGACAAGCAGACGATCGGCGAGGTGTCCCGCCTGGTCGGGCTGCACCTGAGGTTCCACGGCTACGGCGACGGCGCCTGGACCGACTCGGCCGTCCGCCGCTACGTGACCGACGCCGGGGACGACCTCGAACGGCTGCACCGCCTGACCCGGTCGGACTGCACCACGCGGAACCGTCGCAAGGCCGCCCGCCTGTGGGCGTCCTACGACGACCTGGAGCGTCGCATCGCCGAGCTGCGGGCCCAGGAGGAGCTCGACGCCATCCGCCCCGAGCTGGACGGCCAGGCGATCATGGCGGTGCTGGGCATCGAGCCGGGCCCGGCGGTCGGCCAGGCCTACCGTTTCCTGCTGGACCTGCGCATGGAACGCGGACCCCTGGGCGAGGCCGCCGCCACCGCGGCCCTCCAGGCGTGGTGGGCCGCCCGGTCGTAGCTCGCGCCGCGGTCAGCGGCTGGGCCGTACTGCGGGTGATGGTGGCCGGGCCGGGGACCGGCGGAGCCCATCTCGTCCAGGCCCGGCTGGGTTGCCTCACCGGCCGGTGGCCTCGGCCGGGAAGCGCACGACCAGCAGGCACAGGTCGTCTTCCTGGCTGCGGTCGGCCAGGACGGACAGCAGGTGGTCGCGGACCTGCTCGGCGGTGCCGTCGGGGGCCTCGCGCAGGGCGTGCTCCAGGGCGGTCAGGCCGTCGGCCAGGCTGCGGTCGCGGCGCTCCACCAGGCCGTCGGTGTACAGCACGAGCATCGACCCGAGCGGCAGCGTCAGCTCCTCGCCGTGCACGACGGTCCCCGGCACCAGCAGACCGACGGGCAGGGTCCGGGCCAGGGGCAGGTGCCAGACGGTGCCGTCGGGCAGCCGGACGAACGGCGGCGGGTGGCCGGCGTTGACGTACTCGACGTGCACGAGGTCGCCGCTGCGCCGGCAGCGCAGACAGACGACGGACGCGACGTCGTCCCAGCCCAGGCCCTCCAGCAGCGAGGCCAGGGTGCTGAGCACCTGGGTCGGCGACTCCCCGCCCCACTGCCGGGCGCGCAGCAGGGACGAGACCTGGCCCATGGCTGCGGCCGCGGCCATGTCGTGCCCGACGATGTCGCCGACGGTGAACACCGTGCCTCGGTCGGGCACCGCGCCTCGGTCGGACGCCGTGCCGTCGTGGGACGCCGTGCCGTTGTCGGGCACCGTGCCGTCGTGGGGCACCGTGCCGTTGTCGGGCACCGTGCCGTGGTCGGCGGTCAGCGCCCCGGGCAGCACGTCGTACCAGTCGCCGCCGACCTCGGCCCGCTGGCCCGACGGCCGGTAGGTGGCGGACACGTCGAACCCGGGCACCTCGGTCACCCGGGGCAGCAGCCGGTGCTGCAAGGTCAGCGCCGACTGGCGTTCACCCAGGTAGAGCCGGGCGTTGTCCAGCGCCAGGCCGACCCGGCGGCCCAGCTGGGTGGCAGTGACGACGGTACGCACGTCGAACCCGTCGGGGTCGGTGCGGACCAGGCCCAGCAGCCCGAGGGTGCGGTCGCGGGCGAACAGGGGGACCAGCAGCCAGCTGCCCAGGCCGAGCTCGGTGATCAGCGGCCGGTGGTCGGCGCTGACGGCCGGCAGGCGGGGTTCCATCATCCTCGGCATGAGCACGTCGTCCGGGTCGGAGCCGACAGCCTCGCGGACCGTGCCGGAATCGCGCAGCCAGGCGTGGTCGAGGGCTTCCAGGGCGCGGGCCACCGGGGCCTTGGCCGGGTCGCAGGCGATCCGCAGGTGCTCGAACATCCCGTGCTCGTCGATCAGCGCGACGAAACCCCAGTCGGCCAGGGACGGCACGGCGACGTCGGCCAGGGCGTCGGCCGCCCGGTGGTAGTGCAGGTGCTCGGTCACGGCGTCGGACACCTGGGCGAGCAGCTCCAGGCGGCCTGACGTGCTCTGCTCCAGCTCGCGCTCGGCCTCGTGGGCCCGTTCGGTCATCACCTGCACTGTGGCGTCGGTCGCGATGCCGATGTGGTGGGTGATCTGCCCGTCGGTGTCCCGGACCGGCGTGATGACCATCCGGTTCCAGAACGGGGTGCCGTTGCGGTGGAAGTTGAGCAGGGTCCCGGCGGCGGTCCGCCCGGCGCGCAGGTCGCTGCTCAGCAGGCGTACCGCCGCCGTGTCGGTGCTCGGCCCCTGGAGGAACCGGCAGTTGCGGCCCAGGACCTCGTCGCGGCCGTACCCGGTGAGCTGGCAGAAGCCCTCGTTGGCCCACACCACCGGGTCGTCGCCCTCGGCGGCGGTGATGACGATCGACAGCTGGGAGGCCGTCACCGCCCGGGCGGCCAGCTCGGTGCCCGAACGGTCGTCGAGGGGCGCCGGGGCGTCCGGGTCAGGCACCCGCTGGGGCATGTCCACATCACCTCGAGATCACCGTAGCGTGGGTGACCTGGGTGTTCACCCCGAGGCGGTGGTGCCCCGGACGACCAGCAGGCACAGGTCGTCCTCGGGCTGCTCGTGGACCAGCCTGGCCAGCAGGTGGTCACGGATCTGCGCCGCCGTGCCGTCGGGGGCGTCGCGCAGCGCCCGGGCCAGGTCGGCCAGACCGACCTTGAGGGGACGGTCGCGGCGCTCGACCAGACCGTCGGTGTACAGCACGAGCACCGCCCCGGCGGGCAGGTCGAGCTCGTCCTGGGGGACGTCGACCGTCGGGTCGTGCAGGCCGAGCGGCAGGCCGTGGGCGGCCGGCAGGTGGTAGACGCTGCCGTCGGGCAGCCGCACGAAGGGTGCGACGTGGCCGAGGTTGGCGTACTCCAGGTGGCAGCCGCCGTCAGCGGTCGGCTGCCAGCGCATGCACACCACCGAGGCCAGGTCGTCCCAGCCCATGCCGTCCAGGGCCTGGACCAGGATCGACAGGGTGGTGCCGGGCGAGCCGGAGTTCCAGCTGCGGGCCCGCAGCAGCACGGACAGCTGGCCCATGGCCGCGGCGGCAGCCATGTCGTGCCCGACGACGTCGCCGACGGCGAGCATGGTGCCGCGCTCGCCGAGCGGGAAGACGTCGTACCAGTCGCCGCCGATCTCGGCCCGGGCCGACGGCCGGTAGACCGTCGCGGTGTCGAGACCGTCGACGGTGGTGGTCGGCGGCAGCAGACGGTGCTGGAGCGTCAGGACGGCCTGCCGCTCGGTCTGGTAGAGCCGGATGGTGTCCAGCACGGTGCCGACCCGGTTGCGCAGCAGCGTGGCGGTCACCACGGTCGCGACGTCGAACCGGTCGGGGTCGTGGGCGTTGAGCACCAGCATCCCCAGGGTCCGGTCGCGGGCGAACAGGGGCACCGCCAGCTGGGCGCCCAGCCCCAGGTCGTGCAGCGCCTCCATGACCAGACGGTCCGGGACGACGGTGTCCAGCCGGTCGACGTCGAACGGCTGGGGCACGAGCAGGTCGTCGGGCCGGGCCTTGTGCGGCGTGGCCGTCAGCCCGCAGCTGGGGGCCAGCCAGCTGCGCAGGTCGCGCCGGGCGGTACGAGCCGACGCGTGCTGGGCCGGGTCGGCGACGATGTCGGTGACGTGGTCGGGTCGGCCGTCGTCGCCGAACAGCACGATGAAGCCCCAGTCGGCCAGCTCGGGGACGGCGACGCGGGCCAGGGCCTCGGCTGCCTGGTGGTAGTCGTCCTGCCCGGTGAGGGCGTCGACGGCCTGGGTGATCAGCTCCAGGCGGTTGCCGCGGTTGGCGGCCAGCTCGGCCTCGGCGGCCTGGACGTGCTCGGTGACGACGGTCTCGGTGGCCTCGGCGTGGACGGCGAAGGTGTGGGTGATCTCGCCGCGAGCGTCGTGGACCGGGGTGACGGTCATCCGGCTCCAGAAGCGGGTGCCGTCCTTGCGCCGGCTGAGCTGCGTCGTGGTCACGGTGCTCCCGGCCATGAGCGCGTCGATCTTCTGGGCGGTGTACGCCTCGTCGGGCTGGCTGGCGTGGACCGTCTGCCAGCTGCGGCCGACCAGCTCTGCCTGGGACCAGCCGACCATCCGGCAGTACGGGTCGTTCGCCCAGACGATCTTGCCGGTCATGGTGTCGGTGACCAGCACCGGCAGCTCGGACGTCCGCAGGGCCCGGACGGCGATCTCCATCCCGGCGGAGTCGTCGACCCTGGGCCCGGTGTCGACCGTCGCCGACCGTCGGCGGGGCGGTGACGTCGGGTCGGTCGGCCGTCGCTCCTGGTAGTGCCGGATCTTGTCCAGCACCGAGGTGACCCGGCTGCGCAGCAGCGTGGTCGTCACCACGGTCGGCACGTCGAACCGGTCGGGGTTGCGCGCCTCCAGCACCATGAGCCCCAGCAGCCGGGCGGGGGTGTTCAGCGGCACCGGCAGGCGGGCGCCCAGGCCCAGGTCGTACAGGGCCTGCATCGCGGCGGCCGAGTCGACGCGTTCGGCGAGCAGGCCGAGGTCCACCGGCACGGGCGGGATCGGCTCCCACGGCTGGGAGCTCAGTGCCCGGTCCAACCCGGGGAGCAGGTAGGTCAGGGGGAAGCGGCTCATCCGGTCGCGCAGGTTCGCCTCGACGGTGCGCGTCACCGCGCTCTTGGCGGGGTCGGCGGCGACGACCGTGAGGAGGTCGGGCCTGCCGTCGTCGTCGAAGAGGATGAGGATGCCCCAGTCGGCCAGCTGGGGGATGGCGGTGCGGGCCAGGGCCGCGGCAGCCTGGCGGTAGTCGACGTGCTCGGTCATGGCGCCGACGACGAGGTTGTTCAGCTCCAGCCGGTCGGCGCGGTTCTCGGCGAGCGCGTCCTCGGCGGCCAGGGTCCACTCGCGGACGATGTCGGCGGTGGCGTCGGTGTGGATGTGGGCGTGGTGGGTGGTCTGGCCGGTGCTGTCGTGGATCGGGACGATGACCACCCGGTCCCAGAACGGGGTGCCGCCCTTGCGGTAGAGGAGCAGCGTGTTCGTCGTGGCGTCGTCGCCGTGCATCCGGGCCCGCATCCGGGCCACCGACTCCTCGTCGGTCCCGGGCCCGTGGAGGAAGACGTGGCTGCGTCCCAGCGTCTCGTCGAGCGGGTACCCGGTCAGGGCGGTGAAGCTGTCGTCCGCCCAGACGATCGGGTGGCCGTCGTCGGCCCGGGTGACGACGACCGCGACCTGGCCGGAGGTCAGGGCCTGGGCGACCATGAGGCGGATGGTCTCCTCGGAGTACGGCGCCTCCGGGGGCAGCGGCGCCTGGAGCGAGTCAGCCACAGATCACGTCCTCTCGTTCACTCGGTGGGGTGCGGGCAGCCGGCGAGGCCCACGAGGCGGTCGGACCGCCGGGGTGCGCACCGGATGGCTCGGGCGGGGTCTGGCAACCGGACGACGCACGGTCACCGGCTCACCTGGCGGGGCGGGCGACCTTGCCCGAGCCGTCGAGGAGCAGCAGCGCGGGCGGCGGGTGGAGGTGCCGGTCCGGGGCGGCCGGTGCGCGTCCGCGGACGACGAGCAGGCAGACGTCGTCCTCGGGCCGTTCGTGGACCAGGGTGGTGAGCAGGTGGTCGCGGACCTGCGCGGCCGTGCCGTCGGGTGCGGCGCGCAGGGACCGGGCCAGCGCCGCCAGCCCGTCCTCCAGGGGTCGGTCGCGGCGTTCGACCAGCCCGTCGGTGTACAGCACGACGACCGACCCGGGGGGCAGGTCCAGCTCGTCCTGGCCGATCTCGACGGCGGGGTCGTGCACGCCGATGGGGGAGCAGTGGGCGGGGCGCATCTGGTAGACCGCCCCGTCGGGCAGCCGCACGAACGGGGCGGGGTGACCCAGGTTGGAGTACTCGACGTGGCAGCCGCCGTCGGCGGTGGTCTGCCAGTGCAGGCACACCACGGAGGCGACGTCCTCCCAGTGCATCCCTTCCAGCGACCCGGAGACGGCCTGGAGCACCGCGGCGGGGGAGCCGCCGGTCCAGCTGCGGGCCCGCAGCAGCACGGACAGCTGGCCCATGGTGGCGGCGGCGGTCATGTCGTGGCCGACGACGTCGCCGACCGTGAACATGGTCCCCTGGTCGCCGAGCGGGAACACGTCGTACCAGTCGCCGCCGATCTCGGCGGAGTTCCCGGCCGGCCGGTAGGCCGTCGCGGTGTCGATGTCGGCGACGGTCACGGCCGACGGCAGCAGCCGCTGCTGGAGCGTCAGGGCGGCGGCCCGCTCGGCGTGGTAGAGCCGGAGGTTGTCCAGCGCCATGCCCGCCCGGCGGCGCAGCAGCGTGGCGGTCACCACCGTGGGTACGTCGAACCGGTCGGGGTCGCGTGCCACCAGCACCAGCTGTCCCAGCATCCGGTCGCGGGCGAACAGCGGCACCGACAGCCGGGCACCGAGCCCCAGGTCGACCAGGGCGTCCGCGTGCGGCGCCGAGACGGACCGGGCCAGCAGCCCGAGGTCGACCTCCTGGGGCAGGAGCGGGTCGTCGGGCTGCGTGCGCGGGGCGTCGTGCAACCAGGGGAACGGGCCGGGCCGGGCTCGGCGGCCGGTCCAGCGGGGCAGGTTCCGCTCGACCGTGCGGGCCGACTCGCGCTTCGTCGGGTCGGTGACGGCCAGGCTGAGGTGCTCCGGCTCGCCCGCGTCGTCGAGCAGGACGACGAAACCCCAGTCGGCCAGCTCGGGTACGGCGGTGCTGGCCAGCGCGTCGGCTGCCTCGTGGTAGTCGGTGCACTCGGTCAGCGCGTCGATCACCCGGGTGATGAGGGCCAGACGGTCGGCCCGGTTCTCCTCCACGGCCGCCTCGGCCGCCTCGGCTCGTTCGACGACGACGTCGACCGTGGCGTCGACGAGGACCCCGGCATGGTGGGTGGTCCGGCCGTCGTCGTCGCAGATCGCCGCGACGACCATCCGGTTCCAGAACGGGGTGCCGTCCTTGCGGTAGTTGAGCAGGGTGGTGGTCACGGAGCCGCCCTCGGCGAGGGCTTCCCGCATCCGCTGGACGGCCGCCTGGTCGGTGTGCTCGCCCTGGAGGAACCGAGGGTTGCGGCCGATCACCTCGCCGCGGGAGTACCCGGTGAGGGCGGTGAAGCCCTTGTTCGCCCACACGATGGGGTTGTCGCCGACCGCCTGGGTGACGACGATCGCCATGCGGGCCGAGGTCAGCGCCCGTGCCACCGGGAGGGCGGGCTGGCCGTCCCACGGAGGTGGATCAGGCACGCGGCAGCCCTCCTTCGGTCACGGCTGCGTCCATCGTGGTGCATCCGCGATCACTCTACGAGCGTCTGCGGACCGCCGCAGGAGCAACCTCCGGCAACGGCCCGAACGGCGTGGCCTGGGGCAGGACCGACAGGCCCCCGGTCGGCACCCGCGCGACGACCTTGCCGGTGTCGTCGAGCCGCAGCAGCAGCGCCGGTGCGACGCTCTGGCAGGCGGGCAGCCTGGTCGTGGCACCCTGCCCGCGGACCACCAGCAGGCAGACGTCGTCCTCGGGCTGCTCGTGGACCAGCGCCGTGAGCAGGTAGTCGCGGATCTGCTCGGAGGCACCGTCGGGTGCGTCGCGCAGCGCCTGGGCCAGGGCGGCCAGGCCGTCCTCGAGGCAGCGGTCGCGCCGTTCGACCAGGCCGTCGGTGTACAGCACCACGACCGACCCGGCGGGGAGGTCGAGCTCGTCCTGCTCGGCCTCGATCGTCGGGTCGTGCACCCCGACCGGTGCGCTGTGCGCCAGCGGCATCATGTACACCGTGCCGTCGGGCAGGCGCACCAGCGGGGCGGGGTGCCCCAGGTTGGTGTACTCCAGGTGGCAGCCGCCGCCGTCGGTCGGCCACCAGTGCAGGCAGGCGATGGAGGCCACGTCCTCGCGCCGCATCTCGCGCAGCGCGTGGGTCAGGTCCTTGAACACCTGGGAGGGGGAGCCGCCCATGCAGGCCCGGGCCCGCAGCAGCACCGACAGCTGCCCCATGGAGGCCGCCGCGGTCATGTCGTGGCCGACGACGTCGCCGACGGCCAGCATGGTGCGGTTCTTGCCGAGCGGGAAGGCGTCGTACCAGTCCCCGCCGACCTCGGCGTGCCGGCCTGACGGGCGGTAGGCGGCGGAGACGTCGAGGTCGGGGCTGGCCAGGACCGACGGTGCCAGCCGGTGCTGCAGGGCCAGGGCCGCCATCCGCTCGGCCCGGTACAGCCGGATGTTGTCCAGCGCCAGGCCGACCCGTCGGCCGATCTGCGCCATGGTCTCGCCGGAGGTGACGGTGAACCGACCCGGGTCGGCCGACACCAGCACGATCGCGCCGAGCGGCCGGTCGCGGGCGAACAGCGGCACCGTCAGCGCCGAGCGCAGACCGAGCTGCAGGTGGAGCGCCAGGTGCTCGGGGCCGACCTGGCTGGCCACCCAGTCGACGTCGACCTGCCGAGGCAGGAGGATGTCGCCGGGCCGGGCCGTGTGCACCGCCTGCATCTGGGCCGAGCCGTAGTACCAGGAGTGGTTCTTCGCCGACAGCAGGTCGACGGTGGCCTGCTTGGCGGGATCAGCGGCGGCGAAGGTGACGTGCTCGACGTCGCCGGCCTCGTCGAACAGGTAGATGACGCCCCAGTCGGCCAGCTCGGAGACGACGGTCTGGAGCAGGGCGTCGGAGGCCTCGTGGTAGCCCAGGTGCTGGGCCAGGGCGTCGACCATCCAGGAGAGCAGCTCGATCGAGGCGCGGTAGCGGTCCGGCTCGGCCTCGGCACGCTCGTCGGAGACGTCGAGGGTCGCGTCGGTGTGCACCGCCATGTGGTGCGTGATCGTGCCGTCGTCGTCACGGATCGGGACGATGAGCAGCCGGTTCCAGAACGGTGTGGCGTCCTTGCGGTAGTTGAGCAGCGTCACCGCCGCGGTGCCGCCCAGCGCCAGGGCCCGGTGCACCTGCCGCACCACCCGCTGGTCCGTGTGGGCGCCCTGCAGGAGCCGGAGGTTGCGGCCGAGCACCTCCTCGCGGGAGTACCCGGTGAGCGTGGTGAAGCCGTCGTTGACCCACACGACCGGGTTGTCGCCCTCGGCCCGGGTGAGGGCGACCGAGGTGGTGGTCGAGTCCAGCGTGTGCTCGACCAGGCGGAAGGGGGCGGCGTCGGGCCGTGGCACGGCCCGGTGGCGCGGCAGCGTCTTCGGTTCGGTCACGTCGGCTCCCGACGGTCTCGGGGCGAGCCTCGGCCGCGGCTGGGGACCTGAAGGACCACGCTGGTGCACCACCTCTCACTGACAGTGGTCACTGTACGACGGCACCCGGTCACGCGCAGCGCCATCGTCCAGAGTGCTGCTGTTGGTCCCGTCTCAGCGTCGAGGGTCGTCTTTGTCCTGGTCGCACCCCTGTGAGGTCAGGACGGTCGATCACCAGCGATCACCCCTACGGGCGACCTCCGTTGTCACTGGCCGTGTCAGCTCTCGGTGTCGTCGGTGGGACGCTGTGGAATCCCTCGGGCATCTCGACCGGCAGCCGCCCCACCCGGCTGTAGGCCACGGCCACGGCCACGTAGCCGACGGCCAGCGCGGCGAAAGCCACAGCGGCCCAGCCGGTGTCGGGCAGCACCAGCGTCGCCAGCCCGGCGGCGCCGACGAACGTGACGTTGTAGGTGACGTCGTACAGCGCGAACGCCCGGCCGCGGAAGACGTCGTGGGTGTCGCGCTGCACGATCGTGTCCACGGCGATCTTGGTGCCCTGCACCGACGCGCCGAGCAGCACCGCGCTGGCGGCGACCGTCGGCCACGACGGACCGGTCGCCAGCAGCACCTGGCTGCCGGCGCCCAGCCCCAGGCACAGGGTGATCCACCGCGCCGGGTCGACGTGCACCACGGGCGTGACCAGCACGGCCAGCCCGTTGCCCACGAACGACACCGCCAGCAGCAGGCCGAAGGTGCGCAGCCCCGCGTCCGCGTCGGCCGGGTCGGCCAGCAGGTTGCGGCTGAGCAGGACCAGCGCCAGAAAGTTCACGCCGTAGACAAAACGCTGAGCACCGATGACGCCGATCGCCGCCCCCGGGGTGCGGCGCGCCACCAGGTAGCGGGCGGCAGCCACCAGGTCGGTCCCGGTGGCCCGCAGGTCGGCCGCCAGCGCCGGCCAGCCGGCGGGTCGCTCGTCGGCGCGCTCGGGGCCCAGCTGGTCGGCACCCAGCCGCAGCGCCAGGACCGCGGCCAGGCCGAAGATCACCGCGGCGGCTGCCAGCGTCCACCCGTTGCGCACCGACCCCGCCGGCAGCAGCCGACCGGCGACGAACCCCACCGCCGCCCCGGTCACGGACGCCACCGCCCCCAGGGTCGGGGTCAGCGAGTTGGCGGTCAGCAGCAGCGGCGCCGGCACCACCCGGGGCTGCCCGGCCGACAGGGCCGACAGCAAGAACCGGTTGACGCCGAGGATCACCAGCGACAGCACGTACACCGTGAGGTTCACCCCGGCCGTGGCGATGACCACCGCCAGCACCCCGGTGAGGACCATCCGGACCAGGTTCGCCACGAGCAGCACCTGCCGTCGTCGCCACCGGTCCAGCAGCGGCCCGGCGAACGGTCCCACCACGGTGAAGGGCAGCAGCAGGACCGCGAACGCCCCCGCCACGCCGCCGGCCGTGGTCATCCGCTCCGGCGAGAAGAAGAACAGCGTCGCCAGCCCCACCTGGAACACCCCGTCCCCGGCCTGCGACACCACCCGCACGGTGAACAGCCGCCGGAAGCCCGACGTCCGCAGGAGCGCCCCGAGGTCCTTGATCACCCGCACCGCTCCAGGCTACGGCCTCGTCGTCCGGGTGGGTCTCGCTGGTCCGAGGCCGGTTATGGTCGGGAGGCGAACAATCCTGTGACGGCGACCAGACCGGCCAGACCGACGGTGCTGGGTCGCACCGTCGGTCCGGCCGGTCTGGCATGGTGTCGCGTTGCGCCCCGCGTGACGTACTTCTTGGAGGGCCGGCAGGCCCGTGATGTTCCCGGGTCTCACGACTCTTCTGGGTCGACCCGGTGCGTCTCCCCCCAGCGCAGCAGGTCGACCAGCCCCGGCCAGGCTTCAGGCGCCCGCTCGAGGTCGGTGCGGACCTGGGCGGTCTCGCGCGCAGTGAGGCGCATCTCCCGGTCTTCGGCCAGCACCGCCCGGGCCCGGTCCAGCGCGGCACCGAGCACGAACGACGTCACGTCCTGGTCGTGGGCGCGGGCGGCACGTTTCAGGGTGCGGCGAGCCTCCAGGGTGATCCGCATGTTGAGCCGCGTCGACGGCACGGGTCTGGTCATGGTCGGGCCGTCGGACCGGCGGCGGTCCGGTCCAGCCGGGCGACCGTGGCGTGCAGGCGACGGTCGGTCAGGTACAGGGTCAGGCGGTGGTCGGGCAGCCGCCGAAAACCGTACCGACCGTAGAAACCTGCCGCAGCCTCGTCGAAGGCGTGCACGACCACCAGATGGGCCTCGGCACGTCCGGTCCGGTCCAGCCGGTGCAGCGCGTCGAGCAGCAGGAGCCGTGCCACGCCCCGGTGACGGTAGTCGTCGGCCACCGCGAACCGGACCAGCGTCGCCCCGGCGCCGAGCGACGGCTCAGGCTCGGCCGGGACGAGGCGGTAACGACCGGCGGCCACGAACCCGGCGACGCGGTCGTTCGCGGCGTCGACCGCGAGCAGGGTCCCGGGGCCCTCGGCCCGCTCGCGGAGCCAGCGGTCGAGCTCGGGGCGCTCGCTGGCGAACGACGAGCGTCGGACAAGCCCCCGGTCGAACGCGCAGACGATGATTCTGGTCGGCACACGCCGACAGTATCCAGACCGGGTGCCCGACGGAGGAACCCCTGTGGACAACACCGACAACAGCGGCAGCACGATAGGTCGTCGCCCTGACAAACTGTGGCGGTCGGCGCCGGCCGCGCACAAGCGGCCGACGGAGCCGGAGCTGCCGGGCGGTCCGCCCTCGGCTGTGCGTCGTGTGTTCTCGCTGCTGATCTGTCTGGACGCCCAGGTGTCCGTGCAGATAAACCGCCGTTCGGCGGGATTCTCGGCCCGCGGAGGAACCAGGCAGTCCGGACATTACGCCGATGGGGTTGTCCTTCCCGGCGTCGTCGCCCAGAGCCTTGTTCTCGCGCCTGGCGTGCGTATTCTGTACGAATCATCCACTTCCGGCGTCAGTGAGGCATTCGTGTCGCTAACCACCACCCTTCTTCGTCGGGCCGCTGTGCCTGCCGCTGCTGCGCTGGTCGCAGCGGGGCTGTCGGCCGTGCCCGCCTCCGCCAGCCCGTTGGGCCTGGCACCTGCGGCCGCCGTGCCGAACCCGTCCACCGAGACCCTGCCGACCGTGCAGATCGACAAGGGCACGTCGGGCCGTGACGGTGCCGTGGTCTGGTCCCAGGCCGTGGTCGGCAACACCGTGTATGTCGGTGGTGACTTCACCACGGCCCGTCCGGCTGGTGCCAAGCGTGGCGTCGACGAGGTGACCCGGACCTACCTGCTGGCGTACGACATCACGACGGGCAACCTGCTGTCGTTCAACCACACGCTGAACGGTCAGGTGCGCGGGGTGGCGGCCTCGCCGGACGGCTCTCGGGTCTACGTCACCGGCGACTTCACGACGGTCGACGGTCAGGACCGGGTGCGCATCGCGGCGTTCAGCACGGCCGACGGTTCGCTGGTGGCCGGGTTCCGTCCGGTGCTGGGTGCGGCCGGCCTGGCGGTGGCCGCGACCAACACCACGGTCTACGCGGGCGGGAACTTCACCAAGGTCAGCTCCAAGCCCGGCGCCACCCTGGTCAACCGGGGCTACCTGGCGGGCTTCTCCGCCGCCGACGGTGCGGTCAGCTTCCAGGCTGACGCCAACGCCCCGGTGCTGGCGCTGGCCGTGACCAAGGCCGGCGACCGGCTGGTGGCCGGCGGCCGGTTCACCTCGCTGGCCGGGACCGGGTTCTACGGGCTGGGTTCGGTCGACCCGACCACCGGCGCCGCCCAGTCCTTCCCGGTCAACAGCTACATCCGCAACGCCGGGTCCAGCAACGCGATCACCTCGCTGTACGCCGACAGCACGGGCATCTACGGCACCGGCTACCACTTCGGCGGTGTCGGCAACCTGGAGGGGACGTTCCACGCCGACCCGGCTTCCGGCAAGCTGGTGTGGGTGGCGGACTGCTACGGCGACACCTACTCGGTGTTCCAGTCTGGCGGTGTGGTGTACGACGCCAGCCACCACCACGACTGCGCCAGCACCCCGGGCGGCTTCAAGGAGACCAACCCGCGCACCCACCACAACGGCACCGCGTTCACGGTCGAGGCCACCGGCACCGACTCCGGTTCTCGCGGCTACGGCTGGAGCCACAAGGGCGAGCCGGCCCCCACGATGATCAGCTGGCTGCCCTCGTTCACGACCGGTTACTACACCGGCATGGGTCAGGGTCCGTGGAGCATCTCGGGCAACGCCCAGTACGTCAGCTACGGCGGCGAGTTCCAGGCCGTCAACAACAACAAGAGCCAGCAGGGCCTGGTCCGGTTCATGGTGCCCGGCGGCGGGGCCGAGCCCGGCCCGGCGGCGGCGTTCACCTTCCAGCCCTCTGACCTGGCTGTGTCGTTCGACGCCAGCACGTCGTCGGGCACGATCAAGACCTACGCCTGGGACTTCGGCGACGGGACCACCGGTACCGGGGTCAAGGCGTCGCACACCTACGCTGCGGGCACCTACACCGTGACGCTGCGGGTGACCGACGACCGTGGTGCCACCGTGACGACCAGCGAGCAGGTGCTGGTGGCCAAGGCCGGTCCGGGTGCGGCGCTGGCGTCGGACTCCTTCGGCCGGACGGCCACCTCGGGCTGGGGTACGGCACCTCTGGGCGGCTCCTGGAAGCCTGACACCAAGCCGGCCTACTTCTCGGTCGACGGCAACCGCGGCCTGATCACCATCCCGGTGGCCGGCTGGACGTCGCGGGCGCGGATGGAAGGCACCAACCGTGCGGACGTCGAGGTCAACGCCAACGTGGGCGTCACCAAGCGCCCCTCGGCCGCGGTGACCCGGGTGTGGGTCTCGGCGCGGACGTCGTCTGACTTCGCCTCGGGGTACCTGCTGCGGGCCAACGTCAAGGCCGACGGCCAGGTGGAGTCGCTCCAGGTGACCAAGCGCGTGGCGGGCACCGAGACGGTGATCAGCACCGTGGCCAACCCGGGCGTCACCCTGGGTGACAGCGACATGGCCCAGCTGCGGCTGCGGGTGGTCGGCACGACCGTCCAGGGCAAGGTGTGGAAGGCCGGGACTGACGAGCCGGGCGCCTGGCAGGTCCAGGTGAGCGACGGTTCGGTGACAGCGGCCGGTTCGGTCGGGGTCGGCGCCTACACCGGTGCGTCGGCGGCACCGCTGCCGGTGGTCGTGGCCTTCGACAACGTCGTCGCCACAGCGGCCGGATGATCCGCTGAGGCGTCAGGTCGCCGGGCGGTGGGGGGGTGCCAGCATGTGGGCCCGCCGGTGCCCGCCCGGACGGGGGCCCGTGGGGTGGGGGCGCGGGGA
>JAVBSR010000002.1:0-12081 GCA_031556715.1 Cellulomonas sp.
CATCGACGGGTTCGTCGTCAAGGTCGACGAGCTGGCCGACCAGCGTGCTCTGGGTGCGACCAGCCGGGCGCCGCGCTGGGCCATCGCCTACAAGTACCCGCCCGAAGAGGTCAACACCCGGCTGCTGGACATCAAGGTCGCGGTCGGGCGCACCGGCCGGGCCACCCCGTACGCGGTGATGGCACCGGTGGTCGTCGCCGGGTCCACGGTGCGCCAGGCCACCTTGCACAACCAGGACGTCGTCAAGGCCAAGGGGGTGCGCATCGGCGACATGGTGGTGCTGCGCAAGGCCGGCGACGTCATCCCGGAGATCCTCGGGCGGGCGCCTGCCGCGCCCGACGACCAGGTGCCGCGCCGCGATTTCGTCATGCCCACCGCCTGCCCCGAGTGTGGCACCGCCCTGCGGCCCATGCGGACCGGTGACGTGGACCTGCGCTGCCCCAACGCCCGGGCCTGCCCCGCTCAGGTGCGCGGCCGGGTGGAGCACATCGGCTCGCGCGGCGGGCTGGACGTCGAAGCGCTGGGCGAGGTCACCGCTGCGGCGCTGACCCAGCCGGAACGGCCCGCCACCCCGCCGCTGATCAACGAGGCCGACCTGTTCGACCTGGTCCGTTACCCCCTCAACGCCCCCGACGACGTCAAGGTCCGGGTGCGGGCCGACAGCCTGGCGAGGCTGGGGGAGGTGGAGGTCGTCGTGCGCGACCCGGAGACCGGCCTGCCGCGCCTCGACGACGACGGTTCCGAGCGCCGCCGGGCCCCGTTCCGCCGCACCCTCAAGCACACCCGGGCCGCCGTGGCCGAGGCAGCGGCGAGGGGCCAGGCCCTGCCGGCCTGGGAACCGTCCAGCACCGCCGTCACCCTGCTCGACCAGCTCGACGCGGCCAAGACCAAAGAGCTGTGGCGGGTGCTGGTCTCGCTGTCGATCCGCAACGTCGGGCCGACCGCCTCCCGTGCCCTGGCCACCGAGCTGGGGTCGATGGCGGCGCTGTGGGAGCTGGTCGTCGGCGGGAGCATCGGCGACGATCCGACGCCTGACATCACGGACGAGGACACCGTGGGCCCGGCAGCCGAGGCTGGTGCCGACAGCCCCGGCGGCTCTCGCCGCGCGGTCGCCCTGGCCCGGCTGTCCGGGGTGGAGGGCATCGGCCCGACCATCGCCGAGTCGGTGGTCGACTGGTTCTGCGGCCCCGACGGCGACTGGCACCGCGACATCGTCACCCGGTGGGCCCGGGCCGGGGTGGTCATGGCCGACGAGCGCGACGCGTCGGTCGAGCGCACCCTGGAGGGCCTGACCGTCGTGGTCACCGGCGGGCTGGAGGGCTTCACCCGCGACGGCGCCAAGGAAGCCGTCATCGTCCGCGGAGGCAAGGCCTCCGGCTCGGTGTCGAAGAAGACCGACTACGTCGTCGTCGGCGCCAACGCCGGTTCAAAGGAGACCACGGCCCGCGAGCTGGGCCTGACCATCCTCGACGAGGCCGGCTTCGTCGCCCTCCTGGCCGGCGGTCCGCCGGCGGTCGCCGACCCGTCCGTCTGACACGGTCGGTCGCGTCGGAGTTCCACGGCGTGACGATTGGTGTTCAGAATAAGGTACGCCTTGCCTTATGTGGTATGCCTTGCCTTATCGTCGACCGTCGCGCGAAATTGGGCTCGAGATCTGCTGGCGGAGCGGTAAACATTTCTGATACAGTCATGAAGCCATGAAGGGGTTTATGGGCTTCGTCAGGGACTATCGCACGTTTGCGGTCACGATGGTCGTCGGGCTGGCGGCCCTGGTCGCGGCGGCGATCTTCGGAGATGTCGACAACGTCGCGTCGCGCTGGCTGATCATCCTGTGGGCATCGTTCATCGCCGTCACGCTGCTCGTCGACATGGTCAGGGTCCTGCGCGCAGGCTCGTACGGCGTGGACCTCCTGGCCGTCACGGCGATCGGAGCCTGCCTGGCGGTCGGGCAGCACTGGGCCGCGCTCATCATCGTGGCGATGCTGACCGGCGGCGAGACGCTGGAAGACTTTGCGACGCGCCGGGCGCGCCGCGAGCTGGCCGAGCTGCTGACGCGTGCGCCGCAGACGGCGCACCGGCTCGAGGGCGACCAGGTGGTCGACGTCGCGGTGTCCGAGATCCAGATCGGCGACCTCGTCCTGGTCAAGCCGCACGAGGTGGTCCCGGTCGACGGCATCCTCGTCTCGGACGAGGCCGAGCTCGACGAGAGCAGCCTGACCGGCGAGTCGCTCCCGGTGCCCAAGACCTGCGGCGACCATGTCATGTCCGGGGCGCTCGTCGGAGAGGCGGCCGTCACGATCCGCGCCACAGCGGACTCCGCCCACTCGCAGTACGAGCAGATCATCGCCCTGGTGCGTGACGCCGAGGCGCAGCCGGCACCGTTCGTCCGCCTGGCCGACCGCTACGCCCTGCCGTTCACGCTGGTCTCGTACGCCATCGCCGGGGCGGCCTGGGCGTTGTCGGGGGAGGCCGTCCGTTTCGCTGCTGTCCTGGTGGTGGCCTCGCCCTGCCCGCTGATCCTCGCAGCGCCCATCGCCCTGATCTCCGGCATGAGCCGGGCCTCCAAGCACGGGATCATCGTCAAGTCCGGAGCGGTCCTGGAGAAGCTGGCCGCGGTCGACGTCTTCGCCTTCGACAAGACAGGGACGCTGACCCGCGGCAGCCTCGAGGTCAGCCATGTCGAGACGCCCGGCGGCGTCGCAGAGGAGGACATGCTGAGCCTCGCGGCCAGCGCCGAGGCGGGCAGCTCGCACATCCTTGCCGCGTCGTTGGTGGACCACGCCAAGGGGCGCGGTATCGAGGTCCGGCCGGCCGAGAATCTGCACGAGGTACCCGGGAACGGCGTGTCGGCCGTGGTGGGCGGCCGCGAGGTTCTCGCCGGGCGCGCAGGTTTCTTGATCGACAACGGCATCGACGGCGGCGACATCTCGGCGGTCCGGCAGGATTCGACGGCGGTCTTTGTCGCGATCGATCGGCGTTTTGCCGGGGCGGTGTTCTTTGCCGACCAGGTCCGCGACGAGTCGCACGAGACCCTGGCCGAGCTGAAGCGCTTCAAGCACACCAGGACCGTCATGCTGACCGGCGACCGCAGCGGCACGGCCGACGAGATCGCCAGACAGGTCGGCGTGGACGAGGTCTATTCCGAGCTGCTGCCCGCCGAGAAGGTGCAGATCGTGCGCGGCATCAGCGCCGACAGCAGCGTGGCGTTCGTCGGGGACGGCGTCAACGACGCACCGGTCCTGGCGACAGCCGACGTCGGCATCGCCATGGGGGCCCACGGCTCGACAGCGGCCAGCGAGTCGGCCGATGCGGTTGTCATGCGCGACGACCTGTCGCGTGTCGTGCTGCTGCGACGGATCTCCGTGCGGACCATCCGTGTGGCGCTCCAGTCGGTGGGGGCCGGCATCGCCCTGTGCCTGGTGCTCGAGGTGGTCGCCGCGTTCGGCGGCATCCCGCCGCTGGCCGGTGCGGGGCTGCAGGAGCTGATCGACGTGATGGTGATCTTCAACGCCCTCCGGGCCCACCGCTGACACCCGGCACCCGACCGGCGGACAGGCCGGCACGGCGCGGGAGAGCAGTCCGAGCGCCTGGCTCACTCAGCGTCACTGGCGGGACGACGGGTGAACCGGTCGGAGCGACGGGTGAAAAGGTCAGCGGTGGGCGTGACGCAGGGCGGTGGCGGCCAGGGCGCCCAGGGCGACCGGGGCGGCCACGGCCAGGTAGGTGTTCAGCTTCGGGGCCCAACCATGGGGGTCGAACGGCCCGGGGAGCACCGCGGTGGGCGTGATCGCCAGGACGGGGCAGCGGGCAGCCAGCTCGTCGAGGCTGATGCTGTCGGTGTCGCCGAGCATCAGCGAGGGGGCCGGCATGGAGTCCAGCAGCGCCCGCAGCGCCGAGCGGCGCCGGTTCGGGTCGGTCACCGGAGAGGCGGAGCCGCGCAGGCGGGTGCCGGGCAGCACCACCTCGACCCGCGGGTCGGCCATGGCGTTGCGGAACCACTCAGCCTTCGCACCGGACCCGGACATCACCACGACCGCCCCGTCGACGACCGCATAGCCCAGAGGGGTGCGCTTCGCCCGGCCGGTCGTCCGGTCGATCGTCGTGAGCAGCAGCAACGACCCGGTGACGTCGGTGACCACGAGGCTGCCGAACCCGGCACCGAGCATCGGCACGGCCAGCCGCTGGCTGAAGACGCGCAGGGCCCGGCGGTGCAGCCGGTCCAGCGGAGCGAGACGGGCTGCAGTGTCGGTGTACATGGTCACGACCGTCATCATCCCACTGCCAGGCTCCTCAGCGGTGCTCCTTATGTCAGGTTCGCACGACTGGAGGTGCGCCGATCGGGGCACGGTCGCCATGGCGAGCAGGTGAATCCTCCCGAAGTGGCATCAACTACCCTACAAGTGCCAGTACCGTCGGGCAGGGCGACCGCACGGCGGCTCGCACCGAGCCTGGCCGGGCAGACCCGGTGGGCTCGGTCGGGTCGTAGGGCGGAGCTCGGTGCTTGCACCGTTTCTTCTGTCTGGAGTCCCAGGGAGGACAGGTGGCCCGGAGGGTCCAGGGTCGTGCGCCCGTCATCGCGGGGTACACGTATATTCGTCCCTTGGGGACGGGTGGGTTCGCCGACGTGTTCTGTTACGAGCAGAACATGCCGCGGCGGGTGGTGGCCGTGAAGGTGCTGGCTGCCGAGCTGATGGACGAGGCGTCACGCCGGGCGTTCAACGCCGAGGCCGACGTCCTGGCACGCCTGTCTGCGCACCCGTCGGTGGTGACCATCCACGACGCCTCGATCTCCGCCGACGGGCGGCCCTACCTGGTCATGGAGTACTGCCCGGACACGCTCGGCGCTATCGCCAAGCGCGCGCCCCTGGGCCTGCCTGACGTGCTCGACGCCGGGGTGAGGGTCGCCAGCGCGCTGGAGATGGCGCACCGCTCGGGCGTGCTGCACCGCGACATCAAACCGTCGAACCTGCTGCTCACGACCCTGGGGACGCCGGTGCTGGCGGACTTCGGCATCGCCGCCGCGGTCGGCGGGGGCCGTCGCATGGAGGTCGTGGCGATGTCCGTGCCGTGGAGCTCGCCGGAGGTGCTGACCGAGAAGGTCGCCGGGTCGGTGCCGGCCGAGGTGTGGTCTCTGGCCGCGACGCTCTACACCCTGCTCACCGGCCGGGCGCCGTTCGAGCTCCCCGACAAGGGCAAGAACTCCCGCGACCAGATGACCTCGCGGATCATCCACTCCCGCCCGCAGCCGCTGGACCGGCCGGACGTGCCCCCCCAGGTCGCCGCGATCCTGTTCCGGGCGATGTCCCGGGACCCAGCCCGCCGTCAGGGGTCGATGCTGGAGCTGGCCGAAGAGCTGCGGGCCGCGCAGTACGCCAGCGGCCTGATGCCGACAGCGCTGGACGTCCCGTCCGCCGAGTGGGCGCGCGGGGCCGCGCCCGTCGACCTGAACGACGCTTCCGCCCGCGGCCCGGTGGTCACCTCCGTGCGGCCGCACGCCCGTCGGGAGGCCCGGGCCAGCCGGCTGGCCGCCGACAACGACCAGGTGGACCGGGACGGGCTGGCCATCGCCGGCCCCCGTCAGGGGTCGAGCCTGCGGTCGGTGCTCATCGGGGCGGTGGCCGGCGCCGTGGTGCTCGGGATCGGCATCCTGGCCGTGCTGTGGTCAGGGGTGCTGCGTTGATCCGCCAGGCCGAACGGCCTCGGCGGCGGCTGCGCGCCGGACCGGTCGTGGCCACCGTCGCGTCGGTGGCTGTGGTCGTCGGTGCGGTCGTCGCCCAGGGGTACGACGCGCAGCACACCGACCGGGTCGAGTCGTCGGTGTGGGTGTTCCGCGACTCGGGGCAGTACGCCCGGGTCAACACCTCCCTCGGTCAGATCGACACCGTGCGGTCCGTGGACGAGCCGAAGTCGGTGGTCCAGCACGGCTCGGACGCGGCCGTCGTCGCCCAGGGAGGGCGGTTGTTGTGGCCGCTGGACCCGGCGGCGCCCACCGACCTGACCGAGAACCAGGACCAGACCGGGTCGGTCGGCACCCCGGACGGCACCGACACGGTCGCCTCGGCCGGCAGCTGGGTGCTGTACCAGACCAACGGCGGGGCCATCTGGGCCGGTGACCTGGCCAAGCCGCAGGCCCCCGCGACGCGGCTGGAGCCCATGCCGGGCCAGGTCGACGACCAGGCCGCGGCGCAGTACTCGGTCACGGCGTCGACCGTCGACGCAGACGGCAAGGTCGCCGTCTACTCGGCCGGCGAGGGTGCGGTCCGCGTGCTCGACGCCAGCACCGGCGCGCTGGTGTCCGGTCCGGTGTCGCTGGGCAGCGCCCCGGACAAGGACGCCGACCTGTCGATGACCATGGTGTCGGGCAGCTGGGTGCTGTTCGACGCCAAGTCGGCGCAGCTGTGGACCGCCGAGCACACCAAGGCCGTCACGCTCAAGCTCGGCGGGCTGCCCAAGCTCCAGTCCTCGGAAGGGCAGGGCTCCAAGGTCTACCTGGCCGACGCCTCCGGCCTCCTGGAGGTGGGGGTGCGCTCCGGCGACGTCGAGCGCATCGTGCAGGCCCAAGGCAGTGCGGCCGCCCCGGTGGTGATGACCGACGGGCTGGTGGTCGCCGCCTGGCTGGCCAGCACCGGCGGCACGCTGTGGACATCGGACCGTTCCGACACCCAGGCCCTGACGGTCAACCCGGCCGACGTGGGCGACCAGCAGCAGCTCAACCCGGTGATCGTCTCCAACGGCGACCGGGCGGTGCTGGAGGAGACCGGGACCGGGCTGCTGTGGACCGTGCCGGACGGCACCGCCATCCCCCTGAGCCAGTGGTCGCGGATCGACCAGCAGACCACGACGACCGGCACGCAGAAGGTCACCGAGGTGACCGAGGAGATGCCGCCGGTGGCGGTGGCCGACTCGTTCGGGGTGCGTTCAGGTTCCTACGTGCGGCTGCCGGTGCTGCTCAACGACTACGACCCGAACTCCGGTGACGTGCTCACCGTGGACCCGACCTCGGTGTCCGACCTGGCCGACCCCGGGTTCGGCCAGCTGACCCTGGCCGACGCCAACCAGATGTTCGTCGTGCAGGTGCAGGCCGTCTCCGGGTCGACGACGTTCAGCTACCAGGTCACCGACGGCACGCTGACCTCCGAACCGGTGACGGTCACCCTGACCGTCGTGGGCGACGCGACGAACGTCGAGCCGACGTGGTGCGTCGACCAGTGCTCGCAGGTCTGGCCTGTGCCCACCCTCGCTCCGGGCGGGACCGCGCGGGTGCCGATCCTCGACGACTGGGTCGACCCTGACGGTGACCCGCTCGTGCTCACCTCGGCCACGGTCGACGACCCCGCCGCCCCGATCCACGCCGTCGCCTCCGCCGACGGCACCGTGACGGTGCACCACACCGACCCGAACGGCGGGGCGACGTCCGCCTCGGTGACCGTCACGGTGACGGACTCCCACGGCGCGCAGGCCCAGCGCCAGCTCAACGTCGTGGTGACCGCGACACCGACCCTGGCGGTCGAGCCCCTGGCGCTGGTCACCGGCCAGGGTGTGGCCGCGACCGCGGTGGCCGCCGACCACGTCAGCTCCGGCTCCGGTTCGTACCGCCTGGTCAGCGCGGACGCCGCGGCCGCCTCGGCCGACGGGCTGGACGTGGTGGCCAGCCCCGACGGCACGGTCACCGCCACGCCGCGCCGGCCGGGGCAGTACCAGGCCACCTACACCATCCACGACGAGGTGACCGGCGCCGAGGCGTCGGCGGTGCTGCGCGTCATCTGCCCGGAGGGGCCCGCGACGCTGACGATGACCCCGCTGACGGCCTTCGTGCGCAGCCACCAGGACTCCACGGTCGACGTGCTGTCGGCGGTGAACTCCACCACCGACAACGTGCTGACGCTCACCCAGGCCACCGCGGTCCCGGCCCGGGGCTCGGACGGCTACGACGCGATGCTCACCGCCGACGTCGTGGACGGGTCGTTGCTGCGCCTGCGCGGCGACACGGCCGACGGCGGGCCCGGTCTGGTCGGCACCGCGACGGTGACGGTCTCCGACGGTGCGTCCGCCGCGGTCACCGGGCAGGTCGCCGTGTTCTCGGTGCCGGAGGCGCTCGGCCCGCCGATCGCGGTGCCCGACGCGGCGACGGTCCGGGTCGGGGCCCAGGTCGACATCCCGGTGACGGCCAACGACGTCGCCCCCGGCGGTGCGGCGCTGCAGGTCGTGCCCGACAGCGTGAGCGGCTCGGGGCAGCCCGGCGAGATGGTGTTCGCCTCGGGCAACCTGGTGCGCTACGTGGCACCCGCCCAGCCCGGCACCTACCAGCTGCGCTACTCCGTGGCCCCGGTCGGGTACCTCGAGGCGCAGGCCACCACGACCGTCCAGGTCACCGTGGTGCCCTCGGGCGCCAACCGGGACCCGGTGCCCCCGCCGCTGGTCGCGCGGGTCGCGGCCGGGCAGTCGGTGCAGATCCCCGTGCCGACCTCCGACGCTGATCCTGACGGCGACCCGGTGGTCGTCGTGGGTGTCACCCAGCCGTCGGCGGGCAAGGGGACCGTGTCCGTGGCCGACACCGGCGACGCCGTCGTCTACCAGGCTGCACCGACGGCGACCACCGACCAGGTGACGTTCACCTACCGGGTCCGCGACTCCGGCGGGGCGGAGGGCACCGGGACCGTCCGGGTCGCGGTGACGGCCGCCGACACCAACGGCGGCCCGGTGGCCTACACCGACCGGGTGCGGCTGCGGCAGGGCGACCCGGTGCCGGCGGTTCTCGAACCGCTGGTCAACGACCGGGACCCCGCCGGAGGCATGCTGAGCCTCCATGCCGTGCGGCCCGACGCGCCGACCGCCGAGGACGACCCGGAGCGGGCCCGCCTGGCCGGTCTGGTCGACACCAGCCAGATGGGCGACGGTCGCGTCCTGGTGAGCGCCGGGGACGTGCTCGGCACCCACGCCTACATCTACACGGTGAAGTCGTCGCAGACCGGTTCGACCGCCGAGGGGCTGCTGGTCGTCGAGGTCACCGCGGGCAGCTCCGTCGACGTGCCGCAGGTCAACGACACGGTGCTGACGGCGGCCCGCCGGGCCGAGCTGTCCCGTGACGGCGTCGACGTGGTCTCCGGCAAGGTCGCCTGGCCGGCGGGTGACCCGTCGAGCCTGTCGCTGGAGGTCTGGGGGCCTGCCGCGAGCCGGTACAGCGTGAACGGAGCCCGGATCGTCGGCCCGCTGCCAGAGCACGGCGAGCTGGTGCCCTTCACGCTGCGCGGCACCGACCGGTCCGGCAACGAGGTCGTGGCGCACGCCTTCCTGCGCATCCCGGCGTTCGACGACATGCGGGTCGCGGCCGACCCCGGGGCCAAGGTGGTCCAGGTCGACGAGGGTTCCTCGGTGAAGATCACCCTGGCCGACCGGGTCACGCTGGCGTCCGGCGACCGGCTCGAGATCGCCGACAGCGAGTCGTTCGGCGTCCAGCGGTCGGAGGCGTCGTGCGCGCCGAGCGGCCAGGGCACGGTCACCTACCGTGCGGGCAACGGAGCGCCGTGGACGGACAGCTGCGTGGTGCGGGTCCGCCTGGCCGGGCAGTCGACGTGGACCGACCTGGTCGTGCCGATCCAGGTGGCCCCGAAGGCCCCGCAGCCCCAGCTGACCTCGACCAGCCTGACCATCGCCCCGGGCGCCTCGGAGACCGTCGACCTGAAGTCGTTGACCACCTGGGAGGGTGGCCGGGTCGGGGACGAGTCGAAGATCGTCTACACCACCTCGCTGACTTCCGACGGGTTCACCCTGAGCCAGCGGGGGGCGACGGTGACCATCACCGCGACGTCGGGGGCCGTGCCTGGCACCCGGTCCACCGCGACCGTCTCCGTGGCGGCCTACGGCGGGCTGCGCTCGTCCATCGACCTGGTCGTGGGCCAGGCCGTCCCTGACACCCCGCGCGGGGCGACCGTCAACGCGACCTGCGAGGCGAGCAAGGGCACCTGCACGGTGCCGCTCGTCGGCGTCGCCGGGGAGTACGACCCCTTCGCCGGCAAGCCGGGCGGTGGGCTGACCCTGGTGCAGGTCGGCGGCTCTGGTGGGCCGTCGTGCACGGTCGCGACGGTGGTGGCTGCCTCCGACGCCAGGTCGGCCACGGTGACCTGGCCGTCGACCGCACGGCCGGCCGGCGGGTCGTGCCAGGTGTCGTTCACGGTGCGTGACGCTCAGGAGCGGGCCGGGACGGGCCTGCTCAAGCTGGAGCTGCCCGGCTACCCGGGCAAGCCGCAGGCGACGCTGTCCTCGGTCACCGACAGCAGCGTGACCTTCGACGTCACGCTGAGCACCGTCACGGCCTACCCGCCGGTGACGGCGGTGGCGGTCTACCGCGACGGGACCAAGGTGTCCGACTGCGGCTCCCTGTTCCGGTGCAAGATCACCGACCTGACGCCGAACGAACCGCACAGCTACACCGTGCGAGCCCGTAACTCCGTCGGGGAGTCCGAAGACTCCAGCCCCCTGCAGGCCTGGGCCTGGAAGGCGCCGACCATCGCCGTCACGGTCGACCGGGTCGAGGCGATCTCCACCACGGAGAGCCGCGTCTGGCTGTCCATCGAGTCGGGCAACGACACCACGGCGTTCCGGATCAAGGCCCAGCGCTACAGCCGCGACAACCGCACCACCAAGGTCCCTGTGGTCGTGCCGGTCGGGAACCAGGAGATCGAGGTGATCCCGGTGGGCGCCGTCCAGCCGCCACCGGGTGTCACGGGCCTGCCCGACGGCACCACGAAGGTGTCGGTCCGGGCGGTCGGCCTGCCGATCGTCAACGTCGGCAGCCCGAGCCTCGCCGGGACCACCGCGACGGTGGTGGGTGCGTGGATCGACGGCAACAACAGCCCCCAGCCGACGCGGCTGACCTACTCCATGGCCGAGGACGGCTCGGTCACGTGCGCCGACGACGGCAACCCGCGTGGTGGGCGCAACCGGCAGGACAACAGCAGCGGCGTGTTCAACGGGCTGGCCAACAACCGCGAGTACTGGTTCACGGTCTGCGGGACCAACGGGTACGGCGTGGCGGGCGGTTCCGCCGGCTCGGTGGTCGTCTTCAGCGCCGGTGCGCCGACCGTGGCGCGCGGGTACCAGCTGAACACCGCCCCGACCGGCCCGCAGGGCGGCGCGTACGTCTACCAGCTGGCCCCGGGCAACGGTGCGCTCCCGCAGGTGAACACCTCCGACGGGATGAGTGCCTCGTTCTCCTTCGACGGCGGTGCGACCTGGACCGGGACCATGGACAACTTCCGGTCCTGGAGCGGCTGGAGCAACGGCACGGTGCCCGACCTCAAGGTGCGGCAGTGCGGCCTGGGAGGCCGCTGCTCGACGGAGTCGGTCCCGGTCCCGCCGGCCGGCCCGGCGTCCCCGGGGAAGATCCGGGCCGGGGAGGTCGCCTGTGACGGTGCGACCGACCCGTTCGCCTTCGACCAGCCGGGCGTCAGCACCTCGGCGACGACGAGCGCGACCACGGCCGCCGACGGGAAGGTCACCTGGACCTTGGCCTGGCGGACCGGCACCCCCTACGCGGGGCTGGGCTCCATCACCGTCGACTCCGGCAACAGGTGCGCCGGACCATGACCACCAGATCCAGGACCGTGACTGGATCCCTCACCGGCGCGGACGCTCACCAGAAGGGCAACGTATGACCATCTCAACGGAACAGACGGCGTGGTTCGCCGAGACGTTCTCGACCTTGGCCGACAACGTCGAGCTGGCGCTGCTGGGAAAACGGCACGTCATCGAGCTGGTGCTCGCCACCGCGGTCTCCGGCGGGCACGTGCTGCTGGAGGACTACCCCGGCACCGGCAAGACCGCCCTGGCGCGGACCATCGCCCAGACCATCCACGGCACGTCCAGCCGCATCCAGTTCACCCCGGACCTGCTGCCAGGTGACGTCACCGGGATCAGCGTCTACGACCAGAAGCGCGGCGACTTCGAGTTCCACGCCGGGCCGGTGTTCGCCAACGTGCTGCTGGCCGACGAGATCAACCGGGCCAGCCCCAAGACCCAGTCGGCGCTGCTGGAGGTCATGGAGGAGGGCAACGTCACCGTCGACGGGGTCACCCGCTCGGT
>JAVBSR010000064.1:0-23238 GCA_031556715.1 Cellulomonas sp.
TTTCCCCCCGCGTGTTCGCCACCCCCCCCCCGCGCGCGCTGGGGGCGGGGTGTTTATCTCTTCTGGCGGCGAGTCACGCGGGGGCGCGGGGGCTCTTTCCCCCCGCCGCCCCGGGTGCGACAGGAGCCGACTGATCGAGCAGGGCGGACGGGTCGTCGCGGCCCGACTGGTAGAGAAGAAGCCTGATATGCCTGACATGGTCATGACCCTGGTGTCGATCCTCGTGGCGGGGGCGCTGTACGTGTGGGTCGGTGTGACGCTGAGCGCCGTGTTCCGCCAGCTCGGCGGCGCGCCGTGGAAGGCGTGGCTCCCGCTCGTCAGCCAGGTCGAGATGCTGAGGCTCGCGAAGCGGCCTGGCTGGCACGTCGTCGTGCTCGCCGTCCCGATCTGCGGTCTTGTCATCTACTACCGGGTGCTGCGAGAGCTCACCAGCCTGTTGGGCCGTCCCGCCAGGCTGGCGCTGATCGGGACAGCTCTCCTGCCGATCTGGGCAGGGGCGGTGACCGGTGCCGGCGCCAAGGACGGCACGGCACCGGGCAAGGCGACGTCAGGTCCGCTCGGGGTCGACGCGTTGTTCGACCTGGCACCCCGGCCCCCGGCGGACAGTCGTGCGCCAGCAGACTCGGCGCCGCAGCCGCCGAGCGCGACGCCGGTCCGCGCGGCCTCGCCGGCGGGCGCGGCGTCGGGGCATGGGGTGCCTGAAGTGCCGG
This sequence comes from Cellulomonas sp., assembly GCA_031556715.1. Classification (GTDB taxonomy): domain Bacteria; phylum Actinomycetota; class Actinomycetes; order Actinomycetales; family Cellulomonadaceae; genus Cellulomonas. Next base: position 711 of record JAVBSR010000064.1, read on the forward strand.
TGATGCAGGCCGCCGCTGCCGCGACCGTCTACCCGGAGCCGGTGGGGCCGCTGGCAGGGGCGCCGGTCGCGCCCGCTCAGCCGGGTTCGCAGGCCTGGCCGATGGCTCCTGCGGCTCCGGTTGGCGTTCCTGTGCAGCCGGATGCTGCTGTGCCGCAGGTTGGGACCGTGGTGCCGCAGGGCGGTCGACCGGTACCAGCCCTGGAGTTTCCGCAGATCGTGCAGGCCTCGCCGTGGTCGACCCCGGACGTCGTGGCGCCACCGTCGATGCCCGCCGCGCCGCAGCCCATGCCGCTGCCACAGCCCGCAGCGCCAGCGGGGCCGGTGGTCATGGCCGGGCCCGTGGGGGCAGCCCGGTCGGTCGCGCAGCCCATGATCGTGCCGTCGCCCGTGCCGACGGTGGCGGGGACCACGCCGCCTGGCGTCAGCTCGGCGTTCGAGCCGTCACCGGCGGGCATCGAGGCGTCGGACCACACGGTGGTCATCGATCGTGCCTCGGCGCGCTCGTGGTCGCTGGTGCTGGAGGACGGCCGGAGCTTCGACCTGTGGGCATCGTCGGTGGTGGTCGGGCGAGAGCCGACGGCCACGGACGTGGGGGTGCAGATGCTGGCGATCCCTGACAGCACGCGGACGATCTCCAAGATGCACGCCCGTTTCGACCTGGTCGACGGCGTGTGGCGAGTATCCGATCTGGGTTCGACGAACGGCCTTGTCGTCACCGGTACCGACGGGCGCACATTTTCGGTTCGGTCAGGTGCGCCGAGCGTGGTCGGCACCCAGCTGGTGCTGGGCTCTGTAGCGATGCGGCTGGTCCCTAGAGGGTCGTCCAAGAGGAGTGCATGATGGAAGCTCGACCGGTCGGTGACGGCCATGGCTCGGCATTGGTCGACTGGATCGTGCGACGACGCGAGTTCGTCTTCACGGACTGTCTCGTCGTGGGCGGCCGTGTCTACGAGTACGGCTGGGACGCAGAACGTCTGCTCCTCGGTGGTGAGGTGTCGGTCGATTCCGGAGAGTACGGTCTGGCCGGATTCGCCGAGCTGGGCCGGCTCGACGTCGGGTCGATCACCTATTCCTTCGGGTCGACCATGGCGCTGAGGTCGTCGGGGTATTTCATGAAGATGGTCGGCGATCGGTTGGCCTGGTTGTTGGTCTGCACCGATTCTGAGGCGTTCACCGATGTCGTCGCTCGGCGCGACGGCGTCGAGTTCGTCTCCCGGCTCGGTGAGCGCTGGGTGGTACCCGCCGAGGATGTCACGGCCGTGTTCGTCGAGGCACCGGGCGCGCGTGCTGACCTCTCGTGGCCGCCGCCAGCCGATCCTGTGGCTCCGGGCCAGACGCTCGACCGGCCTGCGTCGCAGACCGCCCAGACCGGGCCTTCCTCGGTGTGGTATCGACGGATGAAGAAGTGATTCGGTACATGTGTCACGCTGAAACATCTGTGACAGTATCCGTGCACCTGAACGCCTCCGGGAAACGCCAGCGTCCGGTACGCTGGCTGCAGGACGTCTCGGAACAATGTCGGCGGATCTCGCCCCGGGTTGTCGTCTCGCAGGGGCGGCCAGGATAGAAAACGAGCATGATGACAGACATGATCATAAGTCTGGTGCCTCTCTTGGTGGCGGCAGCAGTGTACGTGTGGTTCGGCCGGACCATGGGAAGGCTCTTTGCGCTGCTCGGTGTCGAGCCGTGGAAAGCCTGGGTGCCGATCATCAACCAGCTGGAGATGCTGAAGTGCGTCAACCGGTCGAGCTCGCAGATCATCATCATCGCTTTCATCCCGCTCTATGGCCTGTACGTCTACTACCAGGTGCTGCTGGACATGACCAGGCTGCGCGGCCGTGACGAAAAGCTGGCGCTGCTCGGGCTGATCCTGCCACCGGTCTGGGCGGTCAAGATGACAGACGACGGTGCCAGCCACCTCGGCGCAGGGGCAAGCGCCGTGGCCGCCGGGCCCCCGCCGCAGCCGGGACAGGGTGTGCCGGTCGGCGGTTCAGTGCCGTCGCCGTCGCCGTCGCCGTCGCCGTTGGCACAGGCCAGCGGCATCCCGGCACCCGCTCCGACCGCCTACGCCCCCCCAGGCAGTCCGCCGTCGGCCGTGCCGGCTGCGGTGCAGGCGGCACCGGATCGCTACGCCCCGTTCGCCCCGGTCGGCGCCGTGGGCCCGCCCACAGTCCAGCCAGCGGCCTGGCCCGTCGGAGCGGACCCGACCGTGTCCAGCCCGGCATGGTCAGCGGCTCCGGTCCCGCCGGTGCAGGGCGCGGGCCTGACGCACGGAGCTCCGGCCCAGGCGGCGTCCGGTCGTCCGGTCGCCCCGCCCCAGATGCCGGCCCAGCCAGCCCAGGCTCCGTACACGGTCATCGCGCCCGTACCGGTCCAGGCAGGCTCCCAGGCCCCGGAGATGCCTCCCGCGGCCTCGGTGATGCCCGCCCTGCCGGCCCGGCAGCCGACGTTGCCAGGTCCGCCGCAGGCGGCGGCCCCGGTGGCTATGCCCGCACCGCATCAGCCGCCGGCAATGGCTGCGCCGGTGATGCTTCCCGCTGGAGCGTCGGTGGCCCCGCCGAGTCCGCCGACAGTCGCACCAGGCCCGCGACCGCAACCCGTCGCTGCGCCCGAACCTGCGCCGTGCACCGTGCTCATCGACCGGGCCGCCTCCCGACCCTGGTCGCTGCTCCTGGACGACGGCCGCCGGTTCGACCTGTGGTCGCCGACGGTTCTCGTCGGTCGGGCGCCGTCGAGCGCCGACCCCGGGACGCAGCTGTTGGCCATCCCTGACGAGACCTGCACGATCTCCAAGGTGCACGCCCGCCTGGACCTGATGGGCGGTGCGTGGCAGGTGACCGACGCTGGTTCGACCAACGGCATCATCGTCACCCGGGCTGGCCGGGCGTACACGGTGCCGTCGGGAACGTCGGCCACGGTCGACGAGCACCTGGTGCTGGGTTCGGTCGGCATGCGGCTGGCATCCGGAGCGTCGCCGCAGCAGGCCCGCACCTGATCGGCGGGCCTCCGTCCGGCGCGGCGTCAGTCTCGACGTGGCCGCCGCCGACGCGCCCCGCGGACGCCAGCTAGGGTGGCACGCATGAGCGTGGAGAACCTGGTACGGGCTGACGGACGGCGTGTCGACCAGCTGAGGCCGGTGTCGATCGAGCGGCAGTCCTTCGACGTGGGTGAGGGGAGCGCGCTGGTCCGCTTCGGGCGCACCACGGTGCTGTGCGTGGCGTCGTTCACCGAGGGGGTGCCGCGCTGGCGGCGGGGCTCGGGGGAGGGCTGGGTGACGGGTGAGTACGCGATGCTGCCCCGGGCCACCGACAGCCGCAACGACCGCGAGTCGGTACGCGGCAAGATCGGGGGGCGCACCCACGAGATCTCCCGGTTGATCGGCCGGTCGCTGCGGGCCGTGGTGGACACCCGCGCCCTGGGCGAGAACACCGTCGTCGTGGACTGTGACGTGCTGGCGGCCGACGGGGGGACGCGCACCGCCGCGGTGACCGGCGCCTACGTGGCCCTGGCCGACGCGTTGACCTGGGCCAAGGCTCGGGGTCTGCTCAAGGGCGAGGCCCTGCGCGACTCGGTGGCGGCAGTGAGCGTCGGCATCATCGACGGCACGCCGATGCTGGACCTGCCGTACGCCGAGGACGTGCGGGCCGCCACAGACATGAACGTCGTGACCACGGGGTCGGGCACCTTCGTCGAGGTGCAGGGCACGGCTGAGCACGCCCCGTTCGACCGGGCCGAGCTGGACCGGCTGCTGGACCTGGCGCTGGTGGGTACGACCGAGCTGACCCGGCTGCAGAACGAGGCTCTGTCGTCGTGACCGCGATCGATGCGGGCACTGTGGTGCTCGCGACCCACAACCGGCACAAGCTGGCCGAGGTGCGAGCCATCCTCGGTGCGGTCGGCCTGGACCCGGAACGCATCGTCAGCGCGGCCGACCTGGACGCACCCGAGCCGGTCGAGGACGGCCTCACCTTCGCCGACAACGCCCTGATCAAGGCCCGGGCGCTGGTGGCCGCGACGGGCTGCCCGGTCATGGCCGACGACTCCGGTCTGGTCGTCGACGTGCTCGGCGGGGCCCCGGGAATCTTCTCCGCCCGCTGGTGCGGGCACCACGGCGACGACGGGGCCAACCTGCAGCTGCTGCTCGACCAGCTGGCCGACGTTCCGGACCCGCACCGCACTGCCCGCTTTCGCTGCGCGGCGGTGCTGGTCACCCCGGACGGCACCGAGGTGGTCGAGCACGGCGACCTGGACGGCAGCCTGACGACCACCCCGCGGGGCGGCCACGGGTTCGGCTACGACCCGATCCTGGTCCCGACCGGCGAGCGCCGGACCTGCGCCGAGCTGACCGCGGAGGAGAAGAACGCCCGCAGCCACCGGGGCGTGGCCTTCCGGGCGCTGGCTCCGGCAGTGGTGGCGGCGCTGTCGCACCAGCACTGAGACCCGCACCGTCGCCGGCGCGGCAAGGGCTGCGTGGCGGCAGCGGCTCTGGCCGGGACCGGAGGGCTGGTCGCGCGGATCGGCGGCGAGGTCGAGGTGCCCGTCGGCGGCGAGGTCGAGGTGCCCGAATGCGACCCCGGTGTCCACCCGACCGGATAGATTGGGCGCCGTCAGCATCACCCCGACTGGAGGAGAAGCCGTGTCCGTCTCGCCTTACGGTTCTCCGCCCGGACCGCCGCCGCAAGGTCAACCACCGGCCTACGGTGCGCCGGTGCCGTACCCGGTCTACGCCATGGCGCCGCCGACCAACGGGCTGGCCGTCGCGTCGTTGATCTGCTCTGTGCTCGGGTTCAGCCTGCTCGGAGTGATCTTCGGGCACGTCGCCCTCGGTCAGATCCGGAGCAAGGGCGAGGCCGGTCACGGCCTGGCGGTCGCCGGGCTGATCATCGGCTACCTCGGCCTGGCGGTCGTCGTGCTGTGGGGCGTCCTCGTGCTGGTCATGGGGTTCGGGTTCGCCTTCTGGGGTGCGACCAGCAGCTGACGTCGCGCCCCGACGTCGTCAGAGCAGCCGGCCGACGTAGGCCATGGCCTGGCGCAGCAGCACGCCCTGCCCGCCCACCATCTCCAGCTGGACGTCGTCGTCGCAGGCCTGCTCCGGCGTCAGCCAGGCCAGCTCGAGGGCGTCCTGGCGGGGTCGGCAGTCTCCGGCGACCGGGACGACGTAGGCCAGCGACACGGCATGCTGGCGGGGGTCGTGGTAGGCGGTGATGCCCGGGGTGGGGAAGTACTCGGCGACGGTGAACGGCTGCGGCGACGAGGGGATCTGCGGCAGAGCCATCGGTCCGAGGTCCTTCTCGATGTGCCGGACCAGCGCGTCGCGGACCCGCTCGTGGTAGTTGACCCGGCCGGAGACCAGGGCGCGGGTGATGGCACCGGTCGGGGTGACCCGCAGCAGCAGGCCGACCTCGACGACGTCACCGGCGTCGTCGACCCGCACCGGCACGGCGTCGACGTACAGGACGGGCATCTGCTGGCGGACGACGGCCAGCTCGCCCTCGGAGAGCCAGGCGGACGGCTGCGCGGGCTCGTCCGGCTGGCGCGGGAACTCGGCGGTGTCGGTCACGGTCCTGTTCTACTCCCTCAGACGGTGCGGGTGCGGATCGATACCCCAGGGGGTATCGGGAATAACGGAGGCCGACAACGCGCTGAGGTGCACGACGTTCGTCCCTGATCGAGAGTAGGACCTATGGCCACCATCACCCTCACCGACGCCACGTTCGAGCAGACCGTCGCTGACTCCGACATCGTCCTGGTCGACTTCTGGGCGGCCTGGTGCGGTCCCTGCCGGATGTTCGAGCCGGTGTACGAGAAGTCGTCGGACGCCCACGGTGACGTCGTGCACGCCAAGGTCGACACCGAGGCCGAGCAAGAGCTTGCCATGAAGATGCAGATCACCTCGATCCCGACGCTCGCGGCGTTCCGTGAGGGCATCCTCGTGTTCCGCCAGGCCGGGGCGCTGCCTGCCTCCGCGCTGGAGGAGGTCGTCACCGCGGTGAAGAACCTCGACATGGACGAGGTCCGCAAGAAGGTCGCCGAGCAGGGCTGACGACGCGTCGGGGCCAGGTCCTGGTGCCGTGCGTGAGGCGGGACTCGAACCCGCACGCCCTCGCGGGCACCAGGACCTAAACCTGGCGTGGCTGCCGTTTCACCACTCACGCGCGGCTCCAGTCTGGCACGTCCGGCCTGGGCGGGGCGGCTCCGTCGCGCGGCGACGCGGCGACCATGAACCGTGAGGTCGTCGGGAGGGGCCTAGCCGATCCCGAGCTCGCGGCGCAGCCTGGCCACGTGCCCGGTGGCCTTGACGTTGTACCGGGCCAGGGTGACGACCCCACCGGGGTCGACCACGACGGTGGACCGGAGGACCCCGACGGTCTGCCTGCCGTAGAGCGTCTTCTCGCCCCAGGCGCCCCAGCGCTCCATCACCGCGTGGTCGGGGTCCGACAGCAGCGGGTAGGTGAGGTTCTCTGCCGCTGCGAACGCCGCCAGCGCGGCGACCGGGTCGGGGGAGATTCCGAGCACCTGGTAGCCGGCGGTGCCCAGGGAGGCCAGGGAGTCGCGGAAGTCGCAGGCTTGCCGGGTGCAGCCGGGCGTTCCGGCCCGCGGGTAGAAGTACACGACGACGTTGCTCCCGCGCAGGCCGGACAGCGTGACGGGGCGACTGTCCGAGTCTGGCAGGGTGAAGTCGGGGGCGGTGTCGCCCACCTGGAGACCGGGCATCGTTCCTCCGTAGGTGTCACGCTCACTCTACGGTCCGGGTACGGTCAGGGGCGTGCCTGATCCCACGCCCCACGCTGGTCTGCCGTCGACACCTGTGCCGATCCGGATGCTGAACGACCGTCTCCTGGTCCGTCTTGACGCGGAGAGTGCCGAGCGCCGGTCGGCGACCGGGATCGTCATCCCTGCCAGCGCCGAGGTCGGCAAGCGGCTGTCCTGGGGTTTCGTGGTCGCGACCGGTCAGCATGTGCGTCAGGTCGCCATCGGCGACAAGGTGCTCTTCGACTCCGAGGACCGCGCCGAGGTCGAGCTCTCCGGTACTGCCTACCTGCTGCTGCGCGAGCGCGACGTCCACGGCGTCGCTCAGCCCGACGAGTCCGGCCAGCGCACCGGCCTGTACCTGTAGACCGGCGCGCCGGTCAGCAGACCGAAGCCACGGTCCACAGCAGGACCCACCCAGCCCCAGCTGACCAAGGCTGGGGGCCTGTGTCGAGCGTCACGAGGCCTGGGACCTGCACCGAACGCGACGATGTCCGGGGGCTGTGCCGAGCGTCACGAAGGCTGGAACCAGCACAGGGCGTGACGATGCCGGGGACCGCGCCGAGGCCTGGGAACCTGTACCGAACGCGACGATGTCCGGGGGGCTGTACCGAGCGTCACGAAGGCTGGGAACCAGCCGAGCAGGGGCCCCGGGGGCGGCCCCCGGGCGGGTGCGGGGCTGGGCCCCGCACAATATGACGAGAGCGACGCGGCTTGCGTTCCGCAAGCACACGTCGCCCTCGATCTCGTGCGCCATCAGGGACTCGAACCCCGAACCCGCTGGTTAAGAGCCAGCTGCTCTGCCAATTGAGCTAATGGCGCGCGGCCAGCAACTGTACCAGGCTCTGGCTCGATGGCCGAATCGGTTGGTGGCCTGCGGTGGGGCTGCGGGTCTGGGCAAGATCTGGTGGCTGGGCCACACTCGTGGGGTGGGTGCGGACGGCTGGTTGGCCAGGCGGGCGGGTGCTGGTGTGCCTGTGAACGCGTTCGCGCGGGCCAGGGCGCAGGCGGGGCCTGGGGTGCTGGAACTGTCGGACTCGAACCCGACGCGGCACGGCCTGGGCCATCCGCGCCTGGGTGAGGTGCTGGCGGGGGCGCTCGGGAGTGTCGGTGCCTACGAGCCGGACCCTCGCGGGCCGCTGGCTGCCCGTGAGGCGTTGGCGGCGCTGCGGGGCGGCCGGCCGGGCGACTACTGGTTGGCTGCCAGCACGTCGGAGGCGTACGCGTGGCTGCTCACCGTGACGTGCGACCCGGGGGAGGTGGTCGCGGTGCCGGTGCCGGGCTATCCGCTGGTGGAGCCGCTGGCCCGGTTCGCCGGGGTGCGCACGGTCGGCTACCCGTTGTTCTACGTGCATCCGCACGGGTGGTCGGTGGATACCGAGGCGTTGGCCCGGGTGCTGGCGGCACCGCAGGTGCGGATGCTGGTCGTGGTCAGCCCGGGCAACCCGACGGGGGCCTACCTGGAACCGCAGACGGTGGAGGTCGTGGCCCGGTTGTGCGCGGAGCACGGGGTGACGTTGGTGGCTGACGAGGTGTTCGGCCCGTTCTGGCTGGACCGGGGTGCCGCGGCGCCGAGCCTGGCCGCGGTGGCTCCCGACGTGTCCGTCGTTGTTCTCGACGGGTTGTCGAAGTCGTTGGCGGCCCCTCAGCTCAAGGTTGCCTGGTTGCGGTTGTCCGGCCCGGCGGGCCTCGCGGAGGCGCTCGACACGGTCGCCGATGCGTATCTGTCGGTCGGCACGGTGGCTGGCGCGTTGCCGGGCCTGCTGGGGCTGCTCGACGACCAGGTGGACCGGGTGCGGGCCCGGGTGGCGGCCAACCTGGCGACGGCACGGACGGTGCTCGACGCACCTTGCCGGGTGCGGCGGACCGACGGCGGCTGGACTGTTCTGGTCGACGTGCCGCGCACCCGCGACGACGATGCCCTGACCGCGCACCTGCTGGGTGCGGCGAACCTGTCGGTGCACCCTGGCTGGTTGTACGACCTGCCGGACGCCGGCGCCCTGGCCCTGTCGCTGCTGCTCGACCCGGACCGGTTTGCTGACGGTTGCCGTCGGCTGCGTGCCGCCGTCGTCTGACTGGCGTCGGCCGGGCGGCCCACGCGATCGTGGTCGGCACGCCTCGTCGGCGTCGCGGAGGTGTCGAGGGGAACGGGCGGCGGCTGGGTGACGCGGGTTGAGCGGTGCGGTGGCGGTGCGTCGAAGGCGGGTATCGTCCCCACCATGAAGAGGGCGCGCCAGGACGTGCTTGTCGTGGACGCGAGCGGCTCACGATCCGCACTGCGCTGGCTCATCGAGCGGCTGGCGAAGCACCCCGGCTGGGTCACGTTGGTGACCTTCGTCGCCGGCGCCGTGGTTGCCGGGGTCGTGCTCGGCATCGACGAGCGCCTGACCTTGACGGATGTCGTGACGTTGCTGGCGACGCTGTGGGCGCTCTTCTTCGCGGTGATGATCTACCTGCTCAGCGCCGAGGACACCGAGCACATCCTCGGACAGATATCGGACCTGCAAGATCAGCTCTCGACGGCGCTCTCCGAGCCTGAGGATGCTGAGGCTGAGGATGTCTCCGAGTCCGAGGATGCCGCGGGGGACGAGCCCGCCCCAGACCAGCCTGACGAGCCGCAGGCCCTGCCTCGCACCGGCGAGCTGGTGTCCACCGGGGCACAGCCAGCCGGTGGGAACCGGACAGCACCGGACCTTGAGGTGGCCGATGCCCCTGCCACGGGGCGGGCGGATGCCGCCGAGCCGGTGAGGGCTCGGGGCCGGAGCCGAGACGGGCGCCTGCGCATGCTCACCACCCCGGCCGAGATCGCCGAGACCGTTCCCTCGGAGCTCGTCGCCGGCTGGTCCCGCGGCACGGGACTGCCCGACAGTGCGATACGCCGCGCCTGGTCGCGCGACCCGGGCCGGCGGCAGTGGGTGATCGAGACGGAGGACGCCCGCTGGCTGGCCTTCTTCCGGCACGGCGACGACGTCGCGCTCGTGCCGCTGCACCCCGACTGGGGTGGGGACCGTCGGTCCCGCAGCCGGCAGGGCGGGCCCCGAGCGGGCAGGCCGCAGGAAGGCGGGCCGAAGAGCTCGTCGCGAGGCGGGCCGTTCGGGGGAGGGCCGCGCCCGGACGGTCGCGGCGACAGTCCGACGCAGCGTCAGGGGTGATCCCTTCCCCGCGGGTTACGAGGCAGGACCCAGCGCGGCGACGACCTCGGGGGTCGTGACCACCCCACGGTCCCTCAGGCCCTTCTTCGCGATGGTGCGCACGACCTTGTCGAGGTCGTGCTGGTAGCCCGGGTCGAGGTCGGTCAGGCGCAGCAGGATCCGGGCGAGGGTGTCCCAGTGGCCGCCGACCAGCGTCTCGTCCTCGATGGGCGACAGCACGAGCGACGCCCGGGACAGCGTCAGGGCCCGCTCGAGGTCACCTTGGGTGGCGTCGGGGTCGTCGACGATCCGCCAGGCCAGGGTGTTGCGGGCCGCCCGGCGGGCATGCCTGATCTGGTTGTGCTCCGACAGGTACGGCCAGTCCACGAACCCGCCGAAGCGGTCGAGGATCGCCAGGCAGGCCTGCTGGTTGGCCTCGTGGTCGCCGACCTCGAAAGACAGGTACCGTTCCTGGTCCAGGGCGTACGACCACAGGCGGTCGTCGGGGAAGTGCGCCTCGTCCAGCATGGCCCTGGCCGCCCGGGCGTGGGTCAGCGCCTCGGCCAGGTCGCCGGACTGCTCGATGATGGTCGACGCGGTGCGCAGGTGGTCTTCGCAGGCCGACTGGTCGAAGTCGACGACCGGCGGCGGGTCGGTCACCTCGAACGCGTCGAAGGTGGCCTGCAGGGCGTCGCTGACGGTGGCCAGCTCGGCGGCCATGCCCTGAGTGTCGCCCGTGGTCCGCAGGGCGTGCGCGGTGTAGAAGTGGGCGAGCTCGGCCTGCTGCTCAGCGGCCGAAGGTTCCTTCCGCTTCTTCTTTTTCTTCCCCGGTCTGCTGGTCTGCGCGGCCTGGGCTATCACCGCTGCGAAGTCGGCCATTCCTTGGTCGACCTGGCCGGTGGCTACAGCCGCGAGCCCGCGCTGGTTGCGCAGGAACAGCGGATCGAGGTCGCCTCGGGTCTTGTCGTCGGCGTGGAGCAGCGAGTCGAGCACCTCGTAGCGGATCCCCAGCGGAACGTGCCGGGCGTTCTCCTGGTGCATCACCACCGCGGCGGCGCTGAGCGTCACCGTGCGGTGCTCCAGCGGAACGTGCGGGTAGCAGTTGCCCATGTGGGGATGTCGCGAGTTCTCGGCCAAAGCCAGCTGGCACACCTTGGCGGTCCGGACCCGCACCGGCACCTCGTGCAGGTCGTACCCGCGCACCACCGCCATGCGTTCGGCCATGTCGGTCGTGACGAGCTCCGCAGGGATGCGGTCGAGATGGTAAAGAGGTCCTGTTCCTCTGGTCGGGGCGCACATCGCGATCGCGACGCGCTGGGTCCACTGATCGGGCAGGAGGTCGTACGCGGCGACGGAGGCGGACTCACCGTCCTTGAACCGTTCGATCTCGGCGATCATGATGTCTTCGGTCCAGAAGACCGCCCAGCAGTCCCTGACGAATTCCGGGCTGCCGTCGATGTAGAACCACCGGTCCCACGAGGTGACCTCGTCCCCCTGGCGCTCGGAGCGCTCGTCGAAGTCGCGGATGTGTTCTTCCCGCAGGCGTTCGTACTCGGCTTTCGACTGGCCTCGTTCCAGCTGGTGGTAGGTGCGGAACTGCGGCCCGTGGACGGTGCACAGCCATTCCCAGTAGTCCGGGTCGTCACAGAGCGCCTTGGCGTGCTCGAACACCGGGGTGCTGACGTACTTGCCCTCCAGCTGCTCGACCATCCCGAGGTTCACGTCGAGCGCGCGGCACAGCATGTCCGCCGCGAAGTACCGCCGGGGGACGTCCCTCGTCGCACCGTGGGCCACCGCCAGCACCCACAGGTCGTCGGTGCGCCACCGCGACGGAACCTTCTCGATCGCCACCGCCGAGCGTTCCACTGCCCGACGCCACATCTGGTCGGTCACCAGCTCCTCGGGCAGGTCCCACGGGTCGATGCCCTTCTCGGTCAGCGTCGCCGCGAGATCGGTGTCGAGGAGGTCGGCGGGAACCTGCGCCAGGTCTTCTCGTCCCCAGGCGGCGACGTGCGGCAGCAGGTCTCGGGTCACCAGGTGCGGGGGCACACAGGCCAGAGGGGCGCCACGCTCGACCATCGTGGTCACCAGCCCGGCGTCCAGGAGGTCGTCGGGGACGTGCTTCAGGTCGGCCCGTTCCCAGGCATCGACCTCCAGGAGCAGGTCCTGGGTGACCCAGCGTCGGGGCACCCAGGCGAGGTTGGCTGCGCTGGCACGGACGAGCGCGGCCGCCAGCTCGGCGTCGAACGCCGACTCCGGGAAGTGAGCGGCTTCGGCGATCGTCACCGTGGCGTCCGCCTGGCCCTCGGTGCGCAGCGCGACGACCTTGAGGCAGAAGTCGGTGGTCAGCACCTCGGCAGGGACGGCCTGGAAACCGACGACGTCGACCACGTCAGAGTCGGCGTAGACGCGTCGCTTCAGGTAGTCCAACCAGTAGCTGTCGTCGCGCACCGGTGCGACGTCTGCGACGGTCACCTGCTCCCAGTCCACGACGACTGCACCGGCGACCAGGTCGTCCAGGTCGGGGTAGGTCTCCAGCGCGCCGAAGGTCTCCACCTGGGCGTGCTTCTGGGCGTTCTTCTCGTCGCCCATCGTGTGGTAGACCAGCGCCAGCAGGTGCTGACGGGCGACCGTCAGCTGCAGGTCGCAGGCCTTCAGCAGGTCGTCCTTGGCCTTCTCCAGCTCGCCTCTCCACAGCCACGCCTCGCCCCGGATGCGGTACGGCAGGCCGCGCACCTCGTCGTCGATGTAGTCGGGCAGGTGCTTGGTGCGGTCGATCGACACCGTCGCCGCCTCGATCGACCGGTCGAGCTGTCCTGTGTGCAGCAGGCTCCACGCGAGATAGTCCAGGCCGGTGTCTTCCAGAGCGGTGTGCTTGGACGGGAACAGCTCGACCGCGCGCTCGTAGTACGGCACGGCCTGTGCGAAGGCGTCGGCGGCGAACAGGCAGTCACCGGCCAGCTCCCAGGCCTTGCAGAAGCGGGGTGACATCTCGACGGCCTGCTTGGCGTAGGCCAGGGCTTCTCGGTGCTGCCCGCCGCCGAGGTAGCTGTGGGCCTCGCGCATCACCGGCAGGCACGCCGGGTCGTATCCGTCGATGTACAGCGACTCCCCGGCGTCCAGCAGCCGGTCGATGGTCTCGAACCGCCACCGAGGGTCGTCGTAGTAGTAGTTCTCGGCGGCGCCGACGCACTCGGGCTTGAGGACGAAGAAGTCCTCGCGCCAGCGGTACCACTCGTCCTGCTCCGGTGTGGTGAACTCGTAACCGGGGCACATGAGGAACAGCGCGGTGTCGCGCCGGAGCGTGGTCTGCCGCCGGTCGCTGAACCACGAGAACAGCCGTGGGGTGTCGATCGTGCCGCGCCACCCGCCGTGCAGCACCTCGTCGTCGGCACCCATGAACAACGCGTACTGCCGGGCGACGACCTTGCCGTACCACTGGCTGTGCTTCGGCCGGTTCAGAAAACGGTCGAGGCTGTTCGCACGGTCGCACACCAGCCGACCGGTCACGATGGCCTTGCGACCGTCGAGGTCGACGTCACCGGGGATCTCCAGGTCACCGTTGACGACGATGAGCCGGTCGGCTGCCTCCCACTCGTCCCGCGTGAGCGTCAGGTCACCGTCGACCCACAGGCACGCCGATCTCAGAAACTTGTCGAACTTCTTCTTCGAGAAGCCCTTCCTGACGCTCTTCTGAATCTTCGTGGGAATCTGGGACCAGATGCTCTCTACGGGGACGACGTTGTGGCCCATGCCTCTCCTGTGTCATCGTTGCTGTTCAGAAGGTCGGTTCTTCATGGCGAGAATATCGGAACGGTGCCTGGTCGGAAGGCGGCTCGGTGCACTGATCCTGACACACGTGTGCCGTGCTGACACACGTGTTCCGCAGTGGCGCAGCGCTCGACCAGTCTCGCCTGCGGTCTCGGCACATCCGTGCCGGAGGGAGACGAACAGCCCCGCCACCGCCCTCGTGCGGGTGCCGAGGAGGCCGTGCAGGGTCGTCCGGTCCGGTGCCGCCTGCCTCCCCGACCTGCGCGTTCCGGTGACGTCTCCCACGATGGGACCGTGGACGAGTACGACGTCATCGTGGTGGGTGCCGGGGCGGTCGGTCTGACCGCGGCCCGGCGGGCAGCGCGCACGGGGCTGTCCGTGGCGCTGGTGGAGAGCGAGCTGGTCGGTGGGGAAGACGCCTACTGGGCTTGCCGGCCGTCCAAGGCGCTGCTGCGCCCGGGGGCGGTGCTGGGTGACACCCGGGCCGTGCCGGGCCTGGTCGGCGGTGAGGTCGACGTGGCGGCGACCTTCGCCGGACGGGACACGGTGACGTCGCACTGGCGTGACGACGACCAGACGTCCCGGGTGCGGGGCGCCGGGATCGCCGTGCTGCGCGGCATGGCCCGGCTGACCGGGGAACGGGCCCTGACGCTCAGCGCCGCGTCGGGCCAGGCACCGCTGGCGGCCCGGCACGCGGTGATCCTCGCGACCGGCTCAGAACCTGCGGTGCCCGACGTGCCGGGCCTGGCCGCCTCACGGTTCTGGACCTCCCGGAACGCCACGTCGGCGCACGACGTCCCGGCCCGTCTGACCGTCTTCGGCGGTGGTGCGGCAGGCGTCGAGGCGGCGCAGGCCTACGCCGTGCTGGGCGCCAGGGTGACCGTGCTGGCGCGGGGGCCGCGGTTGCTGTCACGGGCCGAGCCGTTCGCCGGGACGTTGCTGGCGGACGCCCTGACGGCCGCCGGGGTGCGGGTGCTCACCGGGGTGCGGGCTGACCGGGTGTGGCGTGACACCGCCGGGGTGCACGTCGCCGTGAGCCATGCCGGGACCTCCGAACGGGTCGACGCCGACGAGCTGCTGGTCGCGGCCGGCCGACGCCCCGCGACCGACGACCTGGGCCTGGACAGTGTGGGCCTGACCCCGGGGGAGCCGTTGGAGGTCGACGCGGCCGGGCAGGTCAGCGGTGTCGTCGGCGACTGGCTGTACGCCGCGGGCGACGTCACCGGTGCCACCTCCACCACCCACCAGGGTGCCTATGCGGCCCGGATCGCCGGGGACGTCGTCGCCGCCCGGTTCGGTGAGGGTGCCGAAGCCCGCCTCGCCGAGGCTGACGCCGCGCCCCGGTACCGGACCGCCCCAGGCGCAGCCTCCGCCCAGGTGCTGTTCACCCGGCCCGAGGTGGCCTGGGTGGGGCTGACCTTGGCGCAGGCGCACCAGGAACGTCGTGAGGTGCGGGTGGTCGACGTGGACCTGGCAGGCCTGGCCAGCGCGGTGGTGCGCGGTGCCGGGTACCAGGGGCAGGCCCGGTTCGTCGTGGACTCCTCACGCCGCCGGCTCGTCGGGGCGACGTTTGTCGGGCCGGACGTGGCCGACCTGGTGCACGCCGCGACGGTGGCGATCGTGGGCCGGGTGCCGCTGGACGAGCTGTGGCACGCCGTCCCGGTCCACCCGACCCTGTCGGAGGTGTGGACCCGGTTCCTGGTCGAGTACGGCCTGTAGCCGGTGACGACGCGCGGCGACACCGCGTCGATGCGACAGTGCCAACCGGTCGTCGGGCGCGGCCCAGTCGAGTCGGACCGTGCCGTTGGTGTCCGCCGTCACGAGCCGGTCGACGTGGTCGCCCACGAGCCGCGGCGCTCGGTGTCGCGTCTCAGGCGGTGCCGTCCTCCGCGGGCCGGGCGGCGGCACCAGGTCGGTCGAGGGCGCCTGCCAGGGCCATGGTCGTCAGGCCGATCGCCATGAGGATCCCCATGCCCCAGCGCAGTCCGGTCACGTCGGTGACCGCACCGATGAGCGGGCTGGTGGCCAGAAATCCGACGCGCATCAGCCAGCTGACGATCGTGACCCCACCGCCCTGGCCGACGCCGGGAAGGTGGGCGGCGGCGTTGAACGCGCTCGGCACGAGGGTCGCTGTGCCGTACCCGACCATGGCAAGGCCCGCGAACAGCGGCACAGGGCTGGCCGCGGTGACGATCAGCAGGCCGCCCACCGTGATCAGCCCGCCGCCGAACCGGGCCACCCGCCCGGCACCGAACCTGCCGATGAGAAGGTCACCGGTGAACCGTCCCACGCACTGGCTGCCGATCACCACGGTGAACGCCACGCCGGCGACAGCCGGGTCGAGCCCCGCCAGCCGCACCCCGGACAGGGCCGCCCAGTTGTTGGCCACATCTTCGACCATCGTCCCGCAGGTCGCCACGACCACCAGCGGGAGAGCGGCCCGGGCGACCGCCGACCAGCGCCGCTGCCCCGGCACGGCCGAGCTCTCGACGGGGGCCGTGGCGGGCGGATTGTCGGCCAGCCGACCGACCAGCCTGCCTCCCAGGCTCATCAGCGCCACCCCGGCCCCGGCGACGATCGCCAGATGGACCCGGATGTCGACCCCGGCCGCCGCCGAGGCGGTCGACAGGGCCCCGCTGGTCACACCGCCCAGGCTCCACAGGGCGTGCATCGACGACAGGATGGGCCGACCGGCAGCGGCCTGGACCCGCACGGCAGCCACGTTCTGCGCCACGTCGACGATCGCGTCGGCGAACCCGGCGACGAACAGCGCCAGCGCGACGACCCATCCCGTGGGTGCCCAGCCCACGGCGGCGACCGCCAGGGCCAGCACGACCGTGCCGAACAGCGACACGCGCACCGGCCCCAGCCAGGCGATCAGCGGCGGCGGCAGCGCCGACGATGCGATCGCCCCCGCCGCGAAGGAGGCCACGATCAGCCCGTACTGGGTCCCGGTCAGGTCCAGCCGCGCCGTCAGCAGCGGATACCACGGCAGCAGCGCCGCAAAGATCGCACCGTTGCTGGCGAACAGCACGCCCACGCCGATGGCCGCGGTCCGGGTAGCACCAGGCCTTGTCTCCACCCCTGAACGGTATGATCTATAGTGATCATGTGCAACGATCGCAGCGGCACAAACTGATCATCGGGGCTGTGGCGTCAGGTCCTCGAACCGTCGCGGTCCTGGCCGCCCTGACCGGTGCGTCGACGGTCACCATCCGCCGCGACCTGGCAGAGCTTGCCGAGCGCGGTGCCCTGCTGCGGGTCCGCGGGGGAGCCGCACCTCCCACGTCCCGCGGCGCCAGCTATCCCTTCGACCTGCGCCAGGGCGAGCAGTCCGCCGCCAAGCAGGCCCTGGCTGAGGCGGCCGCCGCCTTGGTCAAGCCCGGTGACGCCGTGCTGATCGACAATGGCACCACTGCCCTGGCCGTCGCCCACAGGCTCGCCGGCCTCGGCATCACAGCGCTCGCACTGTCGCTCCACGCCGCCGGCGCGCTGGCGTCCAAGCCCGGCAACCAGGTCATCGTCCCCGGCGGGCCGGTCAGCTGCGGCGACCTCTCTTTCACGGCTGCCGGCACCGAGCGTTCCATCCAGCAGATGCGCTTCGACTTCGCCTTCATCGGGTCGTGCGCCGCCCAGCCCGGCACGGGTCTCACCGTGGCCGACTGGGGTGACGCCCAGGCCAAACGTGCCAGCCTCACCTCGGCACGCCGGGCCGTCCTGGTCGCCACCGCCGACAAGTTCACTCGCACCGCGGCCCATCGCTTCGCCAGCCTCGCCGACCTCGACACCCTTATCACCACCAGCGATGCCCCCAGCAGCCTGCTCGCCGAAGCAAGCCTCCACGGTCTGGCTGTCATCGGCGTCGACGTCCCGGAGCACGGCTCCCGCTGAGGCTGTCGGAGTCGTACGACAGGCGCGAGGCGTGCGGGTCGATGCCTGCCGGTCGGCGGGCGCTCCCGGTCGAGCCAGAGGCGTGACCATGCCGTGCACGGCAGCGCGGAGAAGACCAGCGGAACCGCGACGGCGAGGATGTCGTGGTCAGGGAAGGTCGACCATCGGCTCGGCGCTCATGCCCAGAGGTGGGCAGTAGGTGCCGTGCCAGCCCACGAGGACGCGCTCGAACGAGTCGACAAAGTACTGGTCGCCGTCGCGGATATCGACCAGGCTGCCGCCGTAGGCCACGGTCATGGGCGTCGTCGCGCGCCGCACCTGGGCCTCGTCCCACAGGCAGGAGCTCGGCAGCACCTCCGGGTCGAGGGGAGCCTCCCACGGGCCGTGGTCCACGCCGGCAGCCCGGCTCACCAGATCGGCGACGTCGTCGTGGCCCCTCGCGCGCGCGACGGCCTCGACGTCCTGCCCGTCGAGCGATGTCGCGGCGGCCGACGCACCCCAGCCGACGAGCTCGCGCACAGCCCGCTCGGCCCCGAAATGGGCTGCCTGGTGGAGGAACGTCCACCCGGACGTCTGCTTCGCGTAGTGAGCACACCGTCGCGCGAAGGCCGGGTCGAGCCGCCACGCGGCCAGGACTGCAGCCCATTCACCCTGCTTGGCCAGGGCATAGAACTCGTCGACGCGCTGCATCGCTGTCACGATGTCCTCCGTGGTCTCGCGCCGTCGGGTCGGGAAGGGCCCGGCGTCTTGTCTGTCGGCCTTCTGTAGGGCTCAGCGCCACCGAGGTGGCGCTCGCCACGGTACCTCAGCGCGGAAAGACAGCGAACCCTCGACACAGGCGGGCACGGGATCGACGGCAAAGCACCGTGTGTTTCCTCGCCGCGCTCTCCCAAGCTGCGTCATCGCCGTGAGCCATTGCGACGTCGGTCAAGAGGTGGGTGCGGTCGGAAGTAGCTTCGAGGATCGTCGCGACCGATCGGTGGCCCATGCCCGCCTGCATCATCAGTTCACGATCGCGCCAGGAGTATCCGAACGCCGGTACGACGCGTCCTGCCAACAACGTCGTGGTCTCCACGAATTTGCACCGGGTGGCCCCGCGGCTTTGACGCGGCAGGCCAGATTGTTCGACCAAAGGGCTGGCGATGTCTGATTGTGCTACCCTGAAGAGACGTGGGTCCTATCGGCTGCAGCACAGGAGGTAAGAATGCGCGTCTTCGTGACGGGTGCTAGCGGAGGAATTGGTTCCGCGGTCGTCCCCGATCTCGTCACGGCCGGCCATGTGGTCATCGGTCTTGCCCGGTCGGACGTTTCCGCCGCAGTCGTGACCTCGTTGGGTGCAACGCCTCTGCGAGGCGACATTTCCGATCTCGTGTCGCTGCGCGCCGGCGCTGAACAGGCCGATGGTGTCATCCACCTGGCCTTCGGTAACGACTTCAGCAACATCGAGGCAAACGTCGAGGAAGAGACGCGCGCGATCGACGCGCTCGGTTCAGCCCTAGAAGGAACCGGAAAGCCGTTCGTCATCGCCTCTGGCACCCCAGTGACTCCCGGACGTCTCTCGACGGAAGATGACGCCATGCCGACGGAAGGACCGCTGGGTGGTCGCGCCCTGAACGCTCTCACCGTGCTGGGCCTGGCAGACAAGGGCGTCCGTTCGGCGGCCGTACGGCTGCCGCGCTCCGTCCACGCCGCAGACGGCCGCTACGGTTTTGCCTCGTTCCTGATCGGCGCCGCCCAGCGCACCGGCATCTCGGGCTACACCGGCGACGGCAGTCAGCGCTGGCCCGCCGTCCATCGCCTCGACGCGGCCCGGCTGTTCCGTATCGCCCTCGAAGAGGCCGAGCCGGGCACGGTGCTGCACGCCGTCGGCGACGAAGGCGACACGATGCTGTCGCTCGCCGAGACCATCGGCCGTCGTCTGGGCCTGCCGGTCCACGAGGTGCCGGCCGAGAACTATGGCTTCCTCGGCACCGTCTTCTCGCTCGACCAGCCATCGTCGAGCGCCAAGACGAGAGAACGCTTCTCCTGGCGCCCGACCCATCCGAGCCTGCTCGACGACCTCGCCACCGGGATCTATCCCAGGTAGGCTGCCTCTTGTGGACAGGTACCAATTTGTTCGATGGTCGCAATTCCCTGATCCTGGCTGAAATAGTTCAGCATGTCAGGTGCGAACTTGCTTGTCGTTGGGTGTCTTGGGCTTCATCGCCTGCATCTTGAGCATGTTCCTGCACTACGTTCGCGTTTCGCCTGGAACGCTCAAGAACCAATCGCGGTAGACCGCGTGTAAGGCACTCGTCACGAGTGCCAGCCCAGTGCGTCAAACTGGGCCTTTCCAGTCAGACTCTTTCGTGGTATCGTCCGGCATGTTCGACATCACCCGTTCGAGGGAGGATCCATGGACCCGCTGAGCACCGCCGCGTTCGCGGCTCTGGTTGGAGTGTTTCAGGGTGTCGCGGAGGGGGTGACGAGTGAACTGACGGCTGGCGCGATCAAGAGCAAGCAGGCTATCGATCCGAGGGGAACGCAACTCCGCGAGTTCCTCGAGAGCGACCGCGAGACGTACAGGTCTCTACTCGATCACCTTCGGTCGGGTGAATTTGGAACCGCAGAGCACGAGTTCAGAGCGCTCACCGAGTATCCTGGTCCGTTGCAGGACAGGGTGAGACAACTGTTCCAGACGATGACCGTGGACCAGACCGCTGCAGTCGCTGGCGGAAACTACGGTTCCGTAATCGCGGGCAGCGGCAACGCCGGTGCAACTGGGCAACAGTCCATCGCACAAGCAGGTGGGGGCAATGTGGCCAGCACGGGACCAAACTCGCCCGTCAACGTGGACAAGCGTCGATTCACGCTCGTCGACAGGGCGATGCCCTATGTCGCTCTTGTTGGCATAGTTGCGCTGGCGTTCGGCTTCGTCTCTCTGAGGTCGTCGATCAACAACCAGAGCAACGAGATCGGTGACATCAACAATTCGGTCAATGTGGTGGCAGGCGACGTGAACGACCTCTCGACCGATATGGAAGACGCTCAAGGACGAATCGACAGCGTCGAAGGGCGACTCAATTCTACCGTCACGACGTCGCCTGATAAGTCAGAAGGTCCGCTGGACACGACCGTCACCAGCTTTCCGCTAGAGAAGTTTAATGTCGTTAGAGGATCTTGGCGTTACGCTAGCGAACTTTCATCACGCGACAAAGACTATACGCCTGGAGAGGCGGTCGCCGATAGCGTGTATAGCAGCCAGCAGTCGGTATCGACCATCGTGGAGATGGGGCAACCCTGGGTTTCAATTAGCGGATCATTCTTCTCTGACAGGAAAAGCACATCGGGTGAACTCTGCCAGCTGCAGATTCTGGATCCGAACTCTTCCGAGAACCTCTGGACCAGTGACAGGCTTCCCCCCGGGGACTCCAGAGAGTTTACCGTCACGGTGTCAGGACATGCTCAGATCGAGTTTCGTTTTGCGGCCTATAGGAGCGACGGAAGTAGGGGATCGTGCGTTGGTGGCGTCGCTGCGACCGTGTCGAAGTAAGTAAGGCGGTATGCGGTTCGCTGTTTTTGCCTAGAGAAATTCGACACCTCGACGCACTGCTATCACGTAATAGTTCCGGGGCGGGCGATTGGGAGGTCATTCGCTCTATCCCATCGTCCTCAACACCACCCCCACTGTCGCTGGCGTCGCCTCGACCACTACATCGACACCGCTTATCCGCTCCCGAGCGCGCTCCGCACATTCGATGGCTGTTCGAACAGTACGCCACCGGCGAGTGGTCGCTGAAGTCTTTGGCCGAGGCAGTCACCGCACGTGGACCGACGACTAGCCCGACACCGACGCGTCCGGCGGGCACGGTGTCGTTCAAGGCAGTGCACAACATCCTGATGAACCGCTACTACATCGGCGTCGTGGAGTACATGGGCGTCGAACACGAGGGTGCCCACGAACCGCTGGTGTCGACCGGACTCTCCTCCGTGTGCAAGTCGCACTGGCGTCGCGGCGCGTGTTGGCCGAGCGGTCACATCGGCACTCGCACTATCTGACCGGCACTGTGGCGCTGTGGCCGGTGCGGCTCAATGCTGGTCTACAACGTCATCAATAATGGCGAAGGCCAACAGTACGACTACTTCACCTGCTTGGTGCGGTTGGACGATCGTTCCTGTGATCTGCCCTACTTGCCCGCCGAACAGGTCGAACAGGTGGTGGCTGATTGCTGGCGGACGGACGAGATTTCACCTGCACGACTGGACGCTGTTGAGACGTACATCGCCGGACATCTGGGCACATTGGCGGCTGAGAGTGAGAAAGAGGTGACACTACTGAATCGTCGAATCGCCAAGGTTAAGGCCGAGCGGATCAAGTGGGCTGAGTCCGCCATGAACGAGACGGTCCCGGCTGACATCGCCCGCGACAAGCAGACCGAGTTGGCCGCGCAGTTGGTCGAACTGGAGCGAGCATGCACCGACGCGTCGGGGCTGGCGACAGGTCAGGCCGGTTCCTGCGAACGGGTGCTGGCCTTCGTCCGGCAAGGAGCGAGCGTCTACGAGACGGCCGACCTGTCGACGCGGCGGGCCTACAACCAGTACGTCCACGAGGCCATCACGCTCGACACCGATGACGGCCAGATCGGATCGGTGGCGACCAAGACCGAGGCCTTCGCAGCGCTCGACCAACTGGCCGAGCAGGCGTCGGGGTGTGTTCGACGCCCTGCGTCGGCTCGGCGGCAAGCCAGTCTGAGAGTGCAGTGTCGGTGTCGAGCGACCAGATGTACCATAAAACGGTGCCGCCGCGACGGGCTCGAACTCGTGACCAGATGTACCACAGCGGGCGGGTCTACGAACGCAAACAGGCTGGTCAGGCGGCACTTTTGGTGACGTCAGACCAGCCCGGGGTGGTACATGGAGACCCCTGTTCGAACAAGGGGCGGATGGGGTGGCTAACGGGACTTGAACCCGCGACCCCCTGGACCACAACCAGGTGCTCTACCA
>JAVBSR010000157.1:0-4443 GCA_031556715.1 Cellulomonas sp.
CAGCCCTACCTCAGCGACACCGCACGCGCCGCGACCTACGACGCATGGTTACATCACTACAACCACCACCGACCCCACACCGGCATCGGCGGCCAGACCCCATCAGAGCGCGTTCACAACCTCACGGGGAACTACAGCTAGTGGTCCGCCAGGCGGTACCGGCCTTCCGCGACGACGACCTCACCTGCGGCGACGGACTGGTCGAGCACCGGTTCGAGGACGGTGGTGAACGACCCGGCCGGGCGGAAGCCCAGGCGGCGGGCGCACTCGGCGACCAGCTCGCGGCGGTCGGCGGAGCAGGCGGCACGCAGCACGTCACGCACGACGGCCGCCAGCTCGGCCGGGTGGATCTCGGCGGGGGTACGGTCGCCCTTGGCCGTGCACCGGGCGGGCAGCGTCGCGGGGGTCCAGTCGTGGGGCGTGCCTGGTGGCGGCCAGACGAAGCCGTGCTCGTCGGTGCCGAACACGGTGCGCAGGAAGGCTTCGAGGTCGGCCTGCTTGCGGGGGCCCAGGCGGAAGTAGTCGAAGCGGCGGGCGACGTGCCGGACCAGCCGGTCCAGCAGCATCGGGCCCTCGACGGCCACCGCCTCGGCTGCGACCAGGGTGATCGCCCGTCGAGAACGGGTCGAGGCGGGGTTGTTCAGCACGCTCTGCGAGCCGGCGACCGGATCGGGCGCCGGGGTGAACCAGGCGTCGGACTCGGTCGGCGGGGCCTCGCCAGCGACGGCGGTGCCCCATGCGGGGTCGGGTGCTGGGCTGCCGGCGACGGTCGGGCGGGCATCGGTGCCGTCGGGCACCGTCGCGAGGTCGACCGGCAGGTCATGGGCCGGTCGGTCGGAAGGCTGGGCTGCCTCGCCCCAGACCGGCGGCTCTCCGTCACGGCGGTCGTCCGGCGTCGGCCCCGCCGCGGAAACCTGCGGCGTGCCGTCGACCACCTCGGGAGAACCCGCCGGCTCGGTCGGTCGCGCCTCGGCGGCGACCAGCTCGGCCAGGCTGGGAGCGGTCCGCACGGCGGTGGCGACCTTCTCGACGACACCGTCCGGGTCGCGCAGCCAGTCGGGCAGCCAGACCCGGGTCACCGCAGGCCAGCGCATCAACGACGGCAGCAGCCCGGGGGCGCCGTCGCGGTCGGCGACGGTGGGACGCGACGCCCAGCCGGGGCCGTCGACCAGCACCGCCAGGCGCCAGGCGGTGTCACCAGGCAGGCGCACCGCCAGGTCCACCCGGAACGACGAACGGCCGACGTCCAGGGCGCACTGCAGGCCCCTCGCGCGCAGCGCGTCGGCCAGTGCCTCGGTGAGACGGCCCCGGTTGGGCGACCGGGTGGCGGACGGGGCGTCGTCGACCACGCCGTCCGGTCTGGCGGGCTGGGCAGCCGGCTGGGCGCTGGGGTGGGCAGCCGGCCGGGCGTCGGGTCGGGCAGCGGACTGGACGCTGGGCTGGGGGTCACGATGGGCAGTCGACCGGGCGTCGGACTGAGCGTCGGGTTGGGCAGCCGGCCGGGCGTCGGGCCGGGCGTCAGGATGGGTCGTCGACTGGGCGTCGGGTTGGGCAGCCGACTGGGCGACGGCGAACTCCAGGTAGGCGCGCAGGTCGGCCAGGCCTTGGGAGCCGGTGCGGCGCAGGTCGATGTGGGCCGGGTCGAAGGAGGAGAACAGCAGCACCTGCCGTCGCGCCCGGGTGATCGCGACGTTGAGGCGCCGCTCGCCGCCTTCGACGACCAGCGGGCCGAAGTTCAGCGGCAGCTGGCCGGTCTGCGGGTTCACCGAGAAGGCCAGGGAGAACATGATGGTGTCGCGTTCGTCGCCCTGGACGTTCTCCAGGTTCTTGACGAACAGCCGCTCGCCCTCGCTGCGGGCCAGGGCCTGCTGGATGCCCAGGTCGGTGGACTCTTCGACGAGGTTGAGGATGAGGTCGCGCTGGGCGATGTTGAAGCACACCACACCGATGGAGTCGCCGGCGGTGGCCGGGTCGCGCAGCCGGGCGGCGATCTCGTCGACGATGGCCTGCGCCTCGACCGGGTTGGTGCGGGACTTGCCCCGGCCGAACACCCCGTCCACCCGGCGCCAGCCGATGCCGGTGCCGGGCAGCTCGCCGGGGGAGGGCAGGGTGACCAGGCGGCCGTCGTAGTAGCGCTGGTTGGAGAACGCCACGAGAGTCTCGTTGCGGCTCCGGTAGTGCCACGACAGCCAGGTGCGTGGCAGCCCGGCCGCGACCGCCTCGTCGAGGATCGACTCGACGTCCTCGTCCAGGTCGACCGTCTCGGCGGACACCGTCGAGGTCGTTTCCATGAACCGGGTGGGCGGCATCTGCTTGGAGTCCCCGACCACGACGACCGACCGCGCCCGGCCCATCGCCCCGATGGCCTCGGCCACGGGGATCTGCGAGGCCTCGTCGAAGATCACCATGTCGAACCCGAAGTCCGGGT
This sequence comes from Cellulomonas sp., assembly GCA_031556715.1. GTDB lineage: Bacteria > Actinomycetota > Actinomycetes > Actinomycetales > Cellulomonadaceae > Cellulomonas. The sequence continues at coordinate 2,429 of JAVBSR010000157.1, forward strand.
CCAGGAAGTGCGCCACCGCGCCGGGGCTCATGAGGAATGCCGGGGCGACGGCGTGCAGCGCCCCCGGGTAGCGCTGGGTGATCTCGCGCAGGGTCAGCCCGCCGCGCTTGCGGTCGGCCTGCCGGCGCAGCGCCGCGACCTCGCCGGTGAGGTTGTCCGGGGCGAAGGGCCGGGCGCCGAGCAGCCGCGCCGGGCCGTGCCCGTCAGCCAGGTCCCGCAGCTGGGCAGCGACCCGGGCGTACCGGGTGACGGTGACGTCGTGCACCTGGCCGTCGAAACGGGCCAGGCGGGCCTGGCGTTCGGCCAGCCCGGCCTGGGCCAGGCCCCGCGCCGCTGCGGTGCTCGCGTCGGCCGGGGCGACGACGCCCCTGGTCAGCCGGTCGGACAGGTCGTGCCCGCCGCACCGGTCCAGCTCGGCCAGGACGGCCGCCACGGTGGCGTGACGCTGGGGGACGACCTGCCCGACCTCGGCCCGCCAGCGCGGGGCGTCGGCCGCCCAGGCGTCGGGCCAGGTGCGGCCCGCCAGCCCGGCGGTCACCGACCGGGGTGTGGCCGCCGTCGCGGACAGCCAGGCGTCCCAGGCGGTTCGCACCTCGGCGACGGCGGTGCGCTGCTGGGGCGACGGGGAGCCCAGCACCAGCGCCCAGGCCGCCGGGGCGTCGCGGTTCAGGTCGTGGGCGGTGCGGGCCAGGGCGACAGCGTCGTCGAACGCGGGCAGCGCGCCGGGCCGGTGCGGCGCCCAGTCGGGCGGCAGCACCAGGCCCGGGACGAGCCGTGCCCGGTCGGCCAGGGTCGTCGAGGTGGCCCGCGCCGCCACGGCGGTGTCCAGGGTCGCCAGCAGGTCCGGGCCGTCGACCGGCCCGGCCAGCGCGGCCACGGCAGCCCGCACCGAGCGTCCCCGCCACTGGGCGAAGAACCGTGCCTCCGCCAGCCGCCGCGCCTCGACCGCCCAGCGGTCCAGGTCAGGTGCCTCGAGCAGAGCCTGCGGTGGTGGGGCGAACGCCTCCAGGGCGGTCCGCACGGAGGCGACCTCACCGGCCCAGCCGGGTCCGTCGACCGCGGGGACGTGGTCGGTGGCGACCAGCCTGTCGGCATGGGCCTCGAGCACCTGCCAGAGCTCGTCGAGCGTCGCGCACCGACGGGGACGGTCCTGGGTGTCGTGCTCGGCCGTCGTCCCGACCATCGGGTCGGTGTGAGCGTCGAGCGCCTGCCTGAACCCGTCCCGTGCCGGCCCGGGACGCAGCTGGGTGAAGGCGTCGCGCCAGGCCGGGCCCAGCCAGTCGAGGTGACCGGCGACCGCGTCCAGGCCGGCCAGGGCGGTCGGCAGGGCGGCGGCGTCGTCGGCGGCGGGGCCGATGATCGACCACGGGGCGGGGGCGGCGAACCCCAGCGGGGCGGCGGCCTCGGCGAACCGTCCGGCGGCGCGGCGCAGCGCGTCAGGGTCCAGGGCGACGGGGCCGGGCTGGGGCGGCGGGTGCGTCGACGACGAGCCGGCCGGCGCGACAGGCCCGACCAGGTCAGGCGTGAACGACGGCCCCGGCCCTGACGACGCCACCGCTTCGTGCGCGGACCACAGCGAGTGCCCGGTCGGGCCGCGTTCGTGCACCAGCGGCGGGTAGGCGGCCAGGGCGTCGACCGCCGCCGTGTACTCCGCCTCGGCGGCCTGCCAGGCACCGACGTCGTAGCCGGCGTGGGCGCTGAACGCCCGGCGCAGCTGGGCCCGCACGTCCCGCATGGTGACCTTGGCGCCGTGCAGCTCCAGGACGAAGTCGCCCAGCCCGACCGCGTCCAGCCGTCGTCGCACCACGTCCAGGGCGGCCTGCTTGGCGGTGACGAAGGCCACGGTGTGCCCGGCGTCCAGCGCGTGGGCGATCAGGTTGGTGATGGTCTGGGACTTGCCGGTGCCGGGCGGCCCTTCGAGCACGAACGACTGCCCGGAGGCGGCCCGCACGATGGCGTCCATCTGGGAACCGTCGGCGGCGATCGGCAGCCGCAACGACCGTTCCGGCAGGCGC
>JAVBSR010000147.1:0-8591 GCA_031556715.1 Cellulomonas sp.
GATGAGCAGGACGTCCTTGCGGTCGCCCTTCATCACGCCGCCCTGCAGCGCCGCGCCGACGGCCACGACCTCGTCCGGGTTGACGCCCTTGTTGGGGTCCTTGCCGGTGAGCTCCTTGACCAGGTCGGTCACCGCGGGCATGCGGGTCGAACCGCCGACCAGCACGACGTGGTCGATGTCGGCCACCGAGATACCGGCGTCGCGGATCACCGAGGCGAACGGCGCCCGGGCGCGGTCCAGCAGGTCCCGTGTCATCTCCTGGAACTGGGCCCGGGTTAGCTTGGTGTCCAGGTGGATCGGGCCGTTCTCGCTCATGCCCAGGTACTGCATGGAGATGTTGGTGGACGTGGCCGACGACAGCTCCTTCTTGGCCTGCTCGGCGGCTTCCCGCAGCCGCTGCAGCGCGACCTTGTCCTTGGACAGGTCCTGGCCGTAGCCGTTCTTCACCTCGGTGACGAGGAAGTCGACGACCCGGTTGTCCCAGTCGTCACCACCCAGCAGGTTGTCGCCCGACGTGGCCCGCACCTCGATGGTGGAGAAGCCGTCGTCGTCCTTGCCGACCTCCAGCAGGGACACGTCGAACGTGCCGCCGCCCAGGTCGAACACGAGGATCAGCTCGTCCTCCTTGCCGCGCTCCAGCCCGTAGGCCAGGGCGGCGGCGGTCGGCTCGTTGATGATCCGCAGCACGTTGAGCCCGGCGATGGTGCCGGCGTCCTTGGTGGCCTGGCGCTGGGAGTCGGAGAAGTACGCCGGCACGGTGATGACCGCGTCGGTCACCGGCTCGCCGAGGTAGGCCTCAGCGTCGCGCTTGAGCTTGCCCAGCACCCGGGCGCTGATCTCCTGCGCGGTGTACTTCTTGTCGTCGATGGTCACCGACCAGTCGGTGCCCATGTGCCGCTTCACCGAGGTGACGGTGCGGTCGACGTTGGTGACGGCCTGCCGCTTGGCGATCTCGCCGACCAGGACCTCCCCGGTCTTGGAGAACGCGACGACCGACGGTGTGGTGCGTGCTCCCTCGGCGTTGGCCACGACGGTGGGCTCGCCGCCCTCCAGCGTCGCGACGACGGAGTTGGTGGTGCCGAGGTCGATCCCGACGACTCGTGCCATGTGCTGTGCCTTCCTTCTGGGGACAACCCCCGAGTACCTGTCCTGTGCGGAGCCTTGAGCCCGCCCGGCTCAAGTCTGGACCCAACCCTGAGCCGATGCAAACCACCCGGCCCAAACTTGAGTCTACTGGGCTCAACCCCACGGCTTTACGGCTTGTTCCCGCGGCACCGCCAACCTTCCGAAGAGCTGTCCCCGACCGCGCGGCGACCCATCAGCAGGGTGAACAGTCACCATGCTGGTTCGTCGTAGGTCATCGGGGCTTCCATGACGGCCAGGACTCGGGGGGCGTACCAGTGCTCGCGGCCGCCGCGGCCGTGGGGGCCGAGGCTGCGTAGCCAGTCGCGCGCCACCGCGGTCCTGATGACGTTGCGGGCACCCTGGTTGCTCAGCTCGAGACTGGCCTCGACAGACCGGACCGTGACGACCGGGTTACGGACGATGACCTCCGCCAGCCGGGCCAGGCTGGACCGTTGCTTGATCGCCTCGGCCCGGTACTCCTCGCGGATCGCGACCAGCTGGCGGGCGCGGGCCACTGCGTCGTCAGCCTGGGCGCGGATCGCGCCGAGGAAGAAGAGCAGCCAGCCGTCCATGTCGCCGGACTCGCGCACCGCCTGGAGCCGGCCGTAGTAGGCGTCCCGGTGGGTCTCGAAGTAGTGCGACAGGTACAGCAGCGGCAGCGGCAGGCGTCCCCGTTCCATGAGCAGCAGGTTGATGAGCAGCCGGCCGATCCGGCCGTTGCCGTCGAGGAACGGGTGGATCGTCTCGAACTGGTAGTGCATGAGCGCCGCCTGGACCAGCGCGGGCATCACGCGGCCGTCGTCGTTGACGAAGTACTCCCAGTCGCGCATCAGGTCGGGCAGGTGCTTGGGCAGCGGCGGGACGAAGGGTGCGGTCTGGGGCGTGGCCCCCGGCGGTCCGACCCACACGGGGGAGCGGCGGTACTCCCCAGGGCTCTTCTTTTCTCCGCGCACCCCAGCCAGCAGCGTGGCGTGAACTTCGAGCACCAGACGCTGGGTGATCGGCAGGGTCTTCGCCAGCTCGTAGGCAAGGTCCGTGGCCGCCAGGTAGCGCTGCACCTCCCGGACATCGTCGTCGGACGAGTCCTCGTCGACCTCGGCGGTGAACACGTCCGACAGCGAGGCTTGGGTGCCTTCGATCCGAGAGCTGGCCAGCGCCTCACGGCGCAGGTACGGCCCGATCAGGAGGCCAGGGTCGCGGATCACGGTGCCCAGGCCTTGGAGGTGGCCCAGTGCGGCGTCGGCGTCGGACAGAGCGACGACGACCGTCTGGCTCAGGTCAAGGTTCCGGGGGACCGGCTTGGGCAGGTAGTAGGTGAACGCCACGGAGCTGCCCGGCTCGCGAGTGGGCGCTCCGAACGCAGACTTGACGAATCTGGTCTCGTCTATCGTCGTAGCACACCTTCTGACCTCGAAACCTCCAAGTCTGAGCCAGGGATGTTGGAAGTTACGCGCGACGGTGCAAGCGGAGTTGGAAGTTGCCGTCGAACTTCCAAATGAGCCGCAGCTGGCTTGGAGGTTCGCAGGTGAGACGTCTCGACGCTGCGCGCACGCGCTGAGCCTCAGAGGCGCGTGTCAACGCGTGATGTCGCCGTGACCGCTGGCCGTTCCGGACGACTCCGCCGTCGACGGGCCCCGACCGACCGGGTAGTCGCCCGAGCCGGCTCCTGGACCGTGTCCGGGGGTGATGGGGGTCTCCGAATCGGGGGTGCAGGCCGGTAGCCGGTGCAGGGCGCGTCAGGCTGACGGTCCCCTGTTCGGTCTAGTCGACAGGCGCAGGCTCGCCGACGGGCGCACCATCGGTGTGATAGTTCCCATATGGGCTGTTCGAGTGAGCCGGAATGGTCTGGGTTGTCCGAGTTCGTCCGGACAGCGACGATCGTAGGACTCCTGAGTGCGACGAGAGGTGCGACCGTGGCCCGAATGACACCTGAGCACGACATCGCCCGCGACCGTGAGGCGGCCCGCCGCCGCCGTCTGGCGCGGCTGCTGGTGGTGCTGCTGATGTTCCAGGCATGGCTGGTGCTGCGGGCGGTCCAGGGTCAGCCGGCGCTGCCCGCCCTGCCTGGCGTGGACCCGCTGCTGCTCGTGCCGATCCTGTTCTTCACCGCGCTGCTGCTGCTCATGGTGGGTACGCAGGTCGGGTCGGCCCGGTCTCCGCACCTGGTGTACCGGCCCGAGCAGGTGGACGTGCGGCTGGACGAGGTGATCGGTATCGACCCGATCGTCGAGGACGTGCGCCGTTCTCTGGACCTGTTCTGGGCCCACCGGACTTTTGCCGACCGCACGGGCGGCCGTCCGCGCCGCGGGCTGCTGTTCGAGGGGGCGCCGGGCACCGGCAAGACCCTCACCGCCAAGGCGATGGCCGCCGAGGCCGGGGTGCCTTTCCTGTTCGTCTCGGCCACGTCGTTCCAGTCCATGTACTACGGGGCGACCGCCCGCAAGATCCGGTCGTACTTCCGGGCGCTGCGCAAGGCGGCCGCGAAAGAGGGCGGGGCTATCGGGTTCATCGAGGAGATCGACGCTATCGCCATGGCCCGCGGGTTCATGCCGGTGTCGAGCTCGACCGGTCTGGGCGCCGACCGGGCTGTGACCGAGCGGGCAGTCTCCGAGGGCACCGGCGGGGTGCTCAACGAGCTGCTGGTGCAGATGCAGTCGTTCGACGAGCCGCTGGGCATGGACAAGATGCTCAACCGGCTGACCTCCGCGGTCAACCTGCTGCTGCCGGCCACCCGTCAGATCCCCCTGCGCCGCCCCGCCCGGGTGCCGCTGCTGCTCATCGCCGCGACCAACCGGGCCGACGCGCTGGACCCGGCCCTGCTGCGGCCCGGCCGTTTCGACCGTCGCCTGACTTTCCCCGAGCCGGACGTGCACGGTCGTCGGGCTCTCATGGACCACTTCCTGGCCACGCGGGTCCACGAGCCCGAGCTCGACGAGGCGACGGTGCGCGACCGGCTGGCCGCGGCGACCAACGGCTGGACCCCGGTGATGATCGAGCACCTGCTGGACGAGGCGCTGGTCAACGCCATGCGCCGCGGCGCCGAGGCCATGAGCTTCACGGACGTGGAGAAGGCCCGGCTGACCGAGATGGTCGGCCTGGGGCAGCCCGTCACCTACACCCGGGCCGAGCAGGAGCTCATCGCCACCCACGAGGCGGGCCACGCCGTCGTCGCGCACCTGGTCGCGCCGCAGCGGGTGCTGGAGGTCGTCACCATCATCAAGCGCGGGTCGTCCCTGGGGCTGCTGGCCCACGACGACGCCGAGGACGTGTACACCCGGTCGTCCGCCGACCTGCGGGCTCTCATCCAGATCTCCATGGGCGGCTGGTGCGCGGAGGAGCTGTTCTTCGGCGACACCTCGACCGGCCCGGCCTCAGACCTGGTCTCTGCCACCCGCCTGGCCGCCCAGATGGTCGGTGCCGCCGGCATGACCGGTTCCCTGGTCTCCCTGGCCGCCACAGGCAAGGACCTCGTCGAGGCTGTCGTCGGCGACACCTCCGCCCGCGAGCAGCTGGAGCAGGTGCTGGCCGAGGCCCGCGACGCGGTCCGCGCCCTCCTGGTGGCCAACCGCGACCTGGTCGAGGCCCTGCGCGACGCCCTCCTGGAGCGCCACGAGCTCGTCGGGCCGGAGATCACCGAGGTGCTGTACTTCGCCTCCGCCGCCCGGGAGCCGGCCGCCGTCTGACCGAGGCCGACCGGCACCACGATCCGTCGGGCAGGACCTCTACCGGCCGTGAGACGAGAGCGCGTCTGAGGAGCTTGTCGCGGCCCTCGGCCCTCGGCGCTGTCGACGCCGACGTGGCGGCGCGGCGTCTGAGCGCCGACAGGCGTCGGTGGCGGCCTCAGGAGCGGCGGTGCCGGCTGGTGAGGTACTGGTCGACCGCGCGGCGCGTGGAGCGCCAGGTTCCGTGGGCGTCCATCGTGGCGTCGAGTCGTCGGCGGGCGACGGCGCGGCGGAGGGCGTCCAGGGAGATGCGGTCGTCGGCGAGGGTTCGCAGCGGGACCAGGTCGGTGGTCTCGGAGAGGCGGGGCAGGAGACGGTGCAGGCTGGCGACTGACGCGCGGGCGATGAGTCCGCCTGGCTGGGCAGGGCACATTCGATCGAGGCACCGAGCGCGCCCCGGGGGCGGCAGACTGTCGCCGCGGGTGTCGCGGCAGGGTTTCCGGGAGCGCGTCAGAAGTTGCCCCGCCCAGTTGGAGAAGCCGAGATAGGACAACTCGGAGCTATCGGGGCTCCGCACGCGCCGGAGGTCGTCAGCGGTCAGGCGGCGCGACCTTCCGGTCGCTGACGAGGTCGGTCGGCGTCGACGGGTCGGCGGTGCATTCCGAGCTGGTCGCCGCCGGCGCTGGGCCGGACGGGGGACAGGCTGTGGACGACACGCCGCGACCGTCGGCGCGTCGTCCCGACGGGGTGTGGACGGAGCGCGCGTCAGTACTGGTGGGAGGCAGGCCGAGGCGGTGGACGGGGTTGTGCACAGGGTGAAAAGAACATCGGTGTAAGCACAACACCTAGGGGTGGGTTGCGAGTCCGACCACTAGGTGTAGTGTTGAAGACGCTTTCGCCGCCGGTCCGGTGGCACGCTCAGGAGGACGCCCAGGAGGAGGCGTCGGGAGCTCGAACCGCACGGGGGATCGCGGTGACGGACCAGGCGAGACACAGACGAAACAGGAAGCAGAAGCTAAGAGCTAAGGAGCCTCGATGACGATCACCGTCTACAGCAAACCGTCGTGCGTCCAGTGCACGGCGACCTACCGGGCGCTCGACAAGGCCGGCCACGACTACACCGTCGTGGACATCAGCGAAGACGCCGACGCACGCGACTACGTCATGTCGCTCGGCCACCTCCAGGCCCCGGTCGTCACCGCCGGCGGCGACCACTGGTCGGGCTACCGGCCGGACAAGATCGCTGCCATCGCAGCCAGGACGACCTCGGTCGCCTAGACCTCCGCCGAGGTCCGGGCAGGCCGGACCCGCGGAAACCAACGCCCCGGGCCGGCGCCCGGACAGTACCGCGCCGGCCCGGCTGGCACCCAAGAACAGCAGGTAGCAAGGACAGCGGGGACGGTTCCCCCGGTCAGACCGGTCGCACGACGACCAGGAACGACCAGAGGAACCGTCCCACCGCCTTGTCCGCACCCGAACAGCGGAAACCGATGAGCGTTGGCCTGTCCAGCCTCGCCGAGCAGGGCGCCCAGCGCCCGGAGGAACCCACCGTGACCATCATCACCGAGCCACGCAACGAGCAGTCCGACCTGGACTTCCACGCGCTCAACGCGATGCTCAACCTGTACGACGCCGACGGGAAGATCCAGTTCGCAGCCGACCGTGAAGCGGCCCGGCAGTACTTCCTGCAGCACGTCAACCAGAACACCGTCTTCTTCCACGACCTCGACGAGAAGCTCGAGTACCTGGTCGAGAACAAGTACTACGACCCGGAAGTCCTGGCGAAGTACTCCACCCAGTTCCTGCACCGGGCGTTCGAGTTCGCCTACTCCAAGAAGTTCCGGTTCTCCACCTTCCTCGGTGCGTTCAAGTACTACACCAGCTACACCCTGAAGACGTTCGACGGGCAGCGTTACCTCGAACGCTTCGAAGACCGGGTGACCATGGTGTCCCTGGCCCTGGCCGACGGCGACGAAGACTTCGCCCTCCACCTCATCGACGAGATCGTCTCCGGGCGCTTCCAACCAGCCACCCCGACCTTCCTCAACCTCGGCAAGGCACAGCGCGGCGAACCAGTCTCCTGCTTCCTCCTGCGCATCGAGGACAACATGGAGTCCATCGCCCGCGGCATCAACTCCGCCCTGCAGCTGTCCAAGCGCGGCGGCGGGGTGGCGCTCCTGCTGAGCAACATCAGGGAGCACGGCGCGCCGATCAAGCACATCGAGAACCAGAGCTCCGGCGTCGTCCCCGTGATGAAGCTGCTCGAAGACTCGTTCTCCTACGCCAACCAGCTCGGGGCACGGCAGGGCGCCGGCGCCGTCTACCTGCACGCCCACCACCCCGACATCTACCGGTTCCTCGACACCAAACGAGAGAACGCCGACGAGAAGATCCGGATCAAGACCCTCAGCCTGGGCGTCGTCATCCCGGACATCACGTTCCACCTGGCGAAGAAGAACGAACCGATGTACCTGTTCAGCCCCTACGACGTGGAACGCATCTACGGCATGCCCTTCGCCGACGTCGACATCAGCGCCAAGTACCACGAGATGGTCGACGACCCGCGGATCCGCAAGTCCCGCATCAACGCCCGCGAGTTCTTCCAGCGTCTCGCCGAGATCCAGTTCGAGTCCGGCTACCCGTACATCGTGTTCGAAGACACCGTGAACCAGGCCAACCCGATCGCCGGCAAGATCACCATGTCGAACCTGTGCTCAGAGATCCTGCAGGTCGCCACCCCGTCGACCTACCACGAAGACCTGTCGTACGACACCGTCGGCCACGACATCTCCTGCAACCTCGGCTCGCTGAACATCGCCCTCGCCATGGACGGCGGCGACCTGGGCCGCAGCGTCGAGACCGCCGTCCGGGCCCTCACCGCCGTGTCCGACCAGACCGACATCGAATCGGTACCGTCCGTCAAGCTCGGCAACGCCTCAGGCCACGCCATCGGCCTCGGCCAGATGAACCTGCACGGATACCTGGCGCGCGAACGCATCCACTACGGGTCGCCCGAAGGCCTCGACTTCACCAACATGTACTTCTACACCGTCGCCTACCACGCGGTGCGCACCTCGAACCTCATCGCCCAGGAACGCGGCCGCTCCTTCGGCGGCTTCGCCGACTCGACCTACGCGACCGGCGAATACTTCACCAAGTACGTCGACGGTGAATGGGTACCCCGCACCGAACGGGTCGCCCGGCTGTTCGCCGACGCCGGGGTACCCATCCCCACGCCCGACGACTGGCGCACCCTCGCCGCCGACGTCGCCACCCACGGCATGTACAACCAGAACCTCCAGGCCGTGCCGCCCACCGGGTCGATCTCCTACATCAACCACTCCACCAGCTCGATCCACCCCATCGCGTCGAAGATCGAGATCCGCAAAGAAGGCAAGATCGGGCGGGTCTACTACCCGGCTCCGTTCATGGACAACGACAACCTCGACTACTACGAAGACGCGTACGAGATCGGGTACGAAAAGATCATCGACACGTACGCCGAAGCCACCCAGCACGTCGACCAAGGACTGTCGCTCACGCTGTTCTTCAAAGACACCGCCACCACCCGAGACCTCAACCGCGCCCAGATCTACGCCTGGACCAAAGGGATCAAGACGATCTACTACGTCCGGCTGCGGCAGCTGGCGCTGGAGGGGACGGAGGTCACGGGGTGCGTGTCGTGCATGCTGTGAGTCGGCTTCGGGTGGCCGGGCCGGGTCGGGCCGCGGGCGGGGGCGTCCGCTCGCGACGCAGTCCCTCGCCCGGCTGCGCCGGTCTCCCGCCAGGCCCGGTGCCAGCGCC
>JAVBSR010000150.1:0-17970 GCA_031556715.1 Cellulomonas sp.
GTGGCGGTGGGGGCGCGCCCCCCCGGGCCCCCCCACGCCACCGATGACAGCTCGCCGACCCGGCGGCCCTGAACGAGCCGGGCGCGGCTCGTTCACGCCAGCGCCACCAGGTCCAGGTAGTCGGCGCTCCACAGGTCTTCGGCACCGTCGGGCAGCAGCAGCACCCGCTGCGGGTCGAGCGCAGCCACCGCACCCTCGTCGTGGCTGACCAGGACCACCGCGCCGGAGTAGGTGCGCAGCGCTGCCAGGATCTCCTCGCGGCTGGCCGGGTCGAGGTTGTTGGTCGGCTCGTCCAGCAGCAGCACGTTCGCAGCCGAGACGACGAGGGTCGCCAGCGCCAACCGGGTCTTCTCTCCCCCGGACAGCACCCGGGCGGGTTTGTCGGCGTCCTCGCCGGAGAACAGGAACGACCCGAGCACCGAGCGCACCTGGGTGTCGGTCAGGTCGGGCGCGGCGGTGCGCAGGTTCTCCACGACGGTCCGGTCCAGGTCCAGCGTCTCGTGCTCCTGCGCGTAGTAGCCGAGCTTCAACCCGTGCCCGGGCACGACGTCACCGGTGTCGGAGGCGTCCACGCCGGCCAGCAGCCGCAGCAGCGTCGTCTTGCCTGCACCGTTGAGCCCCAGCACCACGACCTTGGAGCCGCGGTCGATCGCCAGGTCCACGTCGGTGAAGACCTCGGTCGAACCGTAGGACTTCGACAGCCCGGTCGCGGTCAGCGGGGTCTTGCCGCACGGTGCCGGGTCCGGGAAGCGCAGGTGCGCGACCTTGTCGGCCACCCGGGTCTGCTCCAGGCCGGACAGCATCCGCTCGGCCCGTTTGGCCATGTTCTGGGCCGCCACCGCCTTGGTCGCCTTGGCCCGCATCTTGTCGGCCTGGGCCAGCAGCACCGCTGCCTTCTTCTCGGCGTTGGCCCGTTCGCGACGACGCCGCCGCTCGTCGGTCTCACGTGCCTGGAGGTAGGCGTCCCAGCCGAGGCTGTACTGGTCGAGCACCGCCCGGTTGGCGTCTAGGTGGAACACCTTGGTGACGCAGGCCCGCAACAGGTCGACGTCGTGGCTGATGACGACGACGCCCCCGGAGTAGGCCGACAGCCAGTCCCTCAGCCAGAGGACCGAATCGGCGTCCAGGTGGTTGGTCGGCTCGTCGAGCAGCAGGGTCTCGGCGCCGGAGAACAGGATGCGGGCCAGCTCGACCCGGCGGCGCTGCCCACCGGACAGCGTGCCCAGGGATCGCTTCAGCGTCTCGTCGGGCAGGGCCAGGTTGGCGGCGATCCGGTGCGCCTCGGACTCGGCGGCGTAGCCGCCCGCGGCGACGAACCGTGCCTCCAGCCGGGAGTAGCGTTCCATGGCCCGGTCCCGGGTCTCGTCGTCGGCCGAGGCCATCGCCCCCTCGGTGGAGCGCATCGCTGCGGTCACCTCGTCCAGGCCCCGCGCTGACAGGATCCGGTCGAGCACGACCGTACCCAGGTCGGCCGTGCCGGAGTCCTGCGGCAGGTACCCCACGTCGCCGCTGCGGTGGACCGCCCCTCCGGTGGGCTGCGCCTGCCCGGCCAGCGCCCGGGTCAGCGTGGTCTTGCCCGCCCCGTTGCGCCCCACCAGCCCGACCTTGTCCCCCGCCGCCACCTGGAACGACGTCGGGACCAACAGCTGGCGCGCGCCGACGCGCAGCTCGACGTCTGTTGCGGTGATCACAGGAGGCCCTCTCAGCGGCGCACGGACGGCGACCGGCGGGACCCCAGTGTAGAGCGGCTCCCCGGGCTGCCGGGCAGCGGGCAGCCACCGGTCTCTGCCCGACGGCCGTGGTCGGACCGGCGGCGGGGCAGGTCAGCCCAGGGCGTGGGTGACCCGGCCCCAGGCGTAGCCGGAACGGCCGGGCTGGGTGACGACGAAGCACTCCTCGTCGCCGAGGGCCACCGGTTCGTCGAGGGTGACGCGGGCCTGGGTGGTGTCGCCGGGCAGCAGCATCTCCACGCCGTCGCGGCGGCGGGTGCCGCGCCCGGTGGCGTCGAAAGCGACCGTCCCGGCGACCTCGGCCGTGCGGAACCAGAAACGGCAGACGGTGCCGGGCCACAGCGGGCGCGACGAGCCGCCCTCCGACGAGGTCGCCAGGTAGAGCTCGGCGTCGAACCGGGTGCGGTGGCGCGTCTCGGCATCGTGCACCGGGGCGGAACCCGGACCGGGGACGGTGGCGTCGACAGCGTCCATCAGCTCCAGGATCGACGCCCGCCACTGCGGGTCGCCGTACAGGGCGTGGAAGGCCGACACCCGGACCACGGGGACCGTCGCCCCGGGGTAGCCCTGCCGTGTCAGCTCGTCGCGCACCTCGGCCTCGACGGCCGCGGCCAGGTCGTCGTCCACCTGGTCGGCCTTGTTCAGGGCCACGACCAGCGCGGGCACCCCGAGCCAGCGGGCACCGAGCACGTCCTGCCGGGTCTGGGCCATGACACCCTCGACCGCGGAGACGACGAGGATCGCACCGTCCAGCGGGGCGGCGTGCAGCAGGCTGGCCCGACGGTCGCGCCACGGGCTGGGGTCGATGTGGAGGTAGCCGCGGTTGCGGGTCTGGTACTCCACCCCCCGCACCACCCAGTCGTCCTTGCCGTCGAGGCGGTTGCGGTCGGGGTGCTCCTCGCGCAGCACCCTGGTGATGGCAGCGGTCAGCGTCGTCTTGCCGTGGTCGACGTGACCAAGCACGCCGATCCGCGCACGGCCCAGGCCGGTCATGGGAGGATCCTCCAAGTCTGAGGCATCACACGAGATCGGGACCAGCCTACGCGTCGGAGTGCTCGCACGGCTCCCCCCGACGCACGACGGCTCAGATCCAGTCCTGGCGCCGGAACACGACGTAGAGAGCGCCGGAGACGGCGAGGATGGTGCCCGACGCCACCCACAGGCCGAGCGGCTTGCCGAACCCCAGGTAGGGGACGTTCTGGCCGTACCAGCCGGTGATGGCCGTGGGCACGGCGATGATCGCCGCCCAGCCCGTCAGCTTCTTCATGATGCTGTTCAGCCGGGCGTCGGCCAGGGCCAGGTTGGTCTCGAACACCGTGGTCACCATGTCTCGCAGGGACTCGGTCCACTCGGTGACCCGCAGGACGTGGTCGTACAGGTCGTTGAACCAGGCGTCGAGCTCGTCGGCGACGTACTCGGTGTCGCCCGGGCGTTCGTCACGGTCCGCCGGACGAGCGTGCGACCGCCACTCGGCCCGGTGGCGCTGCACCGCACCGACCACCTCCCGCATCGGCAGCACCACCCGACGCAGCTCGACCAGCTCCTTGCGGACCCGGAACGACTTCTCCTGGGTCGCCCGCGACAGCGGCTCGCCGTCGAACAGCCCGTCCTCCAGCTCCTCGATGGCGTCGTCGAGCTGCTGGACGGTGTCGAAGTGGCCGTCGACGACCGTGTCCAGCAGGCTGTACAGCAGCGCGGCCGGCCCGCAGGCCAACAGCTCGGGGTCGTCGTCCCAGCGGCGCACCACCTCGTCCATGTCGAAGGCGTCCGAGGTCCGCACGGTGATCAGCCCGCGCGGCAGGAGGAACGCGGAGATCTTGGCCGACCGCAGCCGTGACGTGGTCGCTGTCGTGGCCGGCTCGAGACGGGTGGCGTACACCACGAACAGCAGGTGCCCCGGGCTGCGGGTCACCTTGGGCCGTTCCCAGGCCGAGACCACGTCCTCGACGGCCTGGGCTGCCAGCCCGATGTCGTCGGCGACCTGCGCCAGCAGGTCGTGGTCCGGGTCGAGCAGGTCGACCCAGACCATCGCGTCCTGGTCGGCCAGGTGTCCGGAGATCTCCGCAAGGTCGAACCCCTCGGCGACGACCTGACCTGCCTCCCACCGTCGAGAGCGCACCGCGCCCGTCATGCCCGTCATGTCCACAGTCTGCCCAGCATGCCCCCAGGATGCCCAGCGCCGACGCGCGTCGAAGGCCCAGCGTCGACCGCGGGTCGAAAGGACGTTCGGGTGATCGACGACCCCATATCTGGGGACTACCCCGAACGGAGCAATCACGACAGGCTGTGGCCTGGTCGCTGACACAGTGATCACACCAGAGGTCACGGTGACGTCGGCCCGCGGCAGGGGGGCGCGCCGACGACACCGGGCCGGCAGGTCCGGCCGGCCGTGCGGAGAGCGGCGGGCCGGCAGGCGGCGGTCGGCGCCCCCACCGGCGGGCCGCAGGTACCCTGGGCGGCGATGATCACCCGTGTCGAAGGGGCCTACCTGGGGGCTGTGCGCGCCTTCCAGAACCCCATGCTCGATCTGCTGCACAAACGTCACGCACCGCTGGTGGTGTCGGTGCTGTCGCAGCTGTTCACCGCCGAACGTCCGACCGTGCCGGTGGCCGAGGCGCACACCGAGACCGGCGAGATGCTGGACCAGCTGCGGTCCGCCGGCTACGGCGACGAGCTGCCCACCGGGACAGCCCGAGACCTGTGCCGGTACTGGGCGGAGAAAGGCTGGCTGGTGCGGCAGGTCACCGACGACGTCGAGGTGTACCGCCTGTCCGCCCATGCCGTCGGCGCGCTGGAGGTCGCAGGACGGGCCGGTGGCGGCCGTGCCCGCGTCTCGCAGTCGCGGGTCAGGACGCTGCTGGACGCCGTCGAGCACCTGGCGCAAGACGCTGACCCTGACGTCATGGTGCGCATCGCCCGGCTGGACTCCCAGATCGCCCGGCTGACAGCCGAGCTGGACGAGGTCCAGCGCACCGGCACCGTCGAGGAGGTCGACGACGACGAGCTGCTCGAAGAGGCGGACAACGTCGTGCACCTGGTGCGCGAGCTGCCAGCCGACTTCGCCCGGGTCGCCGAGTCGATCAAGTCGATGCAGCACGACGTCGTCACCGCGCTGCGCAGCGACGACCGCCCCACCGGCGAGGTGCTGCGCGAGTACCTGCGCCGTGCCGAGCAGGTCATGGACGCCACCGCCGAAGGCCGGGCCTTCGTCGGGGCGCTGCGGCTGCTCGGCGACCCGGAACGGCGCGACGACCTGGCCGCCCAGCTGGACGTGGTGCTGCGGCACCGCTTCACGCAGCGGATGGACGGCCGTCAGCGTCAGGCGCTGGCCGAGGTCGTCATGCAGATCGAGCGCGGGATCGGCCAGGTCCTCGCCGCCCAGCGCGAAGCCTCCAGCGTCATCACCGCGCAGGTACGCCACCACGACCCGTTGCGCGACCGGGAGGTCGACGACCTGCTGCGCGACGTGATGTCGGGGCTGCAGACCTGGCTGCCCGACACCCGGCGGGGCCAGCCCGTCGACCCCCTGCGCCGGCTGCCGGTGGCCGACGTCGACTCGCTGCGCCTGACCACCGGCGAGCTGTGCCCCCCAGCCCCTCCGGCCCCCTTGGAGGACCGGCTCGACGACACAGACCTGGACGCCGCCCGCGAGGCCGCCCGCGCCTGGGGCGGTCCGCACTACGACCAGATCGCCCAGCACCTGACAGCACTGGCCTCCCGCAGCGCCGTCGTCGACGTGGCCGAGGCGTTCGCGGCCGCCCCCGAGCAGATCCGTCGCCCCGTGGACCTGCTCGGCCTGCTGGAGATCGCCCACCGCCGCACCATGACCGAGACCGGTGCCGTCGCGTTCGCCGACGCGGTGCGTCCCGACGGCACACGCCGACGGTTCGCCTTCGCCGCCGCGACCACCCAGACGAAGGACGATGCCGATGAGTGAGACCTCCGTGCTGGACGACGTCCAGCCCTCCGGCCGCGCGGTGACCCCCGACGCAGCGACCCCCGACGCGGCGCCGTCGGCCACGCCTGACCTGCCCGACGCCCGGGCCGAGGCCGGTGGGTTCATCGCACCGGTGTCGATGGAGGACGACCCGACCGAGCTGTTCCCCGGAGACTGCGGCTCTCTGGACGCCGAGGTGCGGACCGTGCTGGTGCGGTTGCTGCAACGCCGCTTCCTGCTGGCGGAGAAGAACCCCGCCCAGTGGCGGACCCTGCTGGAGAACCAGCCGGTCGTCGAGTCGCGGCTGCACGACCTGTACGTCCAGCTCGTCGTCGACCACCAACGTGGGATCGCGTACAAGAAGCAGGTGCGTGACGCCACCACCGAGATCCCGGTGCTGCTGCGCGACGAGCCGTACACCCGGGCCGAGACGCTGGTCCTGGTCCACCTGCGCGCGGTCTACCAGCGCGAGCGGGGGGCCGGGGAGGCGTCGGTGCGGATCGACGTCGAGGATGTCGAGCAGGCCGCCCTGACCTACTACTACGACCCCACCGACACCAACCCGGCAGCGCACCAGAAAGAGGTGCGCGGGGCGGTCGAACGGCTGCGACGCGACGGCATCCTCGAGGAGGAGTCTGAGGGCCGTTTCCGGATCACCGGGCTGATCGAGGTGGTGCTGAGCAACGAGCGGCTCACCGAGCTGCGGGACTGGCTGCGCCACGACCAGCGCAGGGAGCAGGACGAGAAGCCGCTCCACGCCGCTGCCGACGGCGCAGCAGACGACGGCCGGGCAGACGACGGCAGGGCAGACGACCGTGCTCAGGACGCGGAGGTCACCCCGTGACGATGATCGACACGCTGTTCGGCCTCGTCCCGGTGTCGTCCACCGGTCAGCAGTGGGTGGCCCGCGACCTTCAGCTGGTGAACTGGGGCGGGTACGACGGCCACCACACGGTGCGGTTCGCCCCGACGGCGACCCTGCTGTACGGGGCCTCGGGCTCGGGCAAGTCCACCCTCATGGACGCCTACATCGCGCTGCTCATGCCGCACACCACCCCGTTCAACGGGGCGTCCAACGGCGGGGTGGTGGGCCGGCCGCGCGGCAAGGACCAGCGCAACGTCGTCTCCTACGCCCGCGGGAAGATCGACGAGTCCCGCACCGAGGACGGCACCAGGGTCAAGGTCTTGCGCGGCGACGGCCGCGACACCTGGACGGCCATCGCCATGACCTGGGCCGACCAGTCCGGCACCCGCCTCACCGCGCTGCGTGCCTGGTACGTGCCGGCCTCGGCCCGCACCCTGGAAGACGTCACGACCGTCCGCGCCACCGCCGACGGTGAGTTCAGCCTGCGCGACCTGGAAGCGGCGGCGGCCCTGCGCCTCACCCGCACGGCGCTCGGCAGCGCGACGTCGGGCGGCTCCGGGCTGACCCTGTTCGACACCGACCGGGACTTCACCGCACGGCTGCACCTGACGCTGGGCATCGGCGCGGCCGGCGGCGGGGCCAAGGCGGTCAGCCTGCTCGGACGGATCCAGGCCGGTCAGCAGATCACCACGGTCGACCGCCTCTACAAAGACATGGTGCTGGAGGAACCGGACACCTTCGCCACCGCCGATGCTGTCGTCGAGCAGTTCGACAAGCTGAGCGGCACCCGCGACCAGATGATCACCGCCCAGCAGCAGGTGCGCATGCTGGCGCCCGTCCGTGCGCACCGTGCGACCGTGGAGGCCGCGGACCGACGGCTCGCGGTCATCGCGACCGTCGGCACGTTCGACGACGAGGTCTCCCCCGCCGCCCGGTGGCGGCAGCTGCGTCGTCTGGACCTGCTGCGGGCCGTGGAGGACGACCTGCGGCGTCGTCACCAGGCCGCCCAGCAGGCCGAGGCCGAGACGGCCGCCCGGATCAAGGCCACCAAGGCCGAGCTGGACGCGGCCCGCCAGACCCTGTGGACCGCCGGGGGCGACCGGCTGGCCAACGCCCAGCGCGAGCTGGAGGCTGTCGCCGACCGGCTGGCTACCGTCGCCGCCGACCGCGCCCGGCTGGACGGGCTGTGCGCCGAGCTGGCAGCCCAGGTCGCCTCCGAAGCCGACTTCCGGCGGCTGACAGCCCAGGCCCACGACACCTTGACCAGCAACGACGGCAAGCGTGTGCTCCTGGAACGTTTTGCCGACACCAAGTCCGAGCACCGCGCGGCCACCGACGAGGCCGCCCGTCTGACGGCCGAACGTGAGGCTGCCGGGTCCCGGCGCAGCTCGGTCCCGGCCGACCTGCACGCTGCCCGGTGCACCCTGGCCGAGGCGGCGGGGATGGCGCCGGACGAGCTGCCGTTCGTCGCCGAGATGGTCGAGGTGCGCACCGAGCACGAACCGTGGCGGGAGGCGTTCAACCTGGCCCTGGGTGGTTTCGCGACGCTGCTGCTGGTGGACGTGACGCGGTTGGGCGCTTTCCGCAAGGCGATCGACGCCGTGCCGCTGCACCGGCGGATCAGGTTCGAGGGCGTGCGCACCGACGTGCGGTGCGACGTCGAGCCCGACCCGCACACCCTGCCCGGACGTCTCGACGTGCGGCCCGGTGCCTTCTCCGGGTGGCTGCGCAGCGAGCTGGCCCGGCGTTTCGCCTACGTCTGCGTCGACACTCCCGGCGAGCTGTCTCAGCACCCCAAGGCGCTGACCCGTGGCGGTCAGACCGCGGAGGGTGCCCGCGGTGCCCACGGCGGCCGGGGGCGCACCAACGTCCTCGGCTTCACCAGCTCGCCGCTGCTGCGCCACCTGGACGGGCAGCTGGACGAGGCCCGTCGTCGCCTCGCCGGCGCCACGCAGGGGCTGCGCGAGGCCGAGGCCCGCCTGGAGACCTTCGACTCTCAGCGCCGTCTCTGGCAGGACGTCGCCGCTCTGACCTGGGACCAGGTGGACGTGGCTGCCGTCGAGGCCGAGCAGGCCCGGTGGGAGCTGACCGTCGCACAGGTCGCCGACGGCCAGCCCGACGTGGTCGACCTGTCCGCCCGGGTGGACGCGCTGGAGTCCAAGGTCAGCGACCTGACCCAGCAGCTCGGGCTGGCCCGGGACCAGGTGCGTCAGTTCGGCGAGCGCTGGTCGGCGACCACCGACGAGGTCGACCAGACGCAGGGACTGCTCGACACGGACGGGTCTGACCCGACCGCACCCGACTCCCCTGGTGCCGTCGACCCTGGTCCCCCCGGGGCTGCCCCCGCTGCTCCTGTCCCTGCACCGACCGCGCTGGACGGCGCCCAGCGGGCCTACCTCGACAGCCTGGTCGACCTCGGCGACGACACGGCCGACCCCGACCCGCAGCGGGCGCTGGCCGCTTTCGACACGGTCGTCACCCGCGCCCAGGGCCTGGTCAAGGCCGACAGGGACGCGGCGCGGCAGGAGGCCACCACGGCTCGGGAGGCGCTGCGCCGGACCTTCGAGACGTTCACCGAACGCTGGCCCGACCCGAACCTGGGCACCGACCCGGACACGTCGTACCGCGACTTCGACCGGATCCTCGCCGAGCTTCAGACCAACGGCCTGCACGAGCTGGAGGCCGAGTGGCGCAAGAGCCTGCTGCGGCTGTCCGGCAACGACCTGTCGGACCTGTACAACGCGCTGACCCGTTCGGTCCGGGAGATCAAGGACCGGATCCGCCCGGTCAACGACATCCTCGCCGGCCTGCCGTTCGCCGACGACGACCACCGGCTGCGCATCGACGCCCGGGACACCCAGTCGGCCGTGGTGGCGCGGTTCCGCGGCGAGCTGCGCGCCCTGCGCGAGGTGCTGGCCACCGATGCGGGCGACGACGAGCGCGAGCGCCGCTACCTGCGCACCCGCACGATCGTCGACCGGATCCGCCGCACAGCCCCGGAGTTCGCCGACCTGGTGGACGTGCGCCGCCACGTGCGCCTCTCGGCGGAGAAGACCGACCTGGACGGCAACCACGTCGCCCTGTACGACCATATCGGCGAGAAGTCCGGTGGCGAGTCTCAAGAGCTGGTGGCCTTCATCGTCGGCGCTGCGCTGCGCTACCAGCTGGGTGACGCCACCGCGGCCCGCCCTCGCTACGCACCGGTCTTCCTCGACGAGGCGCTCATCAAGGCCGACCCGCAGTTCACCGGGCGGGCGGTGAACGCCTGGCGCGGCCTGGGCTTCCAGCTGGTCATCGGTGCCCCCAACGACAAGGCCAGCGCCCTGGAGCCGCACGTCGACGTCCAGTACGTCGTCCTCAAGGACCCCACCGGCCGTTCTCGGGCGGCGATGGTCGCTGCGGTCGCCGGCGACGCGGCACCACGCTGATCGTCGGGACGACGCGGCCAGGATCGGCAGCGCAGCCGCGGCCACCGTGGATGATCGGGCTGCCAGGGGTAGGCTGAGGCCGAGCCGCTGGCCGGCTGAGCGTCAAAGACGATGCTGGTCATGCAGCCAGTTCAGTGTGGTCGGCCTCGCCGTGAGGACCTGGCGAGGCCGGTCCGACTCGGCGACGACGATGGGACGATCATGCAGTCATGGCGCTTCTTCGGCACGGACAAGCCTCTCGCGCTCGAGGAGGTGCCTGAACCGCACGCCGGGCCCGGTGAGGTCGTCGTCGACGTCAAGGCGGCCGGGCTGTGCCACTCGGACGTGTCGGCGCTCGACGACGCGGGATGGATGGCGTTGTTCCCCCGTGTCCCGATGACGTTGGGCCACGAGAACGCCGGGGTGATCAGCGAGGTCGGCGAGGGGATGGACGAGTGGAAGGTCGGCGACCGCGTCGGCCTGTCCCCGATGATGCCCGACGGCGACGCGATCGGGTACGGCAAGTGGGACGGCGGCTACGGTCCGAAGGTCCGTGCGACCGAGGCGAACCTCGTGCACCTGCCCGACGAGGTCTCGTTCGAGCTCGGTGCCATGGCGACTGACGCCGGGCTGACCGCCTACCACGCCATGGTGGCCGTCGGTGGAGCCAAGGCGGGCATGCGGGTCGGCGTCATCGGCCTCGGTGGCCTCGGGTACGTCGGCGCCAGGGCGGCAGTGCTCATGGGTGCCGAGGTCTATGGCGCTGAGATCAGCGCCGAGACCCAAAAGCTGGCAGACGAGATCGGGCTGGCCGGTGTGGCCGACTCGATCGAGGCTTTCAAGGACAAGAACCTCGACCTCATCGTCGACTACGCCGGTTTCGGCGCGACGACGGCGGCGGCCCTGACGACGCTGGCCGAGTTCGGCACGCTGGTGCAGGTCGGCATGGGCAAGCTGGAGTCGACGATCAGCACCTACCCGCTGATCATCAACCAGCTGACTGTGCGCGGGTCGAAGTCGGGCACCAAAGAAGACCTTGCGGCGCTGTACGACCTCATGCGTTCGGGGGACCTGAACCCACCGATGAACCTCATCACCCAGGCTGACATCGCCGCCTCCCTCGACCGGCTGCGCCAGGGCGGTGTCGTCGGTCGGTTCATCGCCGTCTACGCGGACTGACCCGGGCCCACCTGGCGTGGCCGCCAGCCGGTCACAGGTCTGGCCTGCTCTGATCCTGGCCACAGCTGACCTCGCACGTCATGGGTGCGGGCGAGCTCCGACACGGACGGGCGACCCCTGAGGTGGGGCGCTCGTCCGTGCCTGGATGGCGCGACGCGGCTCCGGCGCGGGTGGGGTGGTGGGGGCCGGTATGGAAGATCCTCAAATCGGCCCGCCGGGGGTCTGTCAACAGGTAGCCTTCCTCTGGTGTTCTCCTGATGCTCACCAGCGATGTGCTGGCAGCGTGGAAAGAGGTAGAGGATGTCGGCTGGTCCGTACTCCCAGCCGTCGGCTGAGCCGCCCAACTGTCGGGCCGACCGCGCCGGTGGCAGATCAGCTGGTTACGGCCCACCGATGACGCCGCACGCGCCGGACGGCTGGCACAACGCGCGCGTCACGCCGAGACCTGACGGCCTGCTGCGCGAGGTCGCCGTACCGCACCTGTTCTTCTCCACGACCGACCGCAAGGGTGTCATCGACGGCGCCAACGCGGTCTTCTGCCACTATGCGCAGTACACGATGGATCAGATCCTCCGTGAGCCGCACAACCTGATCCGGCACCCTGACATGCCGGCGGGCGCATTCCAGATCATGTGGGACCTCCTGCTGGCCGGTCGGCCGATGGCGGCCTACGTGAAGAACCTGGCGCACGACGGTGCGGCCTACTGGGTGTTCGCGACCGTGACGCCGATGGGCGACGGCTTCTTGTCGGTGCGTTCGCGGCCGTGCCGCACGGACATCTGGCAGACCGTCGAGCAGCTGTACCAGCAGGTGCTGCCCATGGAGCTGTCGGCCCGGGCGGTGGGCCACCCACGCCCGGAGGCTGCCAAGATCGGTACGCAGGCCCTGCTCGACGGCGTCCGCGGGCTCGGCCTGTCCGGTTACGAGGACTTCATCCGGCTGGCTCTCCCGGCCGAGGTCGCCGCCCGGCGCGCCCTGTACCGGTGGACCGACCCGGACCCGCGTGACCCGTCGTCGGGCCCGATGCTCGACATGATCCGTGCGGCGATGGCCGTCGACCGGACGCTGGACAGCCAGATGGCCAGCCTGGACGAGCTCGGGGCGCTGTCGGGCAAGCTCGGCGAGCAGGCCGACCAGACCGAGCGGTCGGTCTCCCGGCTGCGCGCCGCGGTGGCTGCGGCGGTGGCGGCCTCGGACGAGGTCGCGGCGACCGAACCGGTGCTGGGTCGGGTCGTCGGCCCGTTGCCGGAGATCGCACAGTGGCTGGTCGAGGCGATGGAAGACCTGCACTTCCGTCTCAACGACGTGCGTCGCAGGATCGGCGACCTCCAGGTGCGGATCGCCCTGGCCCGGCTGCACGACGAACAGCTCGGCGAGTTTGCCCGTGAGATGGCCGTCGGCAACGCCCCCGAGCGGGCGCCGGTGTACATCAGCCGGCTGGCCCTGGCCCTGGAGGAGACGGCCAAGTCCGTGGGCCGGGAGGTCGTGGTCACCA
Organism: Cellulomonas sp.; assembly: GCA_031556715.1. Lineage (GTDB taxonomy): Bacteria > Actinomycetota > Actinomycetes > Actinomycetales > Cellulomonadaceae > Cellulomonas. The sequence continues at coordinate 12,614 of JAVBSR010000150.1, forward strand.
ACGACAGTCTTCGCCTGTTCGCCCAGGACCTCGTCGAGGTGGAGCAGGAGATGCGCGGGTTCCAGCGCAAGCTGGCCACCTGGCGGCTGCTCATCCCCCGCTTCCGCCTGTCGCAGCGGCTGGACCGTTTTGCCGAGCCGATCGACGCCCAGCTGAACTCGGGTCTGCGTCAGGTCATCGCGGTGCGCCAGCTGGCGAACCAGTGCGTGGCAGCGTCGCGGCCGTTCGACTCCGGCCCGATCTCGGCCGCCCTCTACGCCGTGAAGTCGGCGAGGGAGCAGATGAGCGACCTCGCCGCTCCCACTCCCCCACGAGGCGTCCCGACAGGCCGGTACTGACGCCACCGGCCGACGCCGACCGGTCGGCGGGCAGCATCTCGTCCGACGGTGCAGGACTCACCGGTGGACGCGACGGCTGCTGGGCCCGGGGATGAGCCGAGCCGAGTTGAGAATGAACGCGGTCTCGCTTCCGACGTGCACGAATGCGGCCAGCACCGGCCCGAGCAGGCCGAACGCTGCCAGGAGCATGCCGACGAGGTCGACGGCGATCGTGCCGACGAAGTTGACCATGACGATGCGACGGGCCCGCCGGGCCACGTGGACGGTCCTCACCAGGTCGTCCAGGTCCGAGCTGATGAGGACGATGTCGGCGCTCTCACGGGCGATGTCGGTGCCGGTGCCCATGGCGATGCCGACGTCTGCCCGTGCCAGAGCCGGGGCGTCGTTGACGCCGTCGCCCACCATCGCCAGCCGGTGACCGGCGGCCCGTTCGGCATCGATCGCGCTCAGCTTCTCGTGGGGCAGCAGCCCGGCGCGGACGTCGTCGATCCCGATCTGGGCGGCGACAGCGCGGGCGGTGGTCTCCTGGTCGCCGGTGATCATCACGGTGCGCAGGCCGCGGCGGTGCAGCTCGGCGACCGCCGCACGGGCGTTGTCCCGGACGACGTCACCGAGCAGCATCGTGCCTGCGTACCGTCCGTCGATGCTGACGTGCACGGCCGTGGTGGCACCCTGCTGCCCGTCGACGAGCACGGGCGCGTCTGGGACCAGCGTCTGGTTGCCGACAGCCACGACCCGGCCGGCGACGGTGGCCGTGACCCCACGCCCAGGCTGGTACTCGAACCCTTCCGCCGGTCGGATCTTCAGCCCCTGGCTGCGGGCGTGGGCGACGACGGCCTGCCCGAGCGGATGCTCGGAGTACGACTCGGCGGCGGCGGTGAGCGCGAGCAGCTCGTCGGTGCCGACGGCGTCGGTGGTCCGGATGCCCACGACCGTCGGGGCGCCCGTCGTCAGGGTGCCTGTCTTGTCGAGCACGACCGTGTCCACGGCCGACAGGGCCTCCAGGTGGGCACCGTCCTTGACGAAGGCTCCCGAGCGGGCGATCCGCGCGATGGCGGCCAGCACGGCCAGCGGGGTGCCCGCCGCGATGCCGCAGGCACCGGCCACGACGACGACGGAGATCGTCGCTGTCAGGTCCCTCGTCACGAGGTAGGTCACGACGGCGCCGGCCAGGGCGAGATAGACCAGGTAGGCGGCGAGCCGGTCGGCCAGCCGCTGCACGGGTGGTTCTGAGGACTGTGCCTGGCGTACCGCCTCCACGATCCGCCCGTAGGAGGAGTCCGGTCCGACCCGTTCGGCCCGCAGCTCGACGGCACCGACCTGGTTGATCGACCCGGCGAACACCTCGCTGCCCACCCCGATGTCGACCGGCAGCGGCTCACCGGTGATGCGCGACTGGTCGGCTGTCGACTGCCCCGCCACGACCACACCGTCGACCGGGACCCGCCCACCTGGCCCGACGACGACCACCTGACCCGGCTGGACGTCGCTCAGCAGGACCGTGACCACCTCACCCGCGCTGCGGACCTGCACGGTCTCGGGCAGGAACGCCATGAGGTCGGTCAGGGCGTCCCGGCCGCGGTCCATCGAGAGATCTTCGAGGATCTCGGCCGCCAGCACGAAGGCGGTGATCACCAGCGCAGTGGTCCACTCCCCGATCGCCGCAGCAGCCGTGATCGCGATGAGCATGGAGGTCTCCATGCTCATCCGCCGGTGCCGGACGTCGTCCCACGCCTCGACCAGGATCGGCCAGCACCCGACGACGAGGCCGACCACCGCGACCACCGGCACGGCCGCAGAGGGCCACCTCGACCCGAGCGCCACCGCGACGGCGCAGGCCGCCACGAACAGCGTCCGCACCAGGTCGTCCCGGTCGATGCGCGACCACAGGGTCTCGGACTGGCGGGTGTCGACCTCGACCGCCGACCGCGCGGTGATGCTCACGATGCCGCCCCGTCCGCGTCGGCCGGCCCAGCCAGGCGGTGCACGGGCAGGTCGCCGTCGATCACGTGCTCGGCCTGGAACACCGCGTGGGTCACGAGCTGGCGGGCGTGCTCGTCGATGAGGCTGTAGTACACGCGGTTGCCCTCTTGGCGCGCCTGCACGACCCGACCCCAGCGCAGCTTCGCCAGGTGCTGCGAGACGACGGTCGGCGACTTGCCGACTCGCGCGGCCAGCTCGCCGACGGCCAGCTCACCGGGGCGCAGCGCCAGGATGATGCGGATCCGTGTGGGGTCAGACAGCAGGGAGAACACCTCGGCGGCAAGGTCGACGTACTGGCTCTCGACGCCGAACGTGCACTCCTTCGCATCTTCACTCATGCGCAGATAGTAGGGCTCCCGGCGCTGGAGCTGCAAGAGGCTCCAGCGCAGACCGACGCGGGACGTGCCCGAGAGACGCGACGGGGTACGAATGCTGGACCGAAACACCGGGACCATGTCGCTTCGTCGCGTGAGACAGGCCGTCAATAGCGACAAACCTCCGACCTCGTACGGCCGACCGAGCGGGACGAACAAGACTTTCGTGATTAGTCCCCGTGATGACACCTCGTTCACCGCGCCGACAAGAGCGCCCAGACCTACAGTAATGAAGAGGGTCGCCGCCGGCCCAAAGACAGAGCGGAGAACGAGATGTCGAGAAACGACGCAACGAGTCACGTATCCGCGAGCGCCCGCAGCGCGCACCGTAAGGCGATCGGTCTCGCCACCGCTTCGGCTGTCGGCGGTTTCCTGTTCGGTTTCGACAGCTCCGTCATCAATGGCGCCGTCGATGCGATCGAGGGCCAGTTCGACCTGAGCTCCGCCGTCACCGGCTTCGTCGTCGCGATCGCACTCCTGGGCTGTGCCCTCGGCGCCTGGTCGGGCGGACGGCTGGCCGACCGGTGGGGCCGCACGCGTGCCATGGTCTTCAGCGCGATCCTGTTCTTCGCCTCCTCGATCCTGGCGGCGATGGCGTGGACGGCGTTCGACCTCGCTGTCTGGCGTTTCTTGGCTGGCGTCGGCATCGGCATCGCCTCGGTGATCACCCCGGCGTACATCGCCGAGATCGCTCCCGCCCGGCTCCGTGGGCGCATGGGTTCGCTGCAACAGCTGGCGATCACCATCGGCATCTTCGCCGCGCTGCTGTCCGACCAGCTGCTGGTCGACTCGGCCGGCGGCGCCGACCAGGCGCTGTGGTTCGGGTGGGACGCCTGGCGGTGGATGTTCCTCGTGTGCGTCGTCCCCGCCGCGGTCTACGGTCTCATCGCGCTGCGCATCCCCGAGTCGCCTCGCTACCTCGTGGCCAAGGGTCGTGATGCCGAGGCGCGCACCGTCCTGGCGTCGGTGCTCGGCCCGGACGAGAACGTCGACGACCGCATCGCGCAGATCCAGCGCTCGATCGCCGTGGACGAGACGAACGCCCAGAAGGGCTCACTCAAGGGCACGGCGTTCGGCCTCAAGCCGATCGTCTGGACCGGCATCCTGCTCTCGGTGTTCCAGCAGTTCGTCGGTATCAACGTGATCTTCTACTACTCGACGACGCTGTGGGAAGCGGTCGGCTTCAAGGAGAGCCAGTCATTCCTCGTCTCGACGATCACGTCGGTGACGAACATCGTCGTCACGTTCATCGCGATCGCTCTCGTCGACAAGGTCGGGCGCCGCCCGATCCTGCTCGTCGGGTCGGCGGGCATGACCGTCTCGCTCGGGATCATGGCGCTGGCTTTCACGCAGGCCGTCGGGAGCGGGGACAACATCACCCTGCCCGACCCGTGGGGTGTCATCGCGCTGGTGGCGGCGAACGCGTTCGTCGTGTTCTTCGGGGCGTCGTGGGGTCCGCTGGTCTGGGTCCTGCTGGGCGAGATGTTCCCGAACCGTATCCGCGCGGCGGCGCTCGGTGTCGCCGCCATGGCGCAGTGGCTCGCGAACTTCGCGATCACGCTCACGTTCCCGCCGATGCTCTCGGCCTTCGGTGCCGCGATCCCCTACCTGCTGTACGCGATCTTCGCCGCCCTGTCGTTCGTGTTCGTCCTCGGCAAGGTCCCGGAGACCAAGGGGGTCGAGCTCGAGGACATGGAGAAGGTCGAGCGCCACGGTGCCGACCCGAGCCTGGCCGGCTGACCACACCCGTTCCGCTCACGCCACGGCAAGCACCAGACCTGGACCGTCGTTGCGCACCGACCCGACCTCGGGGCCGACCCGGCGTGGTCGAAGATGCGGCTCCGGCACCGTCGACACCAGGTCGGCGACCTCTCGGGCCTCGGTCAGTCCGGGGTCGAGCCACCGGGCCCACAGCTCGCGGGGCAGCAGCAGCGGGGCACGGTCGTGCACGTGCCCGAGCTCGTCGGCGGTCCTGGTGGTCACGATCGCCAGCGACCACAACCACCGGTCGTCTGCATCGGCGCCGCGGGACGGGTCGGCCCACAGCTCGTAGAGCCCCGCCGCAGCCAGTGGCGCGCCACCGTCACCGGTGAGGTACCACGGGCGTTTTCCGTCGGGTGTCGGCTCCCACTCGAAGTACCCGTCCATCGGGACGATAGCCCGACGCCGGGCGGTCGCCGCGCGGAAGGCAGGCTTGTCCGTGATGCTCTCGGCCCGGGCGTTGATCATCCGCCGTCCGGTGTGCGGGTCGTCAGCCCAGGACGGCACCAGGCCCCACCTCATGGTCCGCAGCTGGCGGACCACCTGCCGGTCGGCTGTGCGCTCGACGACGACCCGCACCTCGCGTCCCGGTGCGACGTTCCACGACGGGGCCAGCGCGGCGCCGACGGCTACCTTCACGTCGAACGCGTCGACCAGATCGTCCTCAGCCCGTGCCTGCGCATATCTGCCGCACATACCGTCCAGGCTCAGCCCGGCGACGGCCTGGCACGAGGCGGGTGACCGACGGTCCCACGGACGGCCTAGGGCGTGTCTCATAACCTTCCGGGGTGGGTCGTACGAGACTTGAAGCATGTCGCGTGCTCAGGTGTTCTCGGATGCTGCGTGGGCTCGGGTCGAGCCTTTGATGCCGAAGCCGTCGGGCAGGGGCGGGCGGCCGTTC
>JAVBSR010000176.1:0-11130 GCA_031556715.1 Cellulomonas sp.
CCATGGTGCACCCGGCGGCCAGAGCCGGGGCGATCTTGCGGGTCGCCATGGCCAGGGGGAAGTTCCACGGGGTGATGAGGTAGCAGGGGCCGACCGGGTGCCGGGAGATGATGGCGTGCCCGGTGCCCATCGGTGTGGTGCCGTAGCGGCCGGTGATCCGCACTGCTTCTTCGGAGAACCAGCGCACGAACTCGGCGCCGTAGGCGACCTCGCCCCGGGCCTCGGCCAGCGGCTTGCCCATCTCCAGGGTCATGAGCAGGGCCAGGTCCTCGCCGCGCTCCACGGCCAGGTCGAAGGCGCGCCGCAGGATCTCCCCGCGCTGGCGCGGCGGGGTGGCAGCCCAGGCCGGGCCCGCGGCGACGGCGGCGTCCAGCGCGGCCACGGCGTCGTCGGTCGTGCCCGAGGCGACGTCGGCCAGGTGGTTCCCGGTGGCCGGGTCGGTCACCTCGTAGGTCTCCCCTCCCGACGCGGCGCGGAACTCTCCGCTGATGTACAGCCCCGTCGGGGTGGACGCGAGCAGGCTCGCGATCCGTTCGGCAGTGACACTCATGATGCAGCTCCGATCTCGGCGAGGCTCGCCAGGACGATGTCGATGCCCTCGCCGAGCAGGGACAGGGGGATGGTCAGGGGCGGGAGGAAGCGCAGCACGTTGCCGTGGCTGCCGCAGGTCAGCGTGATGACGCCCTGGGCGCGGGCCCGGCTGGCGACCTGGCCGGTCAGCGCCGCGTCCGGGGCCCCGGTGACCGGGTCGACCAGCTCGACGGCGATCATGGCACCACGACCGCGCACGTCACCGATCCGCGGGTCCTTCTCCTGGGCGGCGCGCAGACGCGTCACGAGGAGCTCCTCGATGGCCCTGGCCTTGTCGAGCAGCCCTTCGGCCTCGTACATCTCGATCGCGGCCAGGGCGGCGGCACAGGCCAGCGGGTTGCCGCCGTAGGTCCCGCCGAGACCGCCGCCACCGGGGGCGTCCATGATCTCGGCCCGGCCGGTCACCCCGGACAGGGGCAGCCCCCCGGCGATGCCCTTGGCGGTGGTCACGACGTCCGGTTCGATGCCGAACAGCTCAGAGGCGAACCAGGCACCGGTGCGGGCGAACCCGCTCTGGACCTCGTCGGCCACGAAGACGATGCCGTTCTCCCGGCACCAGGCGACGACAGCCGGCAGGTAGCCGTCGGCAGGGACGATGAACCCGCCCTCGCCCTGGATCGGCTCCATGAGGACGCAGGCGGTGTGACGCGCCCCGACGTGCCGGACGATCTGCTCGATGGTGCGCTTCGCGGCCTGCTCGCCGGACAGGCCGTCGCGCAGCGGGTACGAGCCGGGCACCCGGTACACCTCGGGGGCGAAGGGGCCGAATCCGTCCTTGTAGGGCACGACCTTGCCGGTCATCGCCATCGTCAGGTTGGTCCGACCGTGGTAGGCGTGCTCGAGGACGACGACCGCCTGGCGGCCGGTGTAGGCCCGGGCCACCTTGACCGCGTTCTCGACGGCCTCGGCGCCCGAGGTGAACAGCGCCGACTTCTTGGCGAAGCTGCCCGGGGTCAGCTCGTTGAGCTTCTCGCACAGCTCCACGTAGGCGTCGTACGGCGTGACCATGAAGCAGGTGTGGGTGAACCGGTCGAGCTGGGCGCGGACCGCCTCGACGACCCGGGGGGCAGCGCCCCCGACCGAGGTGACGGCGATGCCCGAACCGAGGTCGATGAACGAGTTGCCGTCCACGTCCACGAGCACCCCGCGGTCGGCATGGTCGGCGAACACCGACATGGTCGTGCCGACCCCGCTGGCGACCGCCGCCTGCTTGCGGGCCATCAGGTCGACAGAGCGCGGCCCAGGCAGATCGGTGTTGAGGGACCGCGCCTGCGGTGCGGGAGTCGCGTTCGTCATGTGTCCGTCCTCGGGTCGATACTGCTGCGCTCGGTGCTGGCGTCCCCCCTCGACGACCGTGTGCACGCCGTCGGGGACCCCTCACACGCTAGCCTTCCGGTCAGGACCTCCGTCCTCGACACTCTGTCGAAAGGCCAAGGAATCTATGGCCGGGTTGTCTATCGACTTTCGGGGCCCGGGCGGCAGGTCGCCCAAGGGGGTCACGACGACCGGCGGCCCGCCTTCCGGGAGCGCCACGACCGCCGAGAACCGCTGCCGCGGCGGTCCGGGTCGGACGCCGCCACCAGGTCTCCCAGGAGCAGCGGACGGTCCTGGGCCCGGTGGCGGGCCATCACCAAGAACACCAGGGCGGTGGTCCAGGCGTCACCCAGGGCATGGTGCGGGGTGAAGATCGGCAGGCCGAGGCGGGTGGCCACCGTCTCGAGCCCCGGCGACCGGCGCGGGTCGCGCGGCAGCCCGAAGTGAGTCCACGCCAGCTCGGCGGTGTCCACCGCCGGCAGGTCGACCGACAGCCCGCGGGCCAGCAGGGCCCGGTCCAGGAACCCGGTCTCGATCCAGGCGGCGTGAGCCACCAGCACCCGGCCGGTCAGTGCGACGAACAGCGGGTCCAGGGCCTCGGGCAGCGAGGGCGCCGTCTCCAGGTCGCACGGCCTGATGGCATGGACCTGGACCGACTCCGGCGAGGGCGGTACCGCAGGCCGCACCAGGCCGTAGACCGACGACCGGCCCACCACCCGACCTGCGTCGACGTGGACCGCACCGAAGGAGATGATGGCGTCACCAGAGCTCAGCCCGGTCGTCTCGAAGTCCAGGACCGTCAGACGGGCCCGGTCCCACGGCAGGTCCAGCTGGGCCTGGGTCTCAGCCTGGCCCTCGACGAAGGTCGACATGATCGACGAGGAGACCGCAGCAGGGGTCATAGCCGCGCCAGCCCCGCCGCCGCCGTGAGCGACGACTGCACCGAGTCGATCGCCCGGAACGCCTCGCGCAGCTGCCGCCGCTCCAGCGGGTCGAGCTGGTCGGGACGCAGGAACCCGGAAGGCTTGTTGCCCGCCTTGATCGCGCGGACCTGGTGCTCGGCCAGCACCGTCAGGGCGACCTTGTAGGCCCCGGCCAGCATGTCCCGCTCCTCGCCGGAGATCAGCCCGGCATCGGCCCCCCGGTCCAGGCGCTGCAGCGTGGAGCCGGAGACGTCCTCGGTCCGCAGGGCGAGCCAACGGGCCAGCGAGCTGACGGGGACCAGGCCGCCCTTCTTCAGGTCCAGCTGGCCCCGGTGCTCGCCCGACTGGTTGACGACGAAGTCGCGGACGAAGCCCAGGGGCGGGCGACGGCTCAGCGTGTGCCGGGTAAGCACGACCATGAACCGCTCGTGGGACGCGGCAGCCGACACGGCCTCGACCAGTGCAGACGCCTGCCCGCCGCAGACCGGCCTGGTGTCGGCCACGACCGACGCCAGGGCCAGCGCACCGGCCTCGTCCTCGTTGTCGAACCAGGCGGCCACCGCCTGCCGCCACTGGGACTCCGACCGGTTGAACAACGAGTTGTCTGCGTTGGCCCCGCGGTCGCAGGTCACCAGACCGGCCCGCTCGACCAGGCGCAGCACCCGTGAGGCGTGCGCCAGGTAGTCGCCCGGGTCGCCGTCGTACCAGCACAGCGCCGTGTCGACGTCCGAGCCGGGCAGCGGCTCGCGTCGGGCCAGGGAGCCCTGGACCAGCCAGGTGGCAGCCTGGGCGGCCTCGGGTGCCGGCACCAGCGCCACGGCCCGGCGCAGGATGGCGTCGACGACCCCCGACTGCAGCTGGCCGATGTACTCGATGGGCAGCCCACGCTCGACCAGCTCGATGATCGACGGCCCCACCAGCGCGCTGGCCTCGACCAGCTCGTCGGGGCTCTGCGCCCGCTCGACGGCACCTCGGACCACCAGGGGGTCCCGCAGCTCGGCCGAGGCCACGTCGACCACCCGGACCACGCCCACCGGCCGGCGCCTCGGGTCCACGACGACGAGGTGGTGGATGCCCGCCTCGACCATGGACAGGTAGGCGTCGCCCAGAAGGGCGTCGGCGCGGATGGTCCGGGCCGGGAAGGCGGCGATCCGCCCCACCGGTGTCGTGACCGGGACCGCCCCGGTGGCGACCTGGCGACGCAGCTCGGAGTCGGTGACGATGCCGATCGTGCTGTCCGGGGCCGTCACCAGGCTGCACGAGGTGCGGGCCTCGGTCATGGCCTTGGCGACGTCGGCGATCGACGTGCCCGCCTCGTGGATGATGACGGGGCGCATCGAGTCGGTCACCCGGCCCTGCGCGGCGTCGAAGAGACGTTCCGTGCGGGTCAGCTGGCCTGCGCTGCTCACCGGCGCCAGGTGCCCTTCCCGGAGGGCGTCGGGAAGGGGCACCAGGTAGAGCAGCGTGTCCTCGGCGGCCTTGACCGCGTGGGAGTACTGCTTGCCGGCACGGACCGTGTCCAGGCTGAACAGGTCGCCAGGGTCGACCTCGTCGACCACCGTCCCCGCCGGGCCGAGGACCTCCAGCCGGCCGACCCGGACCATGATCGCGACCCCGAGGCTGGGTTGCCCCACCTCGATCACCAGGTCACCGGCCAGGTGGTACTTGACGTCGATCACGACCGAGAGCTGTTCGAGCACGTCGCGGTCGAGGTCGGAGAACGGTGGGTAGGCCTCCAGGAAGTCGGCGATCTCTTTCATGGTCGCCGACCTCCTGGAGCGGTCCTGCCGTCAGCACGCATGGCTACTCGGCCGCCTCCTTGGTGAGCGGAGCACGAGCCTTGGTACCACCGATCGCGTCACCAGCGCCCTGGTCGGAGTGCAGGTAGGGCTTGGCGATGAGCATGTAGGCCAGGCCCACGACGACGACGATGACCATCGACAGCGCCACCAGCCAGACGTCGTACCACGGGACGGGGCTCGTGGTCCCGTCGGCGTTGGTGACGGTGTCGCCCAGACCCCACGGCCAGGCCATGAGCACGATCCCGGTGAGGCCCCAGGCCAGTGCGCCGATGTTGACGACCCAGGCCCAGCGGCCGAGCCGGAACTTGCCGGACGGCGCCCAGCCCTTGATCCTGGCCCGCAGCGCGGCCAGCACGACCATCTGGAAGCCCATGTAGATGCCGACCACGGCGAACCCGATGATCTTGACCACCGCGTCCTCCGAGATCTTCGACCCCAGGACGATGACGGCCGGCACCGCGGCGGCCAGCAGCAGCGCGTACGGCGGGATGTGACGCGCCTGCCAGAACTTGCGCAGGATCCGGTGCCCCATGATCATCTCGTCGCGCGAGTAGGAGTACACCAGACGGCTGCCCGCGGCCTGCAGGCTGACCAGGCACGAGACGAACGAGATCATGACGACGGCCAGGACGACCTTGAAGACCGGGCCGAAAGCGTCCTTGAGCAGGGTGGTCACCGGGTCGGGGTCTTCGCCGCTGAGCGCCGCCCCCAGGTTCGGGATGGCCAGGACCAGGCTGACGACGACGAAGGTCGCCGCGGCACCACCGATGTAGATGGTCATGCGCATGGCCTTGGGAATCTGGATACCGGGGTTGGGGACCTCCTCGGCGACGTCGCCGCAGGCCTCGAACCCGTAGAACTGGAAGACCGCGACCAGCGCTGCGGCAGCGAAGGCTGGGAAGTAGGCGCGGCCGTCGGTGGCGATCTGCGAGGGAATCTCGAACAGGATGCTCAGCGGCTGGTTGCGCGAGGTGGTCAGCAGCCACAGGCCGACGACCACAGCACCGGCCAGCTCGGCGATGAACCCGACCATGGCGGCCGTCGACACCACCTTGGTCCCGCCGAAGTTGATCACCGTGGCTGTCAGCAGCAGCGCCAGCGCCGCGATGATCATGTTGTTGATCGACGCCTCGAAACCGAACAGGGCCGACAGGAACGGGCTGGCCCCGTAGGCGATGCCACCGATCGAGGTGAACAGCGCGATCATGTAGACCCAGCCGTTCATCCACGCCCAGCGGCTGCCCCACAGGCGCCGCGACCACGGATAGACCCCGCCGGCCACCGGGAACTGCGACACGACCTCGCCGAAGACGAGGGCGACCATGAACTGTCCCAGCGCGACGATCGGGAAGGCCCACACCATCGGTGGGCCCCCGGTCATGAACGAGGCCGCGAAGAGCGTGTAGACGCCCACCACCGGTGACAGGTAGGTGAACCCGAGGGAGACGTTCCCCCACAGGCCCATCTCACGCTTGAACTCTGAGGTATAACCGAGGGCCGCCAGCTGGGCGGCATCCTCGTCGAGATGTTTGTCAGACATCCGCGTTCCTTTCGGTCGGCTGGACCGGCACCACTGACGGTCCAGCGCTACGCCCCCTCGGCTTGGTGTCTCGCACGACGAGGCGTGGTCGACGTCAGTCGCCGTCCGGCAGCCCGGCGGCCACCAGCTCGGCAAGATCTGCGATACGTGGTGGGCTGTCAGACCCCGCCGATCGGGCGGCGTCCTCCAGCATCCCCATGCAGAACGGGCAGGCCGTCGCCACGGTGGTGGCTCCCGCCTCGCTCGCCTGGGCCAGCCGCAGCGACGAGACGCTGCGCTCCTCCGGTACCCGGTAGAAGTAGTTGCCCCCACCGGCACCGCAGCAGAACGACCTGTCTCTCGACCGGCCCAGCTCGACGAACTGCGGTCCGGCCGCGGCCTGGCACACGGCCCGCGGCGGGTCGAAGACCCCGCCCAGCCGACCCAGGTTGCACGGGTCGTGGTAGGTCAGCGTGCCGAGGTCCTCGGCCAGCGGCGCGGGTACCTTGCCGGAGGCCAGCAGCTCGGCCAGCAGCGCCGAGTGGTGGACGACCTGGAGCTTGGCCCCGAACTCGGGGTAGTCCTTGGTCAGGGTGGCCAGGCAGTGCGGGCAGTGCGTCAGCACCTTGACGACCTCGTAGCCCTCGAACAGGGCGATGTTCTCCATGGCGCGCATCTGGAACCCTGCCTCGTCGCCCAGCTTGCGCTGAGCCTCGCCGCAGCAGACCTCCTCCTCGCCGAGCACCGCGAAGGAGACCCCGGCGTGCTTGAGGATCTTCACCATGGACTGGGCGATCGAGCGGGCCCGCTGGTCGTAGGCGGCCATGCAACCGATCCAGTACAGGTACTCCGGCGCCGGGTTCTCGGCGAGGGTCGGCACCTCCAGGCCCGTCATCCACTCGGTGCGCTGGTACGAGGGCAGCCCCAGAGGGTTCTGGTTGCGTTCCACGGCCTCCAGCACGGCGGCCTGCCGTTCGGGCACCTGGCCGCCTTCGACAAGGTGACGACGCAGCTCGACGAGAGTGCCGGGCTGGTCGACCATGGCGGGGCACTCCCGGGCGCAGGCGCCGCAGGTGAGGCAGCTCCACGCCGTGTCCTCGGCCACCACGCCCCGGGCGAAGACGTCCTCCTCGGGCGTCGACCCGGCGACGATGCTGGCGCGCAGGTCGGCGCCGAGCGCCTGGACGACCTTGCGCGGCGACAAGAGCCTGCCCGCGGCGTTGGCCGGGCAGACCGCTTCGCACCGTCCGCAGTCGATGCAGGCGTCGAGCATGAAACGTCGCTGCCACGGGTTCTCGACCGGGTTCGCCACCCCGGCGCTGATGCCTTCGAGGTCGCCCTCCGCCTCGACGATGGCCGGGAGGTCGAACGGCGTGGTCAGCCGACCGGGCTCCCGGTCGGCCTGGATGGCCAACGTCAGGGGCAGCACGATGATGTGGTCGAGCATCAGCAGCGGGATGAGCGCCAGGAAGACGAAGGCGCTGATGACGTGGGCGGCCCAGAACACCTGGTAGAAGCCCAGGGCGTGGTCCCCCACCACCGGGTCGAGCGCCGCCGCCAGACCGTTGCCCACATAAGCCCAGCGGTCGTGCTCGGCGGGGTCGGCCAGCAGCCGTCCCGCCTCCAGCAGCAGGCCCGACAGGGACAACCAGCCCAGCGCGCCGTACACGACGTGGACCGACTGGCGCCCGCCGAGGTGGGCCGGGCGTACGCCGTAGCGCCGCCACATGGCGACGAGCACCCCGGCGATCAGCGTCAGCGAGGCCGTGTCGAGCACCAGCTCGAACCCGGCGTAGAAGCCGCCGGTGAGGTACTTCCAGCCGAACAAGGGCCGCGTGAGGTCCTGCTCGATGCCGACCAGCGCCGTGCCGACGACCAGCGTCGCGAAGGAGCCGAAGATCAGCAGGTGGAGCAGCGCACCGAGCCGGTTGCGCCGGACGGTGGCCTGCCCGAAGACGTCACCCGCCACACGGCGGGTGACCGTCTTCGGGTTGCGCCGGAACGCCGCGACCACGCCGCGGCCCAGCTCGCCCCAGGTGGTACCCGAACGCCTGACGCGACGCGTCATCAGCCAGCCGAACACGACCGCGGTCGGCAGCAGGGCGAAGACGTAGATGCCCCAGTGCAACCAGTGCGGCAGGTCGACCATGTACTCCCGGGACACGGTCAGGCCTACCGGGCGGAGATCGCCGCGGTCAGCCGCGGCACGATCTCGTAGATGTCGCCGACGACGGACAGGTCCGACGCCTCGAAGATGGGCGCCGACGCGTTGGTGTTGACCGAGACGATCATCGCCGAGTCGCGCATCCCCACGAGGTGCTGGATCTGGCCGGAGATGCCCAGCGCCAGGTACAGGCGCGGGCGGACGGTCGTGCCGGTCAGGCCGACCTGGTGCGACAGGTCCAGCCACTTGTTGTCGTCGACGATGGGCCGCGAGCAGCCCATCTCCGCGCCGAGCGCCTCGGCGAGGGCCCGGACCAGCGCGATGTCGTCCTGGCTGCGCAGCCCACGGCCGAACGAGACGATGCGTTCGGCGTTGGCCAGGCCACCCTCGACGGTCGTCTCGGTGCGGCCGGTCAGGGTCTTGCCCGCCACCGCCGGGGGCGTCACCACCTCCGGCGCGGCCGCAGCGGCCAGCGGCTTGACGGTGGAGGTGACCACGCGCACCGGCCGCTGGAGCGCGATGGTCCCGACGACCACCCCGCCGTAGAGCAGGCGGTCGGCCGTCAGCCCGTCGGCTGTCGCAGCCAGCGAGATCGCGTTGGGCGCGCAGGCGGCGTCGAGCCGCCCGGTGAGCAGCGCCGCGACCTCGGCGAACCGTGGGGTCGAGGGCAGCAGCACCAGGTCGGCGCCGCGGTCGGACACCAGGCCCGCCACGACCTCGGCCGTCGCCTCGCCGGCCTCCAGGCCGGCGACCGCGAGCACCACGACGTCGACGCTGTCGGTGACCGGCTGGGCGAGCGCGACCAGGTTCTGCGGGTCCTGGCCGGGTTCGACGATGACGAGGGCGCTCATGAGAGGACTCCTGCCTGCTCGAGACGGGCGACGATCTGCGCGACGACGGCGTCCGGCTCTCCGGAGACGACCTCGTTGCTGCGGGGGGTCGCGGCGGGGCGGACACCGACCAGCCGGGTGGCAGCCGCCTCCGGCGCCAGCGAGGCCTCGTCGACCCCGACGTCAGCCGCCGACCGGGTGGCCACCTTGGACATCGGGACCTTCATGACCTGCAGCTTGGTGACCGTCCGCGGCGTGTTGATCGCGGTGCCGACCGACAGGACCGCCGGCAGGCTCACGGAGTAGGACTCGACCGCACCGTCGACCAGCCGCTCGACGGACACGGCGTCCCCGCCGTCGCCGTCGAGCGCGCTGACGCCCCGGACGAACGGGACCTTGAGGTGGCTGGCGACGAGGCCGGGTACCAACGAGTGGTACCCGTCCTCGGAGACGTCGCCAGCCAGGACCAGGTCGAACGGACCCTCGCTGCTCGCGAGCCCCGCGATGACACGTGCGGTCCCCGCGGCGTCGAGCTCGCCGGCCCACGGGCCGGTGACCAGGACACCCCGGTCAGCACCCATGGCGACCGCCTCTTTGACGGTCTTGGCCGCCTCCGACGGACCGACACAACCGACGACGACCTCGGCCTTGAGGGCCTGCCGCAGCACGACCGCGGCCTCCATGGCGTTCTCGTCGTAGTTGTTGATCTTGGTCGGTGCCTGCCGAACCTTGAGCTCTTGGGTCGCCGGGTCGAACCGGACTTCTGTGGTGTCTGGTACGTGCTTGACGCACACGAGGATCCGCACTGAGGTTCTCCTGGTCTTGTTCGGTGCCGGCTGGTCAGCCGTGCGAGTGGGTCGTCTCGATCTCGACGACACCCTCAGGGGGCTCGACGATGCGATCGGCGAAGTGGTCGTGCATGAAGTCCAGGTAGTTCCAGCGCGTCGCGATGATGCGTTGCCGCTCCGCGTCGTTCATCACCTGGTACGGCGTGGGGATGCTCTCGCTCCGCAGGCCGTCGGCGACCTCCCAGTGGTCGTCGATCCATCGTGGGTCGTTGTTCATGGCTGTCTCCGTTCTTCGTGTCGTGGGGCGAGCTCAGTCGAGACCCAGGGCCGTGGCGATGAGCGACAGCACGTGCACCGGCTCGACGCGGACCCCGGACCGGGCCTGGACGTCGGTCAGCTGGTCCTTGCAGTGCGGGCAGGCCAGCACGATCTGCTCGGCACCGAGGTCGGCGGCGGCCTCGAGCCGCGTGGTGCCGATCTTGTACGCCTTGTCGGGGTGCAGGGTCTTGAAGCTGGCGCTGCCCTTGCCGCAGCAGTAGCTCCACTGGGTGACCGGGCTGACGTCGATGAACTCGACCCCGGGCAGCGCGCTGATGAGCGCCCGCGGCGACGCGTTGATCCCGCACATCTTGTTCAGCGTGCACGGGTCGTGGTAGGTCACCGTGGTGCCGGCACCGGTGCCGCCGGAATAGTCGAGCTTGCCTTCCTTGACCAGCTCGTCGAGGAGGTCGGTGATGTAGACGACCTCGAACGGCAGCTCACCGATGTACTGGGTGTACTCCCGCGTGAAGTAGACGTAGTCGTGCGGGTTGATGATGACGACCCGCTTCGCGCCCGCCTTCTGCAGGACGTCGACGTTGTACCTGCCCATCTCGACGAACTTGTCCAGGTTGACGTCGAGCAGCTCGCCGAGGGTGGCACCGGGCAGAGCCAGGATCCCGAAGTCGACACCGGCCGCCTTGAGGATCTTCGCGGCGTTGCGCGGCACGTCGGTCGTCTCGAACGCGTTGAAGTAGTCGACGAACATGATGGTCTCGCCCGTGAAAGGCAGGTCCAGCCCGTCGGCCCACTTGGTCAGGTCCTCGACCGGGCCGTCGAAGTACCCCAGGTACTTGTCGACCTGGGCCAGCACCTCGTCGTACCCGTCGAAGCTCGACCCGGCGGCCACCAGGTCGCGGCGGACCTTGCGCACCAGGTTG
>JAVBSR010000044.1:0-7492 GCA_031556715.1 Cellulomonas sp.
GGTGACCTGCGACGGCGCGTCAGGCTGCGACCCACCCGCCGACCACACCGACTCCGTGGCTCTCGGCCGCGGGTCCTGGATCGGCGCCATACCCCGCGTGCTCTGCGGCGCCGGGGCGCCACCCGCCGACGCAGGCCGCACCGCGCCCGTCTGGGGCGGCGGCGGCAGCGGTCCGGTCGCCCCCCGCGCCGGGGGCGGCTGCGGAGGCAGCGAACCGGTCGTCCCGGGTGCCGCAGGCCCCTTCGGTCGGGCACCGACCGGTCCTGTGGTGCGTGCACCACCCGGGCCCGTGCCGCGGGGGGCGACCGGACCTGAGTGCTGCGGCTGCCCGGCACCGGGCCGTCCCAGCGACGACTCCGCCCTGCGGGCAGGCCGTTCGACCGGCGCCTCGGGCGGCTGCTCCTGCGTCCACGACGGCACCCGCCGGTCGTCGGCTGCCGACGAGCGCTGCCGGTAGCCGTACCGGGCTGGCGGCGCCTCGGACGGTGAGGCCGGTGGCGGCGCGTCACGCCGGGTGCGCCGGCCGGGCGCGCTCGGCGTGTCCGGCACCATGGGCGTGCCGGACGATACGGCCCGGTCGGCCTCACGGCGGCGGCGCCGCTCCCCAGGCTGGCTCATTCAGACCTCACGTCCTCGGTACAGCTTGTGCTTTGCGATGTACTGAACCACACCGTCAGGTACCAAGTACCACACCGGAAGTCCCGCCCGGGCACGTTCTCGCACATCAGTCGAGGAGATCGCCAACGCCGGGACCTCCAGCTCCTCGACTCTACCGGTGGGCAGGCCCTCGGTGGACATCCGGTGCCCCGGCCGGGTCACGGCGACGAACCGTGCCAGCTCGAACAGCCGAGCCGCGTCCTGCCAGTGCAGGATCTGTGCGATGGCGTCGGCACCGGAGATGAACAGCAGCTCTGCGTCCGGCCGCTGGGCCTGGAGATCGGTCAGGGTGTCGACCGTGTAGGTCAGACCAGGCCGGTCGATATCCACCCGGCTCACCGTGAACCTGGGGTTCGCTGCGGTCGCGATGACGGTCATGAGGTACCGGTGCTCCGCGGCGGTGACACCTGTGTCCTGCTTGAACGACGGCTGGCCGGTGGGCACGAACACCACCTCGTCCAGGTCGAACCGGGCCGCGACCTCGCTGGCCGCGACCAGGTGCCCGTGGTGGACGGGGTCGAACGTGCCGCCCATCACCCCCAGACGGGGCGGGGCCGTGGTTCCGGTCACCGGACAATCGTCTCAGACGCGTCCGATACGGACGGGTCAGATCCGGACATGACCATCCCCATGGACCACCCAGGTGGTGGTCGTCAGCTCGGAAAGGCCCATCGGCCCGCGGGCGTGCAGCTTCTGGGTGGAGATGCCGATCTCGGCGCCCAGGCCGAACTGGCCGCCGTCGGTGAACCGGGTCGAGGCGTTGACCATGACCGCCGCAGAGTCCACCTCGGCGATGAAGCGCTGCGATGCCCGCAGGTCCGTGGTGCAGATCGCCTCGGTGTGGCCCGAGCTCCAGGTGCGGATGTGCTCCACCGCTGCCTCCAGGTCAGGCACGACGCGCACCGCGAGATCCAGCGACAGGTACTCGGTCGCCCAGTCCTCGTCGGTCGCGACCGCCGTGAGCGTCCCGGGTGGGGCCAGGGCCAGCGTGGCAGGGTCACCGTGCACGGTGACACCCGCCTCGGCCAGCGCCAGGATCGCCCGCGGCAGGAAGTCCTGGGCCACGCTCTGGTGCACCAGCAGGGTCTCCAGCGCGTTGCACACCCCGACCCGCTGCGTCTTGGAGTTCAGCAGGATCGCCAGCGCCTGCGCCAGGTCGGCAGACGCGTCGACGTACAGGTGGCAGTTGCCCACGCCGGTCTCGATGACCGGGACGACGGCCTCGCGCACCACGGTCTGGATGAGGCTCGCCCCGCCGCGCGGCACCAGCACGTCGACCAGGCCCCGCGCCCGCATCAACGCCACCCCGCCCTCGCGCCCCCAGGCGTCCACCGACTGCACCAGGTCCGGCGACCATCCCTCGTCCGCCAGCGCCCGGCGCAGCGTCTCGACGATCACCGTGTTGGACGACAGCGCCGCCGACCCGCCGCGCAGCAGCACCGCGTTGCCGCTCTTCAGGGCCAGGCCTGCGGCGTCCACGGTGACGTTGGGCCGCGCCTCGTAGATCATCGCCACCACACCCATCGGCACCCGCACCTGGCGCAGCCGCAGGCCGTTCGGCAGCGTCGACCCCCGCACCACCTCCCCCACCGGGTCAGGCAGCCCGGCCAGCTCGCGCAGGGCGTCGGCGATCGCGCCGATACGGTCGTCGGTGAGCGCGAGCCGGTCCAGCAGACCGGCAGACATCCCGTCGGCCCGGCCCCGGTCCAGGTCTTGGGCGTTGGCGGCCAGGATCTGCGCCGTCGCAGCCACCAGGGCGTCGGCCAGCGCTGCCAGCAGCGCGTCCTTGCGAGCCCTGGTGGCGGTCGCCAACGAGCGGGCAGCAGACTTGGCGCGGCGCGCCATGTCCTCGACGGCCAGCTGCGCCTCCGACGGCCCCTGCGTAGGTGTCGCGTCCATGAGGCCAGACTAGCCGTCCGACGCTTCCGCCAGGGCGGTCGGCACTCCTGCGGGCATGCCGGTCAGGTGGGGGTCAGGCACCGTGTGGGCGGACCAGCACCAGGTCGTCGCGGTGCACCAGCTCCCGGTCGTACCCGGCGCCCAGCTCGGCCGCCAGGTCGGCAGTCTGACGGCCCAGCAGGGCCGGCACCTCGGCGGCGTCGTAGGCGACCAGACCACGGGCCACGACCAGACCGTCCGGGCCGACGATCTCCACCGGGTCGCCCGCAGAGAACCGCCCGGAGACCCCGACGACGCCCGCCGGCAGCAACGACGTGCCACGGTCGCGGACCGCCCGCACCGCCCCGGCGTCCACCACCAGGCGGCCGCGCACCCGAGCGGCGTGGGCCAGCCACAGCCGCCGCACCGAGGTGCGCCGCCCGGTGGCGGCGAACCAGGTGCCCACGTCCACCCCGTCGAGCCCGTCCCGGGCCCTGGCGGCACTGGTCAGCAGCACCGGGATACCCGACCCGGTGGCGATGGCCACCGAGTCGAGCTTGGTGACCATCCCGCCGGTGCCCACCGCCGAACCACGCCGAGACACGTCGATGCCGGCCACGTCCTCGGGGCCCAGCACCAGGGGGATCCGGACGGAGCCAGGACGGCCCGGCGGCCCGGTGTAGAGCGCGTCCACGTCGGTGAGCAGCACCAGCGCGTCGGCCCGGACCAGGTGCGAGACCAGCGCGGCCAGCCGGTCGTTGTCGCCGAACCGGATCTCGTCGGTCGCCACGACGTCGTTCTCGTTGACCACCGGGACCACCCCCAGCGCCAGCAGCTGGGTCAAGGCCCGGCTGGCGTTGCGGTAGTGGGCGCGGCGCATGGCGTCGTCGGCGGTCAGCAGCACCTGGCCGACACGCAGGTCGTGGCGGGCGAAGGCCTCACCCCACTGTGCGACCAGCAGCCCCTGCCCGACGGAGGCCGCCGCCTGCGCGGTCGCCAGGTCACGGGGCCGGGCAGGTAGACCCAGCGGTCCCAGCGCCGCGGCGATGGCACCCGAGGAGACCAGCACCACCTCCTGGCCGGCGGCCCGGCGCTCTGCCAGCACGTCAGCCAGGTCGGCCAGCCGTGGCGGGTCGAGGTGACCGTGCCCGTCGGTCAGCGACGACGACCCCACCTTGACGACGATCCGCTGGGCGGCCGACAGCAGCGACCGGTTGGCCAGCGTGCTCACGGGACTGTCCTCACGGGTCCATCATCTCAGGGCCGGTCGACCTCGTCCGGGTCGGTCCATACGCCCTGGTCACGTTCGGCAGCCAGCTCTGCGCGGGCGGCAGCCTTGGCGTCCATGCGGTCCAGGTGCGCCCGACGGCGGTCCTGGCGGCTGGGGCGGGAGTGCGAGTCGAGCCGCGCGTCGGTGCCGCGCGCGCCGAGCAGCTCAGCCCCGGTGGTCAGCGTCGGCTCCCAGTCGAAGACCACCGAGTCGTCGTCCGATCCGATCCGGACCTCGTCCCCCGCGACGGCGCCGGCCGCGAGCAGCGCGTCCTCGACGCCGAGCCGAGCCAGCCGGTCGGCGAGGTAGCCGACAGCCTCGTCGTTGGCGAAGTCCGTCTGCCGTACCCAGCGTTCGGGCTTGTCACCGCGCACCTGGAACCACACCACGGTGCCGTGCTCACGCCGGGTCACGGTGAATCCCTGGTCGTCCACGGCCCGTGGACGCAGGACGATGCGGGTCGGTTCGGGCACGGGCTCGGCGGCACGGGCCGCGGCCACGTGCTCGGCCAGGGCGAACGTCAGCGCGCGCAGCCCGGTGTGGGCGACGGCCGACACGACGAACACCGGCAGGCCGCGAGCCTCCAGGTCGCCACGCACCAGCTCGGCCAGCTCTGCCGCCTCGGGCACGTCCGCCTTGTTCAGCACCACCACGCGGGGACGCTCCGTCATCGGCGTGCGACCCCAGCGTTCGTCCAGGTCAGCGGAATAGGCAGCCAGCTCCGCTTCAATGGTGTCAAGATCGGTCAGCGGGTCACGGCCCGGTTCCAGCGTCGCACAGTCCAGCACGTGCACGAGCACCGCACAGCGTTCGACGTGCCGCAGGAACTCCAGGCCCAGCCCTCTGCCCTCCGACGCCCCGGGGATCAGCCCCGGCACGTCGGCGACGGTGTACCGGGCAGACCCGGCCTGCACGACGCCGAGGTTGGGCGCCAGCGTCGTGAACGGATAGTCGGCGATCTTCGGTCGGGCCGCCGACATGGCAGCGACCAGGCTGGACTTCCCCGCGCTGGGGAATCCGACGAGCGCCACGTCCGCGACGATCTTCAGCTCCAGCACCACGTCGACCGTCTCGCCCGGCTCGCCGAGCAGCGCGAACCCTGGCGCCCGGCGACGCGGCGACGCCAGCGCGGCATTGCCCAGCCCGCCCCGACCGCCGACCGCGACCACGTGCCGTGCACCGGGCCCGACGAGGTCGACCAGCACCGCTCCGTCGGGCGAGAGCACCACGGTGCCGTCCGGGACCGGCAGCTCCAGGTCGGCCGCCGTCGCCCCAGACCGGTTGTTGCCCATCCCCTGGGTGCCCGACGCCGCCTTGCGGTGAGGTGCGTGATGGTAGTCCAGCAGGGTAGTGACCTGCGGGTCCACGACCAGGACCACCGACCCGCCGTGCCCGCCGTCGCCACCGTCCGGGCCGGCCAGCGGCTTGTACTTCTCCCGGCGGATCGAGGCGCAGCCGTGCCCGCCGTCTCCGGCCGTGGCATGCAGCACGACCCGGTCGACGAACGTCGCCACGGCAGCTCCTCTCGATGACGAAAAGGGGCGCACCGGAGGGTGCACCCCTTGGTGGCGCCCTGCGGGCACCTGTCGTCAGGGCATCACGTCGCGGGCGGAGCCCACGGGTGCAGAGGCCTGGCGGCCCCTGTGTCGAATGTCTGGTGCGGGCGTGCTGAGCCGAGGCCTCAGGCCTCGGCGACGACCACGTCGACGACCTTGCGGCCCCGGCGCGTGGCGAAGGCCACCGCACCGGCGCTCAGCGCGAACAGCGTGTCGTCCTTGCCGCGCCCCACGTTGTTGCCCGGGTGGAAGTGCGTGCCGCGCTGGCGCACGAGGATCTCGCCCGCGCGCACCTGCTGACCGCCGAACCGCTTGACCCCCAGCCGCTGCGCGTTGGAGTCACGACCGTTGCGCGAGGAGCTCGCGCCCTTCTTGTGTGCCATCTGTCCAGGTTCCCTTACGCCTTGATCCCGGTGACCTTCAGCCGGGTCAGCTTCTGCCGGTGGCCCTGGCGCTTGCGGTACCCGGTCTTGTTCTTGAACTTCATGATCGTGATCTTCGGGCCCTTGTCGTCCCGCACGACCTCAGCGGTGACTGACACCTTGGCCAGGGCGGCGGCGTCCGACGTCACCTTCTCACCATCGACGAGCAGCAGTGCGGGCAGCTCGACGCTGGCACCCGCCTGGGCTGCCAGCCTGTCGACGACGAGCACGTCGCCGACGGAGACCTTCTCCTGACGGCCGCCGGCCTTGACGATCGCGTATACCACGGGGCTGCTCACTTCTGCTCGGACCCACGAAGGGATCTGCTCGGACTTCGGACTGCTTCCACTGCGGGCGCCCCAGAACCCGTGAGACTGCTGGTCAGACGACTGCTGCGTCTCACGACACGGGCCACGGCCAGCTGATCGCTCAACTGCCTGAGGGCGGCTCGACGGGCACACCTGCAGTGTGCCGACCGTCAAGGTTACGGTTGCGCGACACCCCCGGTCAAACCGGCGGCTCCAGCCGCGTCGGACCTGTCGGAGTCCTGCTCAGCCGCCTCCGGCTCAGGGGCCTCCTGGGCCGTCTCCGGCTCGACGGTCGCCTGCTGGGCAGGCTCCTCGACGACCCGAGCGTCCTCGGTCCGGTCAGCACCTGGCTCGGTGGACCCGGCCGGTGCACCGCCGGAGACCGCCGCACCGCCGTCCGGAGCCGTCTCGTCAGACGTCGCACCGTCTGGCGCTGCGCCGTCTGACACTGCGCCGTCTGACACTGCACCGTCCGACACTGCGCCGTCAGGCTGCTGCTCGTGCGCCTGCGCCGCGGCAGCCGCGATCGTCGCCAGCTTGGCCTTGACCGCCTCACGCGCCTCGGGCAGCACCGGCACCGACGTGTCGGCACCACCCCGGCGACGGTGCTTGCGCCTGGACTGCGGTTCCTCCGCAGGGGCCGGTTCAGACCGTGAGGCCCCCACCGGTTCGCTGTGCACGATGAAGCCTCGGCCGTGGCAGTGCTCGCAGGTCTCCGAGAACGCCTCGACCAGGCCCTGCCCCACCCGCTTGCGGGTCAGCTGGACCAGGCCCAGCGTCGTCACCTCGGCCACCTGGTGCTTGGTGCGGTCCCGGCCCAGCGCCTCGACCAGCCGCCGCAGCACCAGGTCCCGGTTGGACTCCAGGACCATGTCGATGAAGTCGACGACGATGATGCCGCCGATGTCGCGCAGCCGGAGCTGACGGACGATCTCCTCCGCCGCCTCGAGGTTGTTCTTGGTGACCGTCTCCTCCAGGTTGCCCCCGGAGCCGGTGAACTTCCCGGTGTTGACGTCGACCACCGTCATCGCCTCGGTGCGGTCGATCACCAGCGAACCACCCGAGGGCAGCCAGACCTTGCGGTCCAGGCCCTTGGCGATCTGCTCGTCGATCCGGTAGGCCGCGAAGACGTCGCGACCGTTGTCGGGCTCGTAGCGCTCCAGCCGCTCGCGCAGGTCGGGAGCGACGTGCGAGACGTAGCCGTCGACCAGGTCCCAGGCGTCGTTGCCCTCGATGACCAGGCTCTTGAAGTCCTCGGTGAACAGGTCGCGGACGACCTTCAGGGTCAGGTCCGGCTCGCCGTAGAGCAGCTCGGGCGACTTGCCGGCCTTGACCTTGCCCTCGATGTCGGCCCAGCGGGCGGTGAGCCGCTCGACGTCCTGGGTCAGCTCCTCCTCGCTG
>JAVBSR010000010.1:0-51094 GCA_031556715.1 Cellulomonas sp.
CGCAGCACCAGTCGTACGGTTCGCCCGATCGTCTGGCCCGGCGCAGCAGGTTCTCCGCCCGGGCGAGGACGCTGGCGGGGTCGCGCCCGACGCCGTGGGTCGTCACGTCCACCTGGGAGCTGCGGAACAGCTGCTTGACGCCGTCGACGTACTGCGGTTCGGTCTTCTCGCCTTCGGTCACCACGAGGCCGCGCCGGCGCGGCTGACGGTGCGACGCGCGCCGTCGGATGTCTCGCCCCCTGCTCATCATCAGCAGCCGATCCCGTCTGGCTCGTCCAGCAAGGAGCGGACCAGCGACAGCGCCACGCTGGGTACCGCGCCGTAGCGGCCTGCGATGTAGCGCCGGGCGACGTTGTCAGCCTCGCGGTGCGGAAAGTCTGCCAGGCAGAACAGGGACGTCGCCCCGTCGATCCCCTTCTCGGTGAACCAGACTTCTTCGGGAGCCAGGACCGTCGACGACTGCGGCGACAACAGCTGGACGTCGTGGCTGGTGAAGACGAGCTGTGCGCCCCGAGTGTTGATCTGAGAGTCGGTGAACATGCCGATCAAGGCTGCCGAGAGCTGGGGGTGCAGGCTCGCGTCCATCTCGTCGACGGCCAGCAGCCGGCCGGTGCGCAAGGCCTGCACGGCGGGCATCGCCAGCGACAACCAGGCGAGGGTGCCGTCGCTCTCGTCGTCGATGCGCAGGCCGTGGTCGTGGCCCTCCTGACCGCGGTGGTAGAACTCCAGGCTGCGTCGTATCTCTGGCTCGGTCGGCAGCCGGATGCCTTCGAGCTGCTTGGCCTTCTCGGCGGCGGCAGCAATGTCAGAGAGGAACTGCCGGACCGGTTCCGGCAGTTGGTCTTCACGGACCTTGACGGCGCTGATCCCGATGTCGGCGACCTGGAGGAGGAGGTTGATCTCCGCCAGGGTGACCGAGCCGTCGACCAGTGCGTCGATGATGGACGAGAGCCGGTGCGTCCGGTGGTGGTCGCCGAACCGCACGACGTCGATCCCGGAGACGAGCGCGTCGTGCATGGGAGTGAGCCCGCCATGTCCCATGCTGGCCGCGCGCGACAGGAACAGCTCCCGAGGTGTCGTCGCCCCAGAGATCTTCGTCGGCCGGAAGAGGCCACGCCCGAAGCTGTAGGTGTTGCCGGAGCGTTCGAAGAGCAGGCGTCGTCGGCCGCTGGGGTAGTCGTTGAGCCATTCCGCTTCGATCCCCGACGGTCCGACCGAGAAGGCATACTCGTGGCGGACACCATCGATGACCAGGTCGAACTCGTAGGTCGACGGGGTGTCCGTGTGGCTGGTGTCGAGCTTGAACGGTGCTCGTGGCACCGTCGGCCACTTCAACCACTCCGACGAGGACAGCTCGACGGCAGACCTGGCGTAGCCGAGAGCATCGAGGATCGCCGACTTGCCGGAGGCGTTGGCTCCGAAGATGCCGGCCACCCGATGAGTGACACTCGTCCAGTCGCCATCCGGAGGACGCTGGGTGCGCAGGGCTGAGCTGACGAACGTGAGCTCAGCCCTGTCTCTGATGCTGCGGTGGTTCTGTACAGCGAACCTCAACAGTGTCACTGCACCAGTATGCATTTTAACGTGCGTTCTGTGCAACTTTCGCTCGAGAGGAGGTCTAAAACGCAGAGGAGGTGCGGTCAGTCGATCCTGGCGTCCAGGAAGGCGACTGTCGCGTCGACGAAGGCCTCGCGCGCCGGGGACGGCGACAGCGACAGGTCGTGCGCGCCGCCGTCGATCTGGCGGAAGGTCACGTCGGCGCCCAGCTGTGGTGCCAGACGTTCCATGTCGGCCACGTTCAGCACACAGTCGGTGGTGACCAGGCGGTCGTGGTCGCGGTTGCCCGGGCCGCTGGCAGCCGAGGCCAGGACCAGCACCGGGCAGCCGATGTCCAGGCCGTGCGCCACCCGGGCCTGCGCCTGGCGCACCGAACGGACGAACCCGGCGGTGACCGGGGGGGACTCGTGAGACTTCCAGGCCAGGTCGTAGTTCCACTCGCCGCCGCTGGCGCAGTGCAGGGCGCGGCCGTAGTGCTCGCCGAGGTGGGTGACGACCTTGCCCGGTGCGACCCGGCCGACCATGTCGGCCGCCAGGCCGCGCGCCGTCTTGGTCCAGCCCCCGCCGGGCAGGTCCAGCCACGGCGAG
This sequence comes from Cellulomonas sp., assembly GCA_031556715.1. GTDB lineage: Bacteria > Actinomycetota > Actinomycetes > Actinomycetales > Cellulomonadaceae > Cellulomonas. The sequence goes on from JAVBSR010000010.1 coordinate 2,146, forward strand.
TTCAGCACCAGCGCCGCCAGCGTGCCCCGCCCGACCAGGTAGGGCCGGGCGTCGGCCCACAGGGCTGCGGTCAGGCCGCCCGTGGAGTGGGCCGCGACCACGACCTTGCCGTGCACCAGCGCCAGCTCGCGCACCGACCGGTCGATCTCCTCGGTGTACCGGGCCAGCGAGTCGGTGTCGTTGATCGGACGCCCCGGCTGGGACGACCGGCCGCAGTCGCGCAGGTCCAGCCCGTACAGCTGGTACCCGGCGTCGGCCAGCGGCACCGCCAGGTGGTCGTGGAAGAAGTAGTCCACGAACCCGTGCAGGTGCAGCACGGCGACCCGCGCCGGGTCGACGACCCGCTGGGAGACCAGCGTCGCGATGGGTTCGACCCCCGTCCGGCGGGCCAGCGGGTCAGATTTCAGGTGAAGAGTCCGGGCAGTCCACGCGTCCCCGAGGACGTCGGTGGCTGTGGCTGTGTCTGTGTCCACGCCGCCATTGTGCATCGGAAGGCCGCAGAATCCGATTCGGCTCCTGGCCCGGTCGAGGTACGGGGGTGCCGCTGAGCGGCCACAAGGCTGACGTCAGAGCCCGGTCAGGGGCCGGGCCATGACGAAGTCGTCGTGCATCTGGCCGCCGACGTCGAACTGCTTGGTCCCGACGACGACGAAACCCTGCTTGGCGTAGAAGCGCTGCGCCCGGACGTTCTCCTGGTTGACGCCCAGCCAGCAGGTCCCGGCCGGGCCGGTGTCGGTGCGGGCCTGGTCCAGGGCCGCCGCCACCAGCCGGGCGGCGATCCCACCACCGTGCACCGCCAGGTCCGTGTAGCACTTGGAGAGCTCGACCGCGGGACGGTCGGTGACCACCGCGGCCACGTCCGGGTCGGTCGGGTCGCCGGCGACGGTCATGGTGTAGCCCACGGCGGCACCGTCGGCCCGGGCGATCAGCAGGCGCCGGGTGCCGTCCGCCAGGTAGCCGGCCAGCGCCGCCGGCGACAGGTGCGCGGCGACGAACCGGTCCGTCTCCTCACGGGTCGTCCCCGGCGGGCAGGCCAGCGGGAACGTCCGGGCCGCGAGGTCCGCCAGCTCGGGCAGGTCGGCGGTCTCGACCAGCGCGATCGTCAGGGTGTCAACGGTGGGGGCGTCGTCGCTCATGTGGTCCTTCCGGGGTCGTGCTCACCGTAGTCGTCGCGCACGGGTGGTCGTGAGCCGTCGGACGTGGTGGTGCCTCCGAGCGGCGAGGCCCAGCGTCAGGCTCCGACGACGGGGTCCGCCTGGTCGCTGCGAGGTCCGGCGGTTCGGGCGGGCCACCAGAAACGGTCGCCCAGCCAGAACGCCAGGGCGGGCACCACGAGGGTGCGCACCACCAGGGTGTCGAGCAGGACGCCGATGCACACGATCACCCCGATCTGCATGAGGGCGACCACCGGCAGCACGCCCAGGACGGCGAACACCGCCGCCAGCAGGATCCCGGCCGAGGTGATGACCCCGCCGGTGGCGGCCAGCGCCCGGAGCATCCCCCCGCGCGTCCCGAGCTCGGTGCGTTCCTCCCGGGCCCGCGTGGTGAGGAAGATGTTGTAGTCCACACCCAGCGCCACCAGGAACAGGAAGGAGAACAGCGGCACCGTCGTGTCCATCCCCGGGTAGTCCAGGATGCGGGTGAACACCAGGTTGCCGGCGCCCATCGCGGCCCCGAAGGTGGCCAGCACGGTGACGATGAGCAGGACCGGCGCGACCAGGGCGCGCAGCAGCAGCACGAGGATCGTGAACACGACAGCCAGGATGATCGGCACGATGAGCCGCTGGTCGCGCTCGGAGGTCCGCAGCGTGTCCAGCGCCGTCGCGTCGGAGCCGCCGACCAGGGCCTGCCCGGCCGGGCCCTCGGCCTCGTGCAGCCCGGCGCGCAGCCGGTCGACCGTCGCGAACGCGGCGTCCGAGCTGGGCGGGGCGTCCAGGGTCACGGCGAGCACCGTCAGGCCGTCGGCGCTCTCCGACCGGGTGACAGCAGCGACGCCGTCGGTGCGCTCGATCCGGTCGGTGGCCGCCTGCGCCCCGGCGTCCGGGACCACCACCTGCGTCTGCGCGGTGGTCCCCGCCCCGAACGCGTCCGCGACGATCGCCTGCCCGTCGACAGAGTCAGGCGTCCCGACGAACTGGCTGGTCTGCGGCAGACCGATCTGCAGCCCGACGGCCCCGCAGGCCAGGAGGCCGAGGCCGACCGCGGCGGCCACGACCGTGCGCCCAGGGTGGCCCTCGACCCGCAGCCCGAGCCGCTCCCACAGCTGGGGCCGGCGGGGCCGGTCCGGCTCGAAACGGGGGACCAGCGGCCAGAAGAGCCCACGGCCGCAGACCACCAGGGCAGGCGGCAGGATCAGCAGCGCCGCCCCCATGGCGACGGCGATCCCGACCGCGCAGGCCCAGCCGAGCGTCCGGTTGTTGCCGAGGTCGGCCAGCAGGAGCGTCAGCAGCGACAGGATGACCGTCGACCCGGAGGCGAGGATCGCGGGGTACGTCGAGCGAAGACTGCGGCGCATGGCGTCACGGTGGTCGTCGACCCGCCGCAGCTCCTCGCGGTACCGGGCGACGATGAGCAGGGCGTAGTTGGTGCCGGCCCCGAAGACCAGCACCGAGACGATGCCCGAGACGGACTCGTTGACGGCGGTGCCGGTGGCCGAACCCAGCGCGGCGACCACCTGGCGCGCGATGCCGTCGCCGACACCGACCACGGTCAGCGGCACCAGCCACAGAAGAGGAGAACGGTAGGTGACGATGAGCAGCAGAGCGACGATCGACGCGGTCACGACCAGCAGGCGCGTGTCAGCACCGGCGAACGCCCCGGCGATGTCGGCGCGGAAACCGACAGGGCCGGTGAGGTGCACCACCAGGCCGTCGGGCGCGCCCTGCTCGGCGGCGGTGCGCAGCCGCTCAGCGGTCTGCTTCACGTCGGCGTCGGCCTCGGCCGCGTCGAGAGGCACCACCACGATCGCCGCGGTGCCGTCGTCGGCGTAGCGCGGCTGCACGGCGGCCGGGGTGATCGACCGCTCGGCCAGCGGGCCGGTGGCGTCGGCGATGGCAGCCCGGTCAGCCTCGGTCAGCGCCTCACCGTCGCGCCAGTACACCACGATGGCCGAGGTGGTCTCGCTGGACGGCAGGTCGTCGAGCAGGGCCGCGACCTGCGCCGACTCGGCCGAGTTCGGCAGCCCGTCGTCGGGGTACCCGGTGGACGCGCCGTCGGACAGCAGCGACATCGCCGCACCGGACACCAGGACGGCAGCCACGACGCAGACCCAGGACGACCGTCTGCCGGTCAGGAGTCGGAAGAGCCCGTCCAGGTAGCGCATAGGGTCCTCCCATGTGACTGCCGCTGACCGTCGACCCGGCCGAGCGGACGTGTCGTGCGGCCGGGCTGGGACGACGAGCGACGACCGCGGCGCCCGACGAGCGCAGTGTGCCTGCACGTCAGCGTACCGTGCGGGCCGTCGCGCGACCTGCGACGTGCCGTCCGACCACCGCTCGCAGCCGTCCGCCACGACCGGATCTCAACGTCGCGCACGGGCCGGCCGGCCCTCCCCGAAGACGTGGCCATCCGATACCGTGGAGTGTGGCCGACTGGCAGCCGGACGTCCTCGGTGACGGTTTTGAGGCCCTGACCCTGGGCCTGGGCGGCGACGACGAGGGGCCTGTCGTCGCGACGCTGGTCCGCTACCGCCCGCCCGCGCCCCGGCCGCTCCGGGCGGTCCGGGTCGTGCTGTACCTGCACGGCTGGTCTGACTACTTCTTCCAGGTGCCGCTGGCGCAGTTCTGGGCGGCGCAGGGTGCCGCGTTCTACGCCCTCGACCTGCGCAAGTACGGTCGCAGCCTGCGCCCGCACCAGTCCCCCGGCTACACCCACGACCTGGCGGTCTACGACGAGGACCTGGAGGCGGCGCTGGCCGTCGTCGAGGCGGACCACGGACCGTACGCCCGGGTGATGCTCATGGGGCACTCGACCGGTGGGCTGGTCGCCTGCCTGTGGGCGGACCGGCACCCGGGCCGGGTGGCGGGCCTGGTGCTGAACTCGCCCTGGCTGGAGCTGCAAGGGTCGTCGGTGGTGCGCACCGTGTCAGCGCCGGGCATCGCCCAGCTGGCCCGCATCCAGCCGAAAGGGACGCTGCCCAACGTCGACTCCGGGCACTGGGCGCGGTGCGTCCAGGTCGCGACCGGCGGGGAGTGGACCTACGACCAGCGGTGGCGGCCCAACCCGGCGTTCCCGGTGCGGCCCGGCTGGCTGCACGCGATCATCGAAGGGCACACCACAGTGGCCCGGGGCCTCGATGTCGGTGTGCCCGTGCTGGTCGCCGCGTCGGACCGGTCGCGGATCTCCCCGCGGTGGAGCGAAGACATGCGCCGCGCCGACGTGGTCATCGAGGTGGAAGCCGTCGTGGCCCGCGCGGTCCAGCTGGGCCCGGTGACGACCGTGGTCCGCATCGCCGGGGGTATGCACGACCTGACGCTGTCGGCCCCGCCGGTGCGGGCCCGGTTCTACGCCGAGGTGGAGCGCTGGCTGGCCGGTTACGGCTGGGGCTGAGCAGGACCCGCGACGGTCAGAACGGGTGCCGGGCCTGGATCGCCTCAGCCAGGGTGGGGCCGTGGTCGCCCAGGCGCCAGGAGGTCCAGCCGTCGAACTCGCCCTCAGAGCGGGCAGCGGCCGAGGCGGCGGCGGACGGGTCGTCGAAACGACGACCGTCGGGCAGCTCGATGAGGCCGTCGACCCGCAGCCGGGCGATGAGACGCTCACCGCGGCGACGGCGCAACCAGACCAGCTGGGTCGGGCCGTACTCGTCGACCAGCTCGACCAGCTCGGGGTAGGCGGTCGTGGTGGTGCGGGCCAGGTGCGGCCGGTCGTCGACGGCAGGCGGCAGCCCCAGCGGAGCGGCGAGCATGTCGAACTTGCGCTGCACCGCTGGTTCGGCCGGTCCAAGCGGGTCGAGGGTGGCCGCGGCGGGCGGGCCGACCACGACCTGGGCAGCGAGCGACGAGGTGGTCTCCACAGGACTGGACGCCCGGCCGGCGGACGTGTCGCGGCCCGGCGCGGCCGCCATCGGCATGGCTGCTGCCGTGGTCGGAGGTGCCCACGACGTCTCAGGCCGCGCCCGGGGCAAGGTCTGCTCGACGGACGAGGCCAGGGGCGGGACGGGGCGCACGTCGTCGTTGACCGCGGCGCGGTGCTGCTCCTCCACGATGGGCTGGGCGCGGGTGTCCGTGGAGTCGAACATGCCACCAGGCACCAGGTGCAGCCCCGTCGGTTCGACCACCCGGCGCCGGGCCTCGTGCGTGGCGTAGGGGGCGATGGTGAGCAGGCGGCACTGGTCCTCGCCCAGCACCACCCCGACCTGGAGGATGTCCAGCCGACCGCCCCGGGCCTGCCAGAAGTCGGAAGCGTCGTGAGCCTCCGGGGCGACGTCGGCGCACAGCACGACGATGCGAGGCCCGACGCGCCGCGGCGCCTGGATGCCGAACGGCAGACCGGCGCGGAAGGCGCCGAAGTCCCGGCTGAAACGGGCCGGGTCGGCCGGGTGGTAGACGTGCCCGAGGTCGGACTCGGTCATCCGCCCGGCGCTCCCGGCGCGACGCAGCGCCGCGAGAAAAGCGTCGTGGTCCAGCTGGTGGATGACCTCGACGGTGACCGGCCGGCCGGTGGGGTCCAGGGCGAGCAGGTCGGGCAGGCCCGAGCCTTCGCGCCCGTCGTGCTCGTGCACGACGAACAGCGGCTCGGGAATGATCGCCTGGAGGTTGTGCGCCACCACGGCCCGCACCTCGGCTGTGAACGTGCTGGCGCGGGGCTGCATCGGCTGCACCAGCCGGACGCGACCGGAGCCAAGCTCGAACAACGGCATGAACTGACCTCTCGCGGCTCGCCCCCGCTCCTCACGAGGTGCTGAGTCAAGCCTCTCACGAGTGAGCGGCCGATATGCCCTATCTGCTCCGTCTTTTCGCCCAGGTTGGCGTCGTTTCACACGCTTGGCCGCATGGCGGAGGCCCTGGTCCGCGCGCGAGCGGCCGATCGTCGACGCCGCGCGGACGGGCGAGCCGAGCGTCCAGGAGCGGGGCACCCGGAGCGACGGTCAGCGGCCGTCGGCCCGCGCGGGACCGGACCGACGATCCCGTGCGTCAGCCGCGACGGCTGGGCGCGTCGGTCGCAGCGTCGAGACGGGCCTCGAGGCGCCGCACCTTGCCGTCCAGCTCGCCGGTGTGCCCGGGGCGGATGTCGGCCTTGAGCACCAGGCTGACCCGTCCGGCATGGGCGCCGACAGCCTCGGTGGCGCGGCGCACGACGTCCATCACCTCGTCCCACTCGCCCTCGACGGTGGTGAACATGGCGTCGGTGCGGTTCGGCAGGCCCGACTCGCGGACCACCCGCACCGCGTCGGCGACGGCGTCCGCCACCGACTCTGACGACCCGGTCGGCGAGACAGAGAACGCAACCAGCATGGTCCCAGCATGCCAGGGGTTGCCGAGCTGTGTTGCGGTTGACGCGACGTCAACCTCTACGGTGGTCGTCATGGAAGCGTCGATCGGAGAGGTCGCCCGGGTCACCGGGACGACCAGCCGCACCCTGCGCCACTACGAGGCCGTCGGGCTGCTGGCGCCGTCCCGGACCGCTCCGGGCGGCGTGCGCTGGTACGACGCCGACGCGCTGGTCCGGCTGCAACGGATCTTGATGCTGCGCGACCTGGGCCTGCCCCTGGCCGAGATCGCGCGGGTGCTCGACGCCCAGACCGACGAGGCCGAGGCGCTGCGCGCCCACCTGGTCTGGCTGCGCGCCGAACGGGCCCGCCTGGACCGCATGGTCACGACCGTGGAACGCACGATCACCGCACGAGAGGAAGGAACCACCATGACCGCACCGCAGATGTTCGACGGCTTCGACCACACCCAGCACCGCGAGGAGGTGGAGCAGCGCTGGGGAGCCGAGGCCTACGCCACCTCCGACGCCTGGTGGCGAGGCCAGACCGACGAGCAACGAGCCGCCTGGAAGGCCGCCGCCCAGCAGCTCGTCAACGACTGGGTGCAGGCCGCAGCCGACCAGGTCGACCCCGCCAGCCCCCGGGCACAAGACCTGGCCGCCCGGCAGGTCGCCTGGCTCGGCTCGATCCCCGGCACCCCGGGGACGCCCGCCGAACCGTCGGTCCCCTACGTGCTGGGCCTGGGCGACCTCTACGTCGGAGACCCCCGGTTCACCGCGACGTACGGCGACCTGCGCGGCGCCGAGCTGGTCCGCGACGCCCTGCGCGTCTGGGCCTCACGGCTGGAGCCAGGGTCGGCCGTCGCGGACGAGACACCCGACGAGGGGTGACGCGGCAGGTCTGCCGTCCCTGGGTGGATGCCTCGGCCCCTCCGACCGCGGGGGCTGACTATTCGGTGGCGGTGACCACCTCTGACGCCGCGTCGGCCAGCTCGGGGTCGGACCGGCGGCGCAGGGCCCGGAGGTGGTCAGGCCACGGCGAGGCCCAGCCGGTCTTACGACCGGCCGCCGTGACCAGCCCCAGCGCCAGCCAGGCAGCCGCACCGTCACCGCGCGCCGACAGCGCGGTGACCGTCTCCGAGGTCTCCGGCATGCCCCAGGCGGCCTGCGACGCGATCCAGGTACCCGCGGCGGAGCAGGCCACCGGGCGGTCGGCCAGCAGGTCGGCCGCCGCCAGCAGGTGGTCGGGCCGGGCAGGCGTGGCCAGGGCCAGACGGCACCAGGCCGCCTCGGTGCAGAGCCCTGCAGCGGCCAGGAGGTCGGCCAGCGCCGCCGTGGCCTCGGGGTGCTCGCGCAGCAGAGGGTTGGCGCTGGTGCTGCCCGTCGTCCAGGCGGTGAGCAGCGACCCGAGCCGTTGCCGGGCCGGCAGGTCGCGCTCAGGGCCGGCATCAGGCCCCGTGCCCCTCATGCGCAGGAGAGCGTCGGCCACGACGACCGGCAGGCCGTCGTCGGCGTCCCAAACCTGGGAGGCGCTCGCGACCAGCGCTGCCGACCGCCACACGTCCTGACGGTCCAGGTCGGTCAGGGCCGCCAGGGTGGTCGCCCGGGCCTCGGGCACCGACCACCGGTACCACCGGGGCAGTGCCGACATCCCGGCCTGGGCCGTCTTGCCGTCGGGGTGCGACGCCACGGTGCAGACGAGCCGGGCGTACTCGGCGCGCGCCGACGTCGTCAGGGCCGCCTGGCCGAGGCTGAGGACCGACGCCGCGACGGCACCGTCGGCATCGGCCGCCGTCCGGGCCAGGGCCTGTCGCGTCTGCGGGCGGTCGAGGAACGAACCGAGCGCCGTGATCGCGGCGACCCGCACGTCACGGTGCTCCTCCCGCTCGCCGGGCTGGAGCACGCCCAGCAGCACGTCGGGTGCCACGTGGTGCAGCCCGAGCAGCCGGGCGGCCTCCTTGCGCACCTGGACCTTCTTCGCGCTGGTCAGCAGGTCCGTGGCGACCTGTGCCACCTGGTCCGGCGGCAGCCAGCGCAGACAACGGCTCGACGAGTAGACCGCGACCCGTGCCCGGTCGCCGTCCAGGTGGTCCATGAGGGTCGGCAGTGCCCGCGCGGGCACCGCTGCCCGGCCGAGCCCGGTGAGCATGGCCTCGAGCATGACGGTGTCGTCGCCGGCCAGGGCCTCAGCCGTCTCGGTGGCGACGAAGCCCGGCATGGTGACCAACCGACGCAACCACCAGGCGCGCTGCGTGGCCTTGCGGTCCGAGACGCCTTTCGCCAGCAGGCCGCAGTACCCCTCGGTCTGCTGCGGGGTCCAGCGCAGCACCTCGCCGGGGCTGGCGTCGGCGATCCACACCCCCCGGGTCGCGAACCGTCCCTTGAGGGGCCGCTTGGCGAGCACGTACGTGTCCAGCAGGTCGGTGCGGTGGGTGACCAGCACCCGCAGCACCTGGTCCACCTGGACGAACGACGCGTCCCGGGAGACCAGGCGCCCGGCCCGTTCGGCCCTGGTGGACGGGTCAGCCAGGTACAGGCGGGCCGCCCGGCGAGCCACCCCGTCGTGGGCGATCGTCGTCGCGTCAGCCAGCATGTCTGCCAGGCCTGGTGCTGCCCAGCCGTGGCGCCCCAGCATCTCGGCGACCCACAGCACCACCGACGCGTCTCCCCGGCGCAGCCGCCCGCCGCCCTGGGGGCGCAAGGCGTCCCACACCTCGAGCTGCTGGAGCGGGCGCAGCGTCGACCAGGTCTCGGGGCCCGGCAGCTCGAAGCTGGTGTCGCGGGTCGCGACGGTCTGACGCAGCATGGTCAGCGCCCAGGACTTCACGGAGGGGTCGTCGGACGCGAGCAGACCGAACACCAGCCGACTGGCTGCCCGCAGCGACGTGCTGGAGACGTCTCGGGCTTCGCGGGCGTCGGTGACGATGGTGCCGAGAGACTCCAGACAGTCGGCCGCGACCCAGGGGTGCGGCAGCTCGGACAGCGCCTCCAGGGCGATCTGACGTACCGGGTCGCGTTCGTTGCGCAGCCGCACGGCCAGCCGACGCAGCAGCGCGGCCGTCCGGTCGGTGTCACGGCTGCGGATCGCGTTGTGCACCAGCAGCCGGTACCCGTCGGCCCGCTCGTCGGCGTCGGCGCTGCGGGTCGCCGGCTCCAGCACCTCGACCGCGTCGTCGACCGGCAGGAACGCAGCCACCGCCCGGGTGCGGGCCGGGTCCTCGGCGACCGTGCCCAGGGTCAGCATCCGGCGGGCCTCGGCGTGCCGACGGCGCCACGGCAGCAGCGCCAGGTCGACGTCGTCCAGCACGGCGGTGGCCGTCGCGGTGTCCTGGTGGGCGACGTCCCACACGGCGGGTCGACGAGCCGGGGGCACCGCCCGCAGCAGCGTCGTCCTCGTCAGCCGATGGCACCACCGACCAGCCCAGACGTACCGCCCCGCCGTGCCGTCCCGCATGTCGCGCAGCACGGAACCCGCTTCGGCGTCTGACAGCCCGGCGAGCCGCCGCGCCGCCCGCCGGGACAGGACGGCGGAACCCAGGACCTCCTGGCGTTCGTCGGCGCTCATCAGGGCCAGCGTCCGGCGCGGGTCGGTGCGTACCAGCGGGCTGAGCCTGGCCTGCAGCACTGCCGGCAGGGTGCGCGCGGGGTACCGCTGGGCCAGGTCCAGCACGACGTCGGGGTGCGCCTTCAGCAGCGTCGCCACCAGCGCCCGGCGTTCCTGCCACCACCAGGTGGTGTCGCTGCGGCCCAGCTCGTCGGTGGCGACAGCGACGACCTGCGTCAGGTGCCGGCCCACCAGCGGCCCCCAGCTCGATATCGCGTCGACCAGCCCGGGCAGCCACGCGGCCACGACCTCGGCGCGGCACCCGGCCAGCAGCGACGCGACCTCGGTGTCGCCCCAGCGCTCGCGGACAGCCCGCAGCAGGGCGTCGTCCACGGCGCCGGGCCGTTGCACCAGGCAGCGCCGGGCCAGCCGTCGCATCGCCAACGACCCGTCGACGGCGACCGTCCGCAGCGTCGCGCTCGACGTGCCCCGTGCGGTGACCGCTCGGGCCGCGACCGCCGGGTGCTCGTCACCGACCGCGCGGTCCAGCACCGCAGCCTGGCCGGTGGCCGACGCCATCGTCACGGCGAGCACCCGCGCGTGGACATCACCGTCGAGCATCTGGTCGAGGAGCCTGACCAGACCTTCCGGATCGGTTTCTGCCCGCTCGCGTGCCACGGCCACCAGGTGGGAGATCCGATCGGGTGCGGCCATCGAGGCGGTGGCTGCGAGCAGGACCACGGCATCACGTCGTCTCACCTGACGGACTCTGGCACAGGTGCCCGTCCCTGCCAAACACCTGTTCCGCACGTCGTCGGTGCACGTAGGGCCCCTCCCGTGGGAGCAGCAGGACGTGCCGGTCTTCGCCCTGCCCGGCGGGCCGGTGGCCGCGACGGTCGCCTTCGAGGTGTCCTCGAGACGGGCAGAAGATCTCGCCCCTGGCCGTCGCGGTCCGTTCGGCGTGTCCAGGCGCAGCAGGGGCTCTCACCGGGCGGGCGAACGGCCGACCAGCGTCCACGCGACCGATCGTCTGGTCTGCGCTGTTCGTCTGGTCTGCGCCGTCGATCTTGTCAGCGGTGGGCGGTGAGCAGCTGGGCGAGGTGGACCCCGGAGGTGCCGGCCAGCTGCTGGGCCTGGGTGCGGCAGGAGAAACCGTCGGCCAGGTAGACGTCGTCGGGGCCGGCGTCGCGCAGGGCGGGGAGCAGGGCGTGCTCGGCGACAGCGACGGACACCTCGTAGTGGCCGCGTTCCATGCCGAAGTTGCCGGCCATGCCGCAGCAGCCGGACAGCTCGACGACCTGGGCACCGGTGCGGTCCAGGAGGGCCCGGTCGGCGGACCAGGTCATGACCGCGTGGTGGTGGCAGTGGGGCTGGGCGACCAGGCGCAGGCCGGTCAGGTCCGGTGGGGTCCAGCGGTCGCCGGGGCCGACGGGCGGGTCGGCGGCGAGCAGCTCGGCCAGGGTGAGGGTGGCGTCGGCGACGGTCTCGGCGCGAGGGTCGTCGGGCAGCAGGTCGCGCAGGTCGGAACGCAGGACGGCCGTGCACGACGGTTCGACCCCGACGATCGGGATGCCGTTGACCGCGAACGGGGCCAGGGCGTCGAGCAGGTGCCGCAGCTGCCGCTTCGCGCCGTCGAGCTGTCCGGTGGAGATCCAGGTCAGGCCGCAGCAGGCGGTGTGGTCGGGCACCAGCACCTCGTAGCCGGCGTCACGCAGCACCCGGACCATGGCCAGGGCCACCTCGGGTGAGAGGTTGTCGTTGAACGAGTCGGTCCACAGCAGCACCGGCGGTCGGCTGGTCTCCATCACGCCACCGGCGACCGGGTCGGTGGTCTGCCCGGGCCGGGTGGGAGCCGGCTCGACTGACCGGGGCGTCGTCTCGCCATGCGGGTCCGGTGCGGCCGGCGGGGGCGTCTTCCCGCCAGGTGAGACCGGTGCGACCGACGACAGGTGGTCGGCGGCCACGACCCGGAAGGGGGTGCGGGCGAAGGTGACCATGTCGCGGCGTGGGTCCATGCCCCCGACGCGCAGCACGAGACGGGCGACGGGACGTATCGCCAGCAGGGCGTTGACCAGGGGTGCCAGGCGGGCGGTGGTGATGGTGCGGGCCCAGCGGGGGAGCCAGCCCAGGACGTAGTGGGTGATCGGCCGCGGGCGGCCCTTGAAGCGACGGTGGGTGACCTCGGACTTGTACCGGGCGATGTCCATCCCGGCGGGGCACTCGGCCGAGCAGGCCTTGCACGACAGGCACAGGTCCAGGGACGCCGCCACCTCCGGGGCGGACCAGCCTCGGGAGACCAGCGTCCCGTTGGCCATCTCCTGCAGCACCCGGGCGCGGCCCCGGGTGACGTCCTTCTCGTCGCCGGTGGCCTGGTACGACGGGCACATGAACCCGCCGTCGGCGCGGCACTTGGCGACCCCGACGCAGCGGTGCACGGCGGTGGTCAGGTCGTGGTCGTCCTCGGCGAAGGAGAACCCTCGGGCGCCCAGCCGACGGGCGGCCGGTCGGCGCAGGTCGGCGTCGAGCGGGCGCGGGTCTACCAGCACCCCGGGGTTGAGCAGGTCGGCCGGGTCGAACAGGTGCTTGAAGGCGCGGAACACCTCCAGGGTGCGGGGCGAGTACATCACCGGCAGCAGCTCGGAGCGGGCGCGGCCGTCGCCGTGCTCGCCGGACAGCGACCCGCCGTAGGTCGCGACCAGCCCGGCGGCGTCCGTCATGAACGACCGCAGCGCCGTGCCGTCCCGTGTCAGGTCGACGTCGAGGCGCAGGTGGACGCACCCGTCGCCGAAGTGCCCGTAGGCCATGCCGTCGACCCGGTGGTCCCGCATGAGCGCTTCCAGGGCGCGCAGGTAGTCGCCCAGGTGCTCCGGCGGCACGGCCGAGTCCTCGAACCCCGGCCAGGCCTGGGCGCCGGAGGCGGTCCGCCCGGCCAGCCCCGCACCGTCGGCGCGGATACCCCACACCGCCGAGGCGGCAGGGCCGGGTTCGTAGACCGCCACCTGGCTGGTCCCGGCGTCGGCGACCAGGCGCTGGGCGGCGGCCAGGGCGTCAGCCAGGTCGGTGCCGCCGACCTCGCAGAACAACCAGCCGCCCCCATCAGGCAGCGGCGGCACCGCTGCCGCCCCGCGCACCCGCCGCACCACGTCCACCAGGCGGGCGTCCATGCCCTCGACGGCCAGCGGGCGGTGCGCCAGCAGCGGGGGCACAGCGTCGGCGGCCGCGGCCATGTCGGGGTAGCCCAGCACGACCAGCACCGGCGCGGCCGGCAGGTCGACCAGGCGCAGGGTCGCACCGAGCACGGTGACGCAGGTGCCTTCGGTGCCCACCAGGGCCTTGGCCAGGTCCGACCCGTGCTCGGGCAGCAGGTGCTCCAGGGAGTACCCGGAGACCTGCCGGGTGAACCGGCCCAGCTCGGTGCGCAGCACGTCCAGGTTGCTGGTGACCAGGCGGTCCAGGCCGGCGACCACCGACAGGTCACCGGCGGCGGTGAAGCGCCGTCCGGTGCCGTCCACCACGTCGAGGTCGACCACGTTGTCGGCGGTGCGCCCGTACGCCACGGCGTGCGGACCGCAGGCGTTGTTGCCGATCATCCCGCCCAGGGTGGCGCGGGTCCACGTCGACGGGTCCGGGCCGAACCGCAGCCCGTGCGGCGCGGCGACCCGCTGCAGCGCCCCCATGACCACACCCGGCTCGACCTGCACCGTGCGGGCCTCGGCGTCGACCGGCCCGATCCGGTCCAGGTGCCGCACCAGGTCCAGCACCACCCCGGGGCCGACCGCGTTGCCCGCCACCGACGTGCCCCCGCCGCGCGCGGTGACCGGCGCCTCGGCCTCCCGGGCCACGGCCAGCGCCGCCAGCAGGTCGTCGGTGTCCAGGGGTGCGACGACCACCTGGGGCACCACCCGGTAGTTCGACGCGTCGGTCGAGAACTCGGCGCGGCGGCGGGTGTCGTCCTCCACCTCTCCGCGCACAGCCTGCCGCAGCGCGGCGACCAGGTCGGTCCGGTTCGCGGACGAGAGATCTAAGGAGGCGCTCACGTCAGCGATTCTTCCACCTCGGCCCCTGCACGCCGCCGACCTCAGCGCGGTCGTCGACGCGTGGCGCCGAACGAGGTCAGCGAGGCCGAAGAGCTACAAGCGCTCCGGGACGACTGCAGGCCGAGCAGGCGAACCCCTTCGTCGGCACCGGTAGCGCCGGCGCACCCGCACCTGTGGTCGGTGCGCAGGCGGGCCGCCACGTGCGGGCCGGGCGGCCAATGGCCCAGGAACGCCGGGCCCGGCCGCACCACGACAGGCGAGGTCGTCGACGAGTGTTGCCGAACGGGGTCGTGAGGCCGAAGAGCGGCTGGCGAGCGAGTCGTGAGTCGACCGCCGCCACGGCGCCACCCTCGGTAGGCTGGCCGTCGAGCCGCTTCCGGCGAGGGGGAGGAACGATGGCTGTCGACGCGACCGGTCCGTTCTACCACGGCACCAAGTCCGCGCTGCAGGTGGGAGACCTGCTCCAGCCGGGGTTCCGCTCGAACTACGGCCGACGAGCCAGAGCCAGCTTCGTCTACCTCTCCGCGACGCTCGACGCGGCCACCTGGGGCGCCGAGCTCGCCCGGGGCGAGGGTCGCGGCCGGATCTACGTCGTCGAGCCCACCGGCCCCGTCGAGGACGACCCGAACCTCACCGACAAGCGGTTCCCAGGCAACCCGACCAGGTCCTACCGCACGCGGTCGCCGCTGCGCGTCGTCGGTGAGGTCGAACGATGGGAAGGCCACCCGCCCGAGGCGCTCCAGGCGATGCTGGACCATCTGGCTGACCTCGAGGCGCACGGGGTCGAAGCCATCGACGAGTGAGCGCGATCGCCCCTGGCCGGCGGCGTCGGCGCCGACCTGCCTGCCACCATGCCGGGGCGCATACTCGGGTATGGCCGAGAGGACCGGCGCCGTCATCGGCGGGCACGAGGTACAGCTGACGAACCTGGACAAGGCGGTCTACCCCGAGGCCGGCTTCACCAAGGGCGACGTCGTGCGGTACTACGCGCAGGTCGCCCCGGCGATGCTGCCGCTGGTCTCCGGCCGGCCGGCCACCCGTAAGCGCTGGGTGCACGGGACGGGCGCGGAAGCGTTCTTCGAGAAGAACCTCGGTGCTGGTACGCCCGGGTGGGTGGCGCGGCGCGCCCTGCAGCACCAGGACCACACGTCCGCCTACCCGCTGGTGGACGACCTGGCCACGCTCGTGTGGCTCAGCCAGCTGGCGGCGCTCGAGATCCACGTGCCGCAGTGGCGGTTCCCCGACGACGTGCCAGCCGGTCCGGGACGGGCGGCCGAGCCGAGCGCCTACCTGCCGGGGTCCGGGCTCCTGCACCCGGACCGGCTCGTCTTCGACCTGGATCCCGGTGAGGGCACGGGGCTGCCCGAGTGCGCGGAGGTCGCCCGGCTGCTGCGCGCCGACATGGACGACGCCGGCCACGAGCTGGTGCCGCTGACCTCCGGGTCGAAGGGCATCCACCTGTACACCCGGCTCGACGGCACCCTGACGCCGGACGAGGCGACGGACCTGGCCCACGACGTGGCCGAGGCCCTGCGCGCCCGCCACCCGGGCCTCGTGGTCACCAACATCCGCACCAAGCAGCGCGCGGGCCGGGTGCTGATCGACTGGTCCCAGAACCGGGCCGGCAAGACCACCGTCGCGCCCTATTCTCTGCGCGGACGCGACCGGCCGTGGGTCGCGGCCCCGCGCACCTGGGACGAGATCGTCGCCGGAGACCTGCGTCAGCTCACGGCGCCCGAGGTCTGCGAGCGGCTCGCCGCCGGGCTCGACCCTGCGGCGCCGCTGGCAGCGGGACGGGCCGCACCGCCAGACCTCGCAGACGCCAGCCCGCTGCTGCGCGCCATCGGCCGGACCTGGGCGCAAACCGGCGTCCGGTAGGTTGCGTCCATGAGCGACGTGCCCGCGAACCCCTTCGCCGTGCCGGACGGCCGGCCGCCTGACCCGACGTCGGCGCTGACCCCGTCGTGGGACCCCGGCGGTTCTCCCTACGGTCAGCCTGCGGCCGGTGTGCCCACCTACGGTCAGCCCGGTGTGCCCGCCTATGGGACGCCGCCGTACGGGTCGACCGACGGTCCAGCGTACGGGTCGCCCACGCCGCCGTCCTACGGCCCGCCGTACGGCACCACCGCCCCACCGCCGTACGGGTCATACGCCCCGTCGCCGTACGGTCCGCCGCCGGGCGGCGCCTATCCGCCGCCCTACCCGTACACGGCGCAGGGCTCGAACGGCCTGGCCGTCGCATCGATGATCGTCGGGATCGTCTCGCTCGTGATGTGTGCGTTCTTCGTGCCCGCGGTCGTCGGCCTCGTCCTGGGTATCGTCGCGCTCAACCAGGCCAAGAACGGGCGCTCGGGCCGGGGCATGGCGATCGCCGGGGTGGTGACGAGCGCGGTCAGCCTGCTCCTCGCCGCCGGTTTCCTCGCCCTTGGCATGCTGCCCGACAGCAGCGACGACTACGGAACCTACAGCACTCATGGCCCGACCGAACAGGTGGCCGGCAACCACGGACCCGCGCCCCTGGCCTAGCAGTGCAAGACCCTGACGGTGGTGGCGGAGAACAGCGCGGCGACCTCGGCCATGCTGGACAGGCCACCGAGGGGCAGCCGTCGGTGGCCTGTCCAGCCGCAGCAGCAGGACGTTACGACGAACGGCTCCTGTCCGGGCGAACCGGCCGGTACGGGAACCGGCGTCGGGTACGTTGCGCCCATGAGCGAGACGCCCGCGAACCTTTTCGCCGCGCCGGACGGTCGAGCGTCGGCGTCGACGTCGGACCCTGGCCCCGCCGCGCCGGTCTACGGCCAGCCGGCAGGCGGCGTGCCCGCCTACGGGACACCGACCCGCTATCCCGCCGGCGGGCGGCCGGCGTACCCGCCGCCCTACGGCCCCGGCGCCCCCCCGTACGGGGGTGCGTACCCGCCGCCCCACGGCCACCCGTACACGGCGCAGAACAGCTCGAACCGGATGGCCATCTCGGCGATGACCGTCGGGATCGTCTCGATACCGCTGTTCTACCTGCTGGTCCCCTCGGTCGTGGGTCTCACCCTGGGCGTCACCGGGCTCAGCCAGACCGCGAAAGGGCGGGCCGACAGCCGCCGGTCCATGGCGCGCACCGGGCTGGTGACCAGCATCGTCAGCCTGGTGATGGCCGCCGTCTTCTACATCTATCTCTTCGTCGAGATCGTGACGGCCATCCCGTGGACCGACGTCTAGCGTCCTGACCGAACAGGTGCCGGTCGGTCCGACGCTGTCTGAGCCGGGGCTCAGGCTGAGGCTCGGGCGGTGACGGACAGGCCGTCGGCGTCGCGGTCCACGACCACGGTGTCGCCGTCGTGGATCTGTCCGGCCAGGATCCCGCGGGCCAGACGGTCGCCGATCTGCTTGGCGACCAGGCGGCGCAGCGGGCGGGCGCCGTAGACCGGGTCGTAGCCTTCGAGGGCCAGCCACTCGCTGGCGGCGGGGCTGACGTCCAGGGTCAGGCGACGGTCGGCCAGGCGGCGGGCCAGCGCGGCGACCTGGAGGTCGACGATGCGGCCGATCTCGTCCAGGGACAGGGCGTCGAACAGCACGACGTCGTCCAGCCGGTTGAGGAACTCCGGCTTGAAGGCGGTGCGCACGGCCGCCATGACCGCGTCGCGCTTGCCCTCGTCGCTCAGCTGCGGGTCGACGAGGTACTGGCTGCCCAGGTTCGAGGTCAGCACGAGGATGGTGTTGCGGAAGTCGACGGTGCGGCCCTGTCCGTCGGTCAGGCGACCGTCGTCGAGCACCTGGAGCAGCACGTCGAAGACTTCCGGGTGGGCCTTCTCCACCTCGTCGAGCAGCACCACCGTGTAGGGGCGCCGCCGCACCGCCTCGGTCAGCTGGCCGCCGGACTCGTAGCCGACGTACCCCGGGGGTGCGCCGACCAGCCGGGCCACGGAGTGCTTCTCGCCGTACTCCGACATGTCGATGCGGACCATGGCGCGCTCGTCGTCGAACAGGAAGTCTGCCAGGGCCTTGGCCAGCTCGGTCTTGCCGACACCGGTGGGGCCGAGGAACAGGAACGAGCCGGTCGGCCGGTCCGGGTCGGAGATGCCGGCCCGGGCACGGCGCACCGCGTCGGACACGGTCGCGACCGCCGCGCCCTGCCCGATGAGGCGTCTGCCCAGCTCGGCCTCCATGCCCAGCAGCTTGGCGGTCTCGCCGGCGAGCAGCCGCCCGGCGGGGATGCCGGTCCAGGCGGAGACCACCTCGGCGATCTCGTCGGGGCCGACCTTGTCGGCGATCATCGGTGCCCGCGGTGCCAGCTCGTCGACGTGCTCGGCGATCTCGGCCTCGCCGATCTCCTGCTCGATCTCGGGGATCTGCCCGTACATGATCTTGCCGGCCGTGGCGTAGTCGCCCTCGCGCTGGGCGCGCTCGGCGTCCGAGCGCAGCTGGTCCAGGCGCACCCGCAGGTCGCCGACCCGGTTGTGCCCGGCCTTCTCCTTCTCCCACCGCGAGTTCAGGGCGGCGAGCTTCTCCCGCCGGTCGGCCAGGTCCAGACGCAGCCTGTCCAGCCGTTCGACCGACGCCGGGTCGGTCGCCTCGGACAGCACCACCTCTTCCATCTCCAGCCGGGTGACCTGCCGGGTCAGCTCGTCGATCTCGACGGGCGAGGAGTCCAGCTCCAGGCGCAGCCGGGACGCCGCCTCGTCCACCAGGTCGATGGCCTTGTCGGGCAGCTGACGGGCGGAGATGTACCGGTCGGACAACGTCGCCGCGGCGACGAGGGCCGAGTCGGAGATCGTCACCTTGTGGTGGGCCTCGTAGCGCTCGGACAGGCCGCGCAGGATCGCGACGGTGTCTTCCACCGACGGTTCGCCGACGAACACCTGCTGGAACCGGCGCTCCAGGGCCGGGTCCTTCTCGATGCGCTCGCGGTACTCGTCCAGCGTGGTCGCGCCGATCAGCCGCAGCTCGCCGCGGGCCAGCATGGGCTTGAGCATGTTGCCGGCGTCCATCGACCCCTCGCCCGCCCCGGCGCCGACCACGGTGTGCAGCTCGTCGATGAAGGTGACCACCTCGCCGTCGGAGTCCTTGATCTCCGCCAGGACCGCCTTGAGCCGTTCCTCGAACTCGCCGCGGTACTTGGCCCCGGCCACCATGGCGGCCAGGTCCAGGGAGATCAGCCGCTTGTCGCGCAGCGACTCGGGCACGTCGCCGGTGACCATCCGCTGGGCCAGGCCCTCGACGACGGCGGTCTTGCCCACGCCGGGCTCGCCGATGAGCACCGGGTTGTTCTTCGTCCGGCGGCTCAGCACCTGCACGACGCGCCGGATCTCCGCGTCCCGGCCGATCACCGGGTCGAGCTTGCCGTCGCGGGCCTGGGCGGTGAGGTCCAGCCCGTACTGCTCCAGGGCCTTGAAGGTCCCCTCCGGGTTGGGGCTGGTCACCTTCTGGTTACCCCGGACCTCGGGCAGCGCCGCCAGCAGGGCGTCCCGGCTGGCCCCCGCGGCGCGCAGCGCCTCGGCCACGTTCGACTGCCCGGCGGCCAGCCCGACCAGCAGGTGCTCGGTGGACACGTAGTCGTCGCCCAGGCTGCGGGCCTCGGCGTTGGCGGCCTCCAGGGCGGCGGTCAGACCGCGGGCCGCGGTGGGCCGGGCCACGGTCGAGCCCGACGACGACGGCAGCTGCACCAGCAGCCCCCGCACCGACCGCCCCAGGGCGGCCCGGTCGGCACCGACGGCGTCGAGCAGCCCGTCGGCTACCCCGCCGCCCTGGGTGAGCAGGGCGTTGAGCAGGTGCGCCGGTTCGACCTGGGGGTTGCCCGCGGCCGAGGCCTGAGCGATGGCGTCGCCCAGGGCTTCTTGCGACTTGGTCGTGTACTTGACGTCCACTGTCCTGCCTCTCTGTGCTGTGCCTACACCCTCGACCTGCCTGGCCGGTCGGGCAAGCCTCGTCGTGCGCCGTCGTTCACACCAACTCTCTCAAGATTGAGTCTATTCCGCTCAACTTGAGGAGTCGTCGGACTCCGAAGACGGCCGTCCGACGGCCGGCACGATCAGGGTGGGTGACGATGGCGACCGGCTGCATCAGCCCACTGCGTGTTGTCGTCATCTCCTGACGTGATGCGCCACACTGGGCCGCATGGCCGCACCGACTCCTGCTCCCGGCTGGTATCCCGACGGTACGACGCCAGGCATCGTGCGCTGGTGGGACGGTCTGCGCTGGACCGAGTACACCCAGGCGGCACCGAGGACACCCGAGCCGCGCTCAGAGCCTCCGGCTGCCCCGGCCCGGCCTGAGCCGATTCCGCCCGAGCCGGAGCCGACCCGGCCCAGGCACCGCAGCAGCGAGCCGGCCCCGCCGAGGCACCGCAGCAGCGAGCCTCCCGAGTTCAAGGTGTCGGCCTTCGGTGCCAGGAAGCAGGCCAAGGCTCTGGCGGCCCGGCTCGACGAGGTCGGTGCGCTCGACGGCGTCGTGATCGAGCAGCAGACCGAGGCGGCCCGCCACGTGCTGGCCGACATCCGCTCCCAGGTCGTCGCCGCGCAGGCCGAGCTGACGACCCTCCGCTCCCAGGTGATCGACGCCCGGGAGCGGGTCGACCTGCAGGAGGTCGGCCTGTACGACTTCACGCACCCGGCCGAGGGCTCGGTCGAGCTGGCCGCCGAGCTGGCCCAGGTGCGCGGAGACATCCGGGCGTGCGTCCGCGACGGCGACGCCTGGGTCGCCTCGACCCAGTTCGTGTACAACAGCTCGGCCGCCAAGGGGAAGAAGTTCGTCTCCGACCTGTCGAAGATGTGCCTGTCGGCCTACAACGCCGAGGCCGAGAACGCGGTCAAGACCGTCAAGGCCGGAAACATCGACACCGCCATCAAGCGTCTGCGCTCGGTCTCCGAGCGCATCGGTCGCTACGGAGCGATGATCGAGCTGCGGATCACACCGCGGTACGAGCTGCTCCGTGAGCGCGAGCTGACCCTGACGGCACGGCACATGCGAGCCGTCGAGGTCGAGAGGGAGGCTGAGCGGGAACGCAAGGCCGAGCTGCGGGAGCAGGCCAGGGTCGAGGCCGAGATGAAGCGTGAGCGTCAACGCCTGGAAGACCAGCTCCGCAAAGAGCGTGAGCATTACGCCCACGTCGTCGCGCTGCTGCGCGAGAAGGGCGACGACGAGGCCGCCCGCGCCGCCGAGGCGGAGATGGAGGCCAAGATCGCGGACGTGAGCAGGGCCATCGAGGACGTGGACTACCGGGTGGCGAACCAGCGCGCCGGGTACGTGTACGTGATCTCGAACGTGGGCGCCTTCGGCGAGCGCATGGTCAAGATCGGCATGACCCGACGGCTGGAGCCTTTGGATCGTGTCCGAGAGCTCGGCGACGCCTCGGTCCCCTTCCGCTACGACGTCCACGCCCTGTTCTTCGCCGACGACGCGCCCGGTGTCGAGACCATGCTGCACCGCGAGTTCGAGGCCTTGCGGGTCAACAAGGTCAACCCGCGACGAGAGTTCTTCTACGTCACCCCGGAGGAGGTCCTCGACGTGCTGCGCGAGCGGCAGGTCACCGTCGTCGAGTTCACGGTGGAACCGGAGGCCGAGGAGTACCGCCTGTCGGGCGGGACCGTCGGTCAGGGCAGCGCCGAGACCTCGGGGCGCCACGCGCCGCCGCCAGCCGCGGACGACGGGGACGTGCTCGAGGTCGTGGTCGGCAGCGAGCACTTCCAGGGAGCTCACGGTGTCGGCAGCGACCGGCGGGTCGACCGACGGCTGATGGATCTCGATCCCCGCTGACCGCACGGCGGCTGGACGGGCAGCCGCTTCGAGCGTGGCTCGGGCTCGGTGGCGAGATCGGCCAGCGTCCTTGTCGCGCCGGGCGTGTCGCGTGCTGACCGCAGAACACCGTGACAGACGCGTGCGCGGCCTCGTATTCGGGTCGACGGCGTAGCGCGGCGGCGGCGAGAATGGCGGCATGAGCGACCTGCCGGCTGGGTACCAGCTGCTCCCGATCACCGCCGACCACCTGCCTGCCGTCATGGAGTTCGACCGGTTCACCTGGGCCTTCCCGGTCGACGACGACGAGGGCCTGCCCCCGTTCCCGGTCCCGCTGGACCGGGCGTGCATGGTCGCAGCGCCCGACGGGTCGATCGCCGCCATGCACGGGTCGTACCCGTTCCGGCTCCCCGTCCCGGGCGGTGAGGTGCCCGCAGCGGGGCTGACCTGGGTCGGCGTCGACCTGGGGCACCGTCGCCGTGGCCTGCTGCGTGCCATGGCGGAGCACCACCTGGCCCGGACCGTCGCCCGTGGTGAAGCTGTGTCGATCCTGTGGGCCTCGGAGGAGGCGATCTACGGGCGGTTCGGCTACGGCCGGGCCGCCGAGGCGCTGCGTGCCACGGTGGAGCGCGGGGCGGCCCTGCGTCCCGCCGTCGTCGACGACGCAGCGTTGCAGGTCACCGTCACCACGGCCTCGCCCGACCACGCCGACCTGGTCGACACTGTGCACCGCGCCGCCGGGCGCGGTCGGCCCGGGTGGGTGACACGCGACCTGCCGCAGCTGCGCGCCCAGGTGCTGATGGACCCGCCGGGCCTGCGCGAGGAGCGGTCCGAGCCGTTGCGCCTGGCCGTGGTGCGGGCGCCCGACGGCACCGCCCGGGGCTACGCGCTGCTGCGCCGCACCGCGCGGTGGCTGCCTGAGGGTGCCCGTTTCGCCGTGACGGTCGAGGAGGCGGTGGCGGTCGCCCGCGCGGCGCCCCGTCGGCTGTGTTCCTTCCTGCTCGACCTGGTCCTGACCGCCACGGTCGAGACCCCGGGCCTGGCCTGCGACGACCCGCTGTGGCACCTGCTGGTCGACCGGCGCGGCACGGTGCCGCGCCTGGCAGACAACCTGTGGCTGCGGGTGGTCGACGTGCCGCGGGCGCTGGCCGCCCGGCGGTGCGCCGCACCGGTCGACGTCGTGCTCGACGTGCGCGACGGCCTGATCACCGCCAACCAGGGAAAGTGGCGGGTGCGCAGCACCGGCCCGCAGGCACCGACCGAGGTGTCGAGCACCGACCGGCCCGCCGACATCGAGCTCGACGTGCGCGAGCTGGGCGCGGTCTACCTGGGCGGCACCCGCCTGAACGGGCTGGCCGACGCGGGCCTGGTCGTCGAGCGCACCGCCGGGTCGGTCGACCGGGCGGGCACCGCGCTGGGGTGGGGTACTGCGCCGCTGTGCTCCTGGCTGTTCTGACCGCTACTTGAGGGTCTGCTTGAGCGTCAGGACCGTGGTGGCGGAGGCGACGTCGTCCAGGGTGAGCACCGGGATCGAGAACGGGAGCATCCGGCCGACCATGGCCTGCCCGACGATCTGGGCCCGCAGCGCCGGCGGCAGGTCCGCCCCGGCCAGCGCGGACCGGTGACGCTCGGCGAAGTAGCAGGTCATCCGGGCGAAACCAGAGTCCACCTGCATCCAGGCCACGGTCTTGGACCCCTGGGTGGCCTTGGCCAGCCAGCCGCCGTCACGGTAGTGACGCCACTCGACGGTCGCCCCCGCCTCCGCCAGGACGCCCTGGAGAGCGTGCCAGGCCTCGGAGGCGGGGCCCAGGGCGTCCTCCACCAGCGTCGTCGTCGGTTCTACCTTCGGGTCGTCGAACACCGGTCCCATGGTCCGGAGCCTACTCGGCAGCGACAGTCAGCGGCTGTAGACGTGGGGGGCGAGAGTGGCGACGAACGGGAGGTTGCGGTAGCGCTGGTCGTAGTCCAGGCCGTAGCCGACGACGAAGTCGTTGGGGATGTCGAAACCGACGTAGCGCACGTCCAGCTCGACCTTGGCGGCGGCGGGCTTGCGCAGCAGGGTGGCGACGGCCACCGACGCCGGGCCGCGGGAGCGCAGGTTGGCCAGCAGCCAGGACAGGGTCAGGCCGGAGTCGACGATGTCCTCGACGATGAGCACGTGCTGGCCGGTCAGGTCGGTGTCCAGGTCCTTGAGGATCCGCACCACCCCGGACGACTTGGTGCCCGACCCGTACGACGACACCGCCATCCAGTCCATGTGCACCGGCAGGTGCAGGCGTCGGGCCAGGTCCGCCATGACCATGACCGCGCCCTTGAGCACGCCGACGAGCAGAAGGTCGTCCCCGGCGTAGTCGGCGTCGATCTCGGCGGCCATCTCGTCCAGCCGCTGGTGCAGCTGGTCTTCGGTGAGCAGCACCTGCTCCAGGTCGTCGCCGACATCAGCTGCGTCCACGGCCGTTCCTCTCAGTCGGTCGGCGCGGGACTGGTGCGTCCCGTGCTCGTGGGTCCCGTGCTGGTCGCGCTGGGCCCCACCCGAAGCCTGCCACAGTCGCGCCGTGCCAGGATCGCTCCCGGCAGGTGGACCGGGCCCTGGCCGTGCCAGTCCACGACGAGCGCCTCCACCGCGGCGACGTGCCGCGCCCCCAACGACCCGGCCGGCGACCCGGCCGCGACCGCCAAGGCGCGTAGCGCCGCCCGGCGCACCGCGGCGGGGGCCTGGGCCAGCGCCTCGACCGGCACCGCGACTGGCACTGTGCCGTCGTCGACCTCGGCCAGCAGGGCGGCGGCAGCGGAGTCGAGGGCGTCGGCGGTGTCGCGCAGCTGGTCGGCGGTGCGGGCCAGGGCTGACGTGACTCCGGGGCCGAGGACGTCGGTGAGCAGCGGCATCACCTCGGTGCGCACCCGGGTGCGCCGTCCGGTGCCGGTGGTGTTCGTCGGGTCGTGCCAGGGGGCCAGGCCCTGGGCGTCGCAGGCCGCCGTGGTGGTGGCCCGGGGCAGACCCAGGAACGGGCGCAGGTAGATGCCGCGTCGGGCCGGCATCCCGGCCAGGGAGCGAGGCCCGGAACCGCGGGCCAGGGCCAGCAGGACCTGCTCGGCCTGGTCGTCCAGGGTGTGACCGAGCAGCACCACCGTCGCGCCGAGCGTGGCGGCAGCCTCGTCCAGGGCGCCGTACCGGGCGGTGCGAGCCGCGGCCTCCGGTCCGCCGTGGTCGCCGACCTCGACCCGCCGCACCAGTACCGGGTCCAGCCCCAGGGCCCGGCACTGGTCGGCGGCACGGGCCGCGACCTGCGCCGACCCGTCCTGCAGCTCGTGGTCGACGACGACCGCCCCCGCCCTCAACCCCAGCCGAGGGGCGACGAAGGCGGTGGCCGCGGCCAGAGCCAGCGAGTCCGGCCCGCCCGAGCAGGCCACCAGCACCAGCCCGTCGCGGGTCGGGGCCCGACCTCGTCCCTCGTGCCTCGCCAGCGCGTCGCGCACGGCGACCCGGGTGGCCGCGACGGCGGGGTGCGGTCCGGGCACGGTCAGTGGAGGCGCGCGACCCAGGCGTCCGGGTCGGCGATCTCGGCCGGGGTGGGCAGGGTGTCGGGCGAGCTCCACACCGCGTTGAACCCGTCGGTGCCGACCTTGCGGCGCACCGCCCGCACAAAGCTGGACCCCTCCCGGTACTGGGCCAGCTTGAGGTCGAGCCCGAGCAGCATCCGCACCACCCGGGCCGGGCCGCGAGCCGCTGCGCCGTCGTCGCGGCGGCGTTCGAACTGGGCCCGGATCGTGGCCACCGTCGGCACGACCGACGGCCCGACCTCGTCCATCATGACGTCCGCATGCCCTTCGAGCAGGGCCATCACGGCGCTGACCTCGTCGAACACCTCACGTTGGGCGTCGGAGAGCAGGCCCAGCAGCCCGACGTCCTTGACGTCGCGCAGCGCGGCGAGCATCCGGCGCAGCAGCTCGGCCGCCTGACCGTCGGGCACCAGGTCGTGCGTCAGCACGTCGATCCGGCTGCGCAGGTGGTCGGCCAGCCACGGTGCCGCGGCGAACTGCAGCGCATGGGTCTGCTCGTGCAGCGCCACCCACAGCCGGAAGTCTGCCGGGTCGACACCCAGCGCTCGTTCCGCCGACAGCACGTTGGGGGCGACCAGCAGCAGCCGCCCTCGACCGCGGCGCTCGCCGCTGCCCAGCCCTGCGGGCGTGGCGCCGCTGTGCGGTCCCGGCGCCGGACCGGCCGGACCGGCGGGCTCGTCCTCGTCGCGCCGGGAGTAGGGGTCGAACTGGCCGATGACCTTGCCCGCGAGCAGGGCCAGGACGGTGCCGACCTCGACCGTGGTGGTGCTCCGCGCGGCCGCCGAGACCCGTGACGGCACGGTCAGGCCTCCCGCCAGTGCCTCGAACATCTGCGTGTTGGCTCGCGCCCAGCGGGGCCGGTCGACGACGTGCACCGCCGACACCTGCGCCGGGTCCCGACCGTCGGCCGGGCGCAGCCCAGAGATCTGCGCGACGTGCTCGGCCGCAGTGCCGGCGGCCTGCCTCAGGTCGTGGACCAGCCGGGCGAGCGTCGCACCGTCGGCCACCGGGCCGGGCCGGGCGAGCCTCCCGGCGAGCGCGGCCGCAGCATCCCAGTCGACAACAGAAGTCACCTCGCCACCGTAGCCGTTCCGGCCGCGCGACACCGGCAGGCCTGGTAGACGGCCCGGGCCGAGATCGGCCGTCGACTGCGGGGTTCGGGTCGTGAGTGTGGGGCTCCCGACCCCGCGCTCGCGACCCGAACTCCGCACTGGACAGCGAGACGTGGGAAGGCGCTGGACGGGGGAAGGTTGCTGGGCTGCGGGGATCACTCGGCGACAGGATGCACGATGGGGCGGCCGCAGGTGGTGACCACCAGGTCGACGGTCCCAGCGGGACGGTACGACGTCTACGCTCTGCTGCCGGGTGCACCATCCTGGTCGGCCGTCGTGACGGCGTAGGCGCGGGCCAGGTCGACCAGCAGGTGGGGGTAGGGGTCGGCGATGGGGTCGCCGGGGCCGACCTCGGTGCGGACCGCGTCGAGCTGGGGGCCCAGGACGTAGTGGCGGCCCTTGGTGGCGCCGACGGGGCGGAGCAGGCCGGCGTCGACCAGGGCCTTGAAGTCGCGGCTGGCGGTGCGGGTGTCGGTGCCGGTCTGGGAGGCGTAGGGAGAGCGGCGCAGGCGGAAGCCGAGGGTGGCGGTGTACAGGGCGTCGAGGGTCCGCTCGGGCAGGTGGTGGTGGGCCAGCTCGGTGGTCAGCAGGTCGTAGGTGCGTTGCGCGCGCCGCCAGCGGGAACGCACGGTCTGGGCCTGCATGTGGTGGGCCCGCAGGTTGAAGGAGACCCACAGGGCGGCGTCCCCGGTCGGGTCCCAGGCGTCGCGGCCGGTGGCGGCCAGCACGCGGTAGTAGTCGTCGGTGTTGGCGCCGAGCCATTCCTCGATGCTGGCGAACTCCGGCTCGGCCACACCGCCGCGAGCCAGGACCAGGGTCTGCACGGCGCGGGCCATCCGGCCGTTGCCGTCACGGAACGGGTGGATCATCACCAGGTTGAGGTGAGCCATGGCGGCCGCGACCAGGGGGTCTTCGGCGTCAGGGCGGGCCAGGTCAGCCACCAGCTCGTCCATGAGGGCGGGGACGTGCTCGGCGCGGGGGCCGCGGTAGACCGTCCGCTGGGCGCGGTCGTCGCGGACGAAGATGTCGCCCGGGCGGTACTGGCCGGGGCTCTTGGCCAGGTCGTGGGCCAGCATCATGAAGTGCATGGAGCGCAGAGCCGTGGTGTCGGTGCGGAACTGCGGGTCGGCCGCCATGGCCAGGACGTAGCCCAGGGCCTGGCGGTAGCCCTGGATCTCGGCGAAGGTGCGCTGGTCGGCCGTCAGGGGGGTGTCGTCGTCGAGGGCGGCGTCGGCGTCGTCGAGGTCGACCCGGTAGCCCTCGATGCTGTTGGAGCCGCGGATGGCCCGGGCCAGGGCGGTGCGGCGCAGACGTCCGGTCCAGCGGCGGGGTGCGCTGAGGGCGTCGGCCAGCTCGTCGCGCATGGCGGCGATCTCGTCGAGGACCCGCAGGTCGTCAGGGCCGAGCGTGGGGCGACCGAAGATCATGCGCAATGTCTCTATTCTCAGGACAGCGGCTGTCTCTAGAATAGAGACATTGACCCGACGGTGCCAGGCCGTCGGCGCGTCTGCCGGTACCTTCAGCCGCGCGCAGAACGGTACGTCCGCCGAGGTCTGTCGTATCGCGACGGTTGTCGATCACTATCCGACAGTTACCCCGGCCGCATCGACCACCGCGACGAGCACGGCCACCTCCTGAGCTCGGCGGTCAGGTGGCGCGTCGTGCGCTACAGGTCCAGGTGGCGGCGCAGGTTGCGGACGGCCACGCGGGAGCGGGCCGCGCCGGGACGGGGCGAGCAGGAGCCGACCATCTGGACCCGGGGGTCGGCCAGCACCTCCGGGCCGACGACGGCGTCGCCCGAGCTCAGGCGCAGGTGCAGGGGGGCCAGGTGGGCCAGGGCGGGCCGGAACCCGGTGGCCCACACGATGGTGCGCGCGGCGATGTGCGCCGGCCCGTCCGACCAGCCTTCGGGCACCCCTTCCGGCCCGAACCACACGCCGTGCCGGCCGATCCGGTCGAACATGGGCCGGGGTGTCAGCACCCCGTGCTCGGCGGCGGCCCGCACCGCGGGCGTCAGGTCGGCGTCGGCCACCGGCGGCAGCTCGCGGGTCACCCAGGCCACGGTCGTCACCTGGGCCAGGCCGGCGAGCAGGTGCACCCCGCCCGGGCCGGCGCCGACGACGACGACGTGCCCGTCGGCCAGGTCGTCGAGGTCCTGGACGTCGCACTGGTGCAGCTGGCGCCCGGTGAAGGCCTCCTGGCCGCTGTGGTACGGCCAGAAGGGCCGTGACCAGCTGCCGGTGGCGTTGACCAGGCCTCGGGTCCGCCACACCACCTCGTCGTCAGGCCGGTCGACCATGCGGGCCCGGACCGCCAGGCGGTCGCCGTCCGGGGCCACCCGGTCGACCCGCACCGGGCGCAGCACCCGCAGCGCGTACTCGTCCTCGTACCGGGCGAAGTAGGTGGGCAGGGCGTCGCAGGCGGGGCGGGACAGGTCCGGCTCGTCCAGCGGCAGACCCGGCAGGTCCCGTTCGCGGCCGGCGGCGGCCAGCGGCAGCCCCGGCCAGCAGTGGCGCCACGAGCCGCCCGGCTGGTCGGCCTCGTCGAGCACGACGAACGTCGCCTCCGCCTGGTCCCAGCCGTCGTCGCCGACCGCGGCCAGCCCGGCGTGCCGCAGGTGCCGCGCCGCGCCCAGACCGGCCCTCCCTGCACCCACGACGACCACGTCGACGTCCACCACCCGCGGCCCAGGGCACGGCGAGCGGAGCGACCGGCGCGTCATTGCGAACGTGATTTTCATGACTGACACAGCCTACGCGTGGTAGCGCAGACCGCAGCGTGAACGACGGAGCCACGCCGGCACGCCGACCGGGTCGCGTGTACCCAGGGGCTTCACCGGATCGACCGCCGTCCACGGTCGACGGCCCGGATCGCGTGCACCCAGGGGCTTCACCCAGCAGCGGCAGGGTCTGGGCGGCCGGGATAGGTAGGGTAGGACAGTGAGTTCTGCGGAGCCTGCCAGACGGCCGTCCGACCAGTACCGCGTGGCGGCAGTGGTACCAGCCAAGGACGAGGCGCGCCGGATCGCCGCCACCGTGCGGGCGGCACGCGCCATCCCGCACGTCGACCTGGTGCTCGTCGTGGACGACGGGTCGCAGGACGCCACCCAGCACATCGCCCGGGACGCCGGTGCGGTCGTGGTGCGCCACTCCCACAACCGGGGCAAGGCCGCGGCCATGGAGACGGGCGCCGCCGTCGTGGCCATGCGGGACACGCCCGACGGCCCGGCCCGGGCGCTGCTGTTCCTCGACGGTGACCTGGGCGAGTCGGCCGTCAACACCGCCGGGCTCGTCCCGCCGGTGCTCGACGGCACCGCCGACGTCACCATCGCCAACATCCCGCCGCAGCCCGGCGCTGGCGGTCACGGGTTCGTCGTCGGTGCCGCGCGGCGGGCCATCGTCAGCCTCACCGGCTGGACCCCGAACCAGCCGCTCAACGGGATGCGCTGCCTGACCCGTGAGGCGTACGAGGCGGCCACCCCGCTGGCCCACGGCTGGGGTGTCGAGGTCGCCATGACCATCGACCTGCTCAAGGCCGGGTACCGGATCGTCGAGGTGCCCTGCGACCTCAAGCACCGCGCCTCCGGCACCGACCTGCGCGGCCAGCTGCACCGGGCGGCCCAGTGGCGTGACGTCCAGCTGGCGGTCAACGCCCGCCGCCTGCGGTACCTGCGGCTGAGCCGAGGCGGGCGGGCGCGCACCTCCGGCCGAGGCGACTGAGGGACGCGCCAGCGGGCGTGCGCCGGTCTGCGCGGCGGCCTCAGGCGGCGGTGACCGGTTCGGGCTGTGCCTCGTCGTGGGTCGGGTCGGTCGGTGATCCGTCCTTGAGTTGTCCGCCCAGCCAGGCCGCGGCCAGCGCCAGCAGCGCCGGGAAGGCGAGGACCAGGCCGACCGCCGGGATGACGGCACCGGAGTCGTTGACGGCGAAGCCCACCGCGAGGGCGGCGGCGATGCAGGCCGCGGTCGGTGCCAGCAGCGGTTCGTCGCGCAGCAGGTCGCCCAGGCGTCCCCGCAGCGCCTTGAGCCGGGGGAACCGTCGCAGGGGGCTGCACAGCCAGAAGGTCAGCAGCCCGCCGAGCAGCATCGGTCCGGTGTACTGCACGCGGGACAGCATCCGCAGGTTGGCCTCCAGCTTGCGGCCGATCACCGACTGCCAGCCGCCCGCCAGGATCGTCGCCACAAAACGGCCGACGTGGGTGCGGGACTCGGGCGGCCGCAGGTAGTCGATCACGGCGAACCCGCCGGTGATCGCGACCGCACCGCCCAGCGCTGCGAGCACGACCGCCTTGCGCACCCGCCAGCCCGCGACCGCGACCGCCAGGAACGCGAAGGCCGTGACCAGCGCCGGTGGTCCGCCGAAGTCGGCGCCCAGGCTGGGCAGGCCGTCGATGACGAGGATGACCGTGCCGACCCCGAGCACCGCGAGCACCGCCGCCGTGCGCTGCCCCGCCGCCCGCAGCGCCCGGCCGATCAGCGCGGCGACGATCAGCCCGGCGACGGCGACCAGGGCGAAGGCCTGGTTGTTCATCCCGTAGAACCGTCCCGCCACGATCCGGGAGGTACCCAGCGGCGAGTCCACGACGAGTCGGCTGCCCAGCACGAGCACGTCCATGAGGAGCACGACCAGCGTGAGCCCGGCGACGACCGCCACCGGCCCGACCGGCGACCGTCGCCACGGCCCGGCGAACGCCAGCGCGACGACCGCCAGGACGATCCCGGCCAGGGCGGACCAGAACGTCGACACCGGTGTCGGTGAGCGCCACCACCCGGTGAGGTTGGTGAGGAACGACGCCACCGGCAGGGCCGCGACCGCCACCGCGGCGACGCGCAGCGCGACCAGCGCCCCCTGGACCACCCGGTCACGGTCGAGCCCCGTGCGGTCGAGGATCGTGGACCGGGCCAGCGGTGCGGCGCCGACCAGCAGCGCGGTGCCGAGCAGCATGAACAGCACCTGGGTCGTCATCAGCCGGTCGGCGAAGGTGCCCGAGACCCGGCTGATCTGGGACGACTGGCGGGAGATGTCGCGCACCGCGGCCATCCGCTCGCCGACGGCGACCGGACCGGTGGTGGTGAAGGGCGCGCCCGCCAGGTTCAACGAGGTCATGGGCACCTTCAGCCCGGCCAGCAGCGTCGGCAGCACGTCGGTGGCCTGGACCAGGCCGGGCTGGTGGGTCGAGGTCGACGTCAGCAGGCCGGTCGCCGACCGGTCCGAGCCGGGCAGCGCACCCGAGGCTGCGGCCAGCCGCAACGACACCCGACCGGAGTCGGCCAGCGACACCACCAGCACTGTCGCCCCGGTCCCCTCGGTGGCCGCCAGGACCGCGCCGATCCGGGTGTCGACGGCCTTGACCTGGTCGGCCCGGTCGGGCTGGGTGAGCAGCACCGGGCCGGGCGGTTCGTCGCCGGTGTGGGCCAGAGGGTCGGACAGGTCGTCCGTCGAGCCGGGTACGACCGTCTCGTACCCGGCGTCCCGGACCGCCCCGGCGTCGACGACGACCAGGGAGCTGGAGGTCAGCGCGTCGGCCACCAGGGCGGTGATGTCGCTGGCCTCCTCGGGCAGCCGGTGGTAGGTCCCGGCGACGACTCCCTGGGAGTCGGACACCGCGACCGACGCGCCCGGCCCGACAGCCGTCGCGGTCACGTGCTCGGCGCGGATGGTGTCGCCGAACAGCCCCGGCTCGGCGGAGAACGCCTGGGTGGTCGCGGCCTGCTCGTAGGTCGACCAGCCTCTGACGGTGGCGGACGTGCCCTCGCCGACCGGGTCCATCACGGTGGCGCAGTGGCCGTCGGGCCGGGGGCCGGCCAGCCGGGCGCCGCTCGAGACGGCCAGCCAGCCGTCCAGCGGGCAGGCCCGGGAACCGGCCGAGCGCACCACGACCTCGCCGACGGCGTGGTCGCGGGACAGGCTCCACAACGCCGGGGTGGCGAACGCCCCGACGTCCTCCCAGCGCAGCCCGGTGGTCCCGACGAGCACCACCGGCCGGTCGGCGGCCGTGCTGCCGGTGGACGGCGCGGCGTCTGGTCTGAAGGCCGGTGCGAGCACGGCGGCCAGGGCGACCACGGTGAGGACGGCGACGACGATCGGCGGGCGCACCGACCGGGCCACGGCGCCGAGCCCGGCCGTCACCCGGGCCCCGAGCTGTCCGATCCGGTCCGGTGCCCGCTGGTCGGCGGCCACCTCGTGCGGGTCGGCCGAGGTCAGCCCGGTCATCCACCCGGCGCAGGTCGCGATGACCAGCGGCACGACGACCGCGACCCCCAGCGCCGGGATAGCGATCCCGGAGTCGTTGACGAGCAGGCCGATGACCAGCGCCGTCCCGGTGGCGATCAGGCACGGCACCAGCGTCGGCGCTGCCTTGCCCAGCCGGTTGAGGGCCGTGCCCCGCGACAGCCAGGCGTACCGCTCGCCGTCGGGCGACAGCAGCATCCGGCGGATCGGCCGTACCGACGCGGCCACCACGAACGCCGCCCCTGCGATGGTGAGCAGCGTCAGCGGCAGGCTGTTCTCCACGACGCGCAGGTTCGCCGAGGCCTTGCGTTCGACCACCGACCCCAGCCCGCCGTGGACCACGGTCTGGACGAAGGTCCCCAGGTGGGTGCGCTGGTCGGGCGAGCTCACCCAGTCCACCACGGCGAAGGTCGCGGTGATGGCGGTCGCCACGCCCAGCACCACGGCCACCCGCCGCCAGGTGAGCCTGACCCCGAGCAGCAGCAGGGCCAGCACCGCGAAGCCCGGGATCAGCGCGGGCGGCCCGCCGAAGTCGGCACCCCAGGTCCCGCTCCCGTCGACGATGGTCAGCGCCGTGCCGACGACCACCACCACGGCCGCGGCCCACAGCCGTCGTCCCGAGCGCACCAGCGGCGCCACCACGGCGCTCACCACCACAAGGGTGCCGACCGCTGCCAGCGCGAACGTCGTGTTGTTGAACCCGTAGAACCGCCCCGCCAGCAGGGACGACGACCCGAACACCGCGGAGGTCTGCAGCTTCGAGCCGGTGAGCACGTCGACGACGACGACCGCAGCGGTCACCCCCGCGACCAGCCCCGCGGGGCCGAGCAGCGACCGGCGCCACGGCCCGGTCAGGGCCAGCGTCACCAGCGCCGCCACGATGCACGCCACCGACGCGACCAGGGCGGCGGTGGGCGAGCCCGCGCGCCACCAGGGCACCAGGTTGGCCAGCAGCAGGCTGACCGGGATGGCCGCGACCGACAGGCCCGCCAGCTGGAGCCAGCGCAGCACCCGCCGCCGCTGCGCCTCGCCGGCCCGGCGCCCGGGTGGGCGGGCCAGCCCGAACCACACCGCGGCGAACAGGATGAAGTTCACCACCACGACGCCCAGGTAGAACCCGGAGACCAGCGGCTGGACCGCGCTGGCGTGCTCGGCCGCGTCGATCAGCCCGGCCACGCCGTCGCCGGGGGGTCGGTGGCGGATCGGTGCGCCCTGGACCCACTCCGGCCGTTCGGCCCCGCCCATGCCGAGCCGGTCGAGCACGGTCGCGGTCACGTCGGTGCCCAGCACGATCCCGGTCTGGCGGGTCGAGGCGGACGTCAGCAGCCCCGGTGACGACGACCACGGCCGGCCCCAGGCCGCCAGCTGGAGGCTGGGCTCGTCGCCCCGGTCGGCCAGCGACATCACCAGGACGTCGGCCTCGGTGGCCCCGTCCAGCGCCTTGCGCAGGGTCTGGTCCACCTCGGCGGCCGACGCGTCGTCGGTCACCTCGCCGAGGTCGACGACGACCAGCCGGGCCCCGTCGTGCAGGGCGTCGGCGACCAGGCTCGTCAGCTGGGCCGGGTCGTCCGGCCTCGGTGACCAGTGCGTCGGTGCGGTCCCGTCAGACCGGGCCAGCGCCACGGCCGCGCCGGGGCCGATCCCGACCACCGGGATCTTGGCCTCGGCGAGGGTGTCGCCCAGCTGGCCGGGCTTGGCGTCGTACGGGTCGTCGGCGGCAGCCTCGAGGTAGTCGTCCCAGGCGACGACCTGGCCGTCGACCGGCCCGGTCAGCTGCCGGCAGCCGTCGGGGCGGGGCAGGTCGGCCGACCGGGTCCCCGCCGAGACCGCCAGCCACCCGTCGGCGGGGCAGGTCGTGGTCCGTACCGAGCGCACCGCCACGTTGCCGATCGCCCAGGTCTCGCCGAGCGCGGCCAGGGCCGGGGTGTTCGACGTCGACACGTCCGACCAGCGCAACCCTCCGGTGCCGAGCAGCACCACCGGCCGGGGAACGTTCGGCTCGCGCAGCGGCGTCGGGTCCGGCGGCGGGACGGGCAGGGGGGCCGAGACCTGGTGGTCGGTCTGTCCGGTCGCCGCGGTGGCTACGCCCGCACCCGGCCCCACCAGCAGCCCGGCGACCATCGCCAGCAGGCCGGTCGCCGCGACGAGAGCGCGGCGGTGCCTGCGACGTGCGGCACCGTCGAGGTCAGGTCCGCCGCCCGGTTCCGTGCGACCGCCCGCAGCGCGCCCGGAGCCAGACCGCGCGACCGTGGGGGAGGCGGACGAGCGGCTCTGCTCTGGCCTCAGTCGGGTGCGCACCTGGAAAGCCTACGGCCGCTCGACGGTCGGCCTGTCGCGTTCGGGGTGCATTCACCACTCCTGTACCGGGTTCCCACACCGGGTCCGCGTCACGGGTCGGCCAGGGCGGCGCACTGCGGGTACACCTCGGAGGCCGGGACCAGCGCCCCCAGCTCGGCCTGGGTCAGCACGACCAGAGCCGCGGTCCAGCCCAGCGGCGCCGGACCGGCGGGCGTGTCGTCGGCCAGCACCTTCTCCGGCAGGGCGCCGGCGCCGGTGCGGTGGGCGTCGAGCCAGGCCAACCAGGCCTCGGCCCGCTGGTCCTGGCCGTCGGAGGCCCACGCGTAGGCGAACAGCGCCGTCTCCGGTGTCCACGAGATGCCGTCGTCCTTCCATCTCTCGCCGGGCTTGACACCACCGGCCCCGGTGGTCATGGCGGCCTCGGCGCGGTCGGCCGCGTCGCGAGCCCCGGGCGGCCACTGGCCCAGGAACGCCGGCGACGTCATGGCGACCGCGGCGTCCATGGCGTGAGACCGCGACAGGCGCGGGTAGCCGTACAGGCCGAACTCCGTGACCAGCACCGTCGTCAACCGGTCGGCCAGCGCGTCCTCACCGGCCGCCCGGGCACCGGCCAGCAGCGGGGCGACCGTCCCCAGGGTCAGCGTCCCGGAGCCGGTCTCCCAGTAGTCCGCCGACGGGCGCAGCGTCCCGTCCGGCCGGAGGGCCGCCTCGATGGCCGCGACGCTGCGCTGGCGCAGACCGGCGAACCGGGCCTCGATCGCCGGACGCTGGTCGGCCGGGGCGGCGTCCTCGACCACCCTGAGCGCCCACAGCACCCAGCCGCTGCCGTCCAGCTGGGGGTGGCGGCCGTCGTCCACCGGGGTGCCGTCGGCGTGGTAGCGCGCCTCGAAGGTGCCGTCGTCGTGCTGGACGGTGGCCAGGAAGTCCAGCACACCGGTGGCGTCGTCGACGTGACCGGCCACGGCCAACGCCGCCGCAGCGAACGACGCGTCCCGCGGCCAGACGTAGTCCCACAGTGCCGGCGCCCGCGCGGCCACGGTCCCGCCGCGCGCGGTGCCGAGCCCGCGCAGGTCGGCCAGGGCGGCGTCGGTCATCTCGGCGTGGTCGCCGACGGCTGCCTGGCCGGAGCAGAACCAGACGTCGGGCACCTCGCCGCGCACCTGGCGCTCCACCAGGGCGGGGCGTGCGGGGTCGGCCGCGGCCAGCGTCGCCGCCGCGGCGACAGCACCGACGGCCACCATCGCCGCCGCGGTCCAGAACGGTCTCGCCGGCCGCCACGACCTCCACCGCCGGGCCAGGGCGGGGTCCGACGCTCCGAGGCGAGGACGAGCGCTCATGCCGGCCACGCCAGGGCGTACCGGCTGCGTGACCCCCCGGACGACGGCCTCGACACCCTGCTCCGGCCGCGACCCGACCAGGCCGGTCGACAGGCCCGGCGCAGAACCGTCGGACCTGGGGCGTCGACGTCCCGACTGCCCCTGGCCATGGCGTACGTCACTGTCGGACCTCGTGTAGGGAACCCTCTGCTGGCCTCGATCCTACCGGTGCCCGTCGAGCCGCCGCGGCCGGGACCGCAGGCGGCGCGGTGCTGGCCCGTGCAGCGCAGATCACCGCTGGACGTGGCGGTCGTACACCGAGTCGTCCGAGGCCGGCCCGTGCAGCGCAGGTTGCCGACCCGCAGGCGGGGGCGCAGCACAGTCTCGGCCATGCAGACACGGTAGGCGGCCGGGGCTGAAGCCGGGCTGAGGAACCGGCGGCTCCCGCGGGACCGTCCGCGCCGGGTCCGCGCCACGGACGCTCGGCGCTGGGTCGGCGTCGTGCGCCGCGGTGCGGCCCCTCGGCCCCGGGCCGGTCCCAGCCGCGCTGAGCGTTCGGCATCGCCGGGCGTCCGGTATCGCCGGGCGCTCGACGGTGCGGGGTCCGGGCTGACGCCGAGCTGGTCGGTCGGCCCACGCGGGTGACAGCTGCCAGCCCGACTGCGGGATCGGGCCGATGCCGCGCCACTGACGGTCGTCGGCAGCCGGGCGGGGACGCCTCGAGCGGGTGTGCCGTCGTAGGCTCGACCCGCCGACCGTACGGAGGAGACGATGAACCGACCGCGCTACGCCTACCTGGGACCGGCGGGCACGTTCACCGAGCAGGCCCTGGGCCAGGTGGCCCACCCCGACCTGGTGCAGTACCTGCCCCAGCCCGACGTCACCTCGGCCCTGGACGCGGTCCGGCGCGGCGACGCTGACTTCGCGGTGGTGGCGATCGAGTCGACCGGTGAGGGCGGGGTGACGGCGACGCTGGACGCTCTGGCTTCCGGCAGCCTGCTGGCGTTGCTGCGCGAGATGCTGGTGCCGGTGCAGTTCGACCTGGTCGGAGCGCCGGGCACGACTCTGGCCGACGTGCGGCGGGTCAGCGCCCACCCGCACGCCTGGGTGCAGTGCCGCCGCTGGCTGACCGAGCACCTGCCCGGCGCGGTGCACGTCCCGGCCACCTCGAACACCGCCCCGGCCGTGCTGCTCGCCGGGGAACGGCCGCCGTCGTTCGACGCCGCCCTGGTGCCGCCGCCGGCGGTCGAGGCGTACGGTCTGACCGCTCTGGCCCACGAGGTCGCCGACAGCGCCGGGCTGGTGACCCGGTTCGTCCTCGTCGGTCACCCCGGCGACGTCCCGGCCCCCACCGGGGCCGACAAGACCACCCTGGTGGTGCACCTGCCCGACGACGAGTCCGGTGCCCTGATGAACATGCTGGAGCAGTTCACGGTGCGCGGCATCAACCTGTCGCGCATCGAGTCGCGCCCCATCGGTGACGCCCTGGGCCGGTACTCCTTCTCCATCGACTGTGAGGGCCACGTCGCCGACGCCCGCATCGGCGAGGCCCTCATGGGTCTGCACCGCACCTGCCCCTACGTGCGCTTCCTCGGTTCCTACCCCCGGGCCGACGGTGTGGCGCCGAACGTCTCGCTGGCCACCTCCGACCTGGCCTTCGACGAGGCCCGCCAGTGGCTGTCCGCCCTGCGCACCGGTGACACCGGCTGAGCGGACCGCGCCGACGTCGGCCACCAGGCAGGTCGGTGGTCTGGCCAGCATCGCCAGCTGCGCCCCCACCCCAGCGGCTGGACGCCGCGCCAGGTTCCGGTTCGCCGCGCCGACCCCGCCACCCCAGTGGGCGTCAGCGAGGTCGCCGGTGGGTCGCCGGTCGGCCGCGTGCGGGACGACTGCGGCGGCAAGAAGCAGGCGCGGTAGAGCCCGGGGCCGTCAGTCGGACTGGGTGCTGGCGATCAGCTCGGACACGGTGACGTACCGGTAGCCCGCCTGGTCCAGCTCGGTGAGCAGGGCGTCGAGCCGGTCGAGCAGCTCGGGGGTGGCGTGGCCGCGACCGTCGTGGGACATGATGATGGCGCCGGGCTGCAGGCGCTGGGCCAGGCGGTGGGTGTCGCAGCGTTCGTCCATCCGGTCGGACCACAGCGCGACGGTGTAGCCGCGGGTGGCGGCCGCTCCCAGCCCGAGGGAGTCGATGCGCCCGTAGGTCGGGCGGAACAGGTGCGGGTCGGCACCGGCGGCCCGCAGCGCGGCCTCGGCGCGGTCCATGTCGGCGTCGATGGTGGGTCCGTCGTCCAGGGTGAGCTTGGAGTGGGACCAGCCGTGCAGGCCCACCTCGTGCCCGCCGTCGAGCACCTGCTGCACCACCTGGGGGTAGGCCTCGGCGTACTCGCCGAGCTCGAAGAACGTGGCGTGGGCGTGGTGGGCGGCGAGCACCTGGAGCACCTCGGGGGTGCCGTCGGGGTCGGGACCGTCGTCGAAGGTCAGCGCCACCACCTTGTCGGACGGATCGGTGGCGACGCGCCACACGATGTCCAGGTTGACGCCGGAGGCGACACCGACGGGGGCCGGGAAGACGCGGTAGGTCGGGCTGATGTCGGCGGTCCGGCGGCCGTTGGCCCACCAGCCGGCGGTCATGCCGGCGGCGAACACCATGAGGCCGACCGCGACCATGGCCGCAGCCCGCAGCCCGCGACGACGGCTGCCCGCCGCACCGGGAGCGGCTGCGCCGGGCGCGGAGTCGGGGGCGGGGGCCTGAGATGCCGACTCGCCCTCGGTGATCACGTGCGTCATCGCATGCCTAACCTCGGGGACCCTGCTGCCCCGGCATCGTACCTGGAGTCCCCCTCGCTCAGGTCCGGTTCAGGTTCGTCGTTCTCAGGTGAGGCTGCCTGCGGCCGGGCTCGACGTGACGGCAGTCTTGACGAACCGTCCCCAGCCCGCCCCCGGACGGTGGGCGCACCCAGAAATGGGTGATGACCGGCGGTGACGCGGCCGGAGCGGTCCAGTGTGGACAGCGGTCGGTACGCGATCGACCACCACCGAGGGGGAACCTGATGACACCGAGTGCACTGACGTGCCCACGCACGCGCCGAGGCGTCGGCCGACGCCTGGACCGACCGGACCGGGCGGTGGTCGACGAACGCAGCGGCCGTGCCCCGACCCTGGGTGGCACCGGCACGGTCGTCGCCCTCCGGCTGCGGGACCGGCGGCTGGCCGAGGCAGCCGACGCCGGGATGGCGACCGCCGAGTATGCCCTCGTCACGCTCGCGGCGGCGGGGTTCGCCGGGCTGCTGCTGGCCG
The DNA here is from genome assembly GCA_031556715.1 of Cellulomonas sp. Lineage (GTDB taxonomy): Bacteria > Actinomycetota > Actinomycetes > Actinomycetales > Cellulomonadaceae > Cellulomonas. Next base: position 41,687 of record JAVBSR010000010.1, read on the forward strand.
TCCTCAAGGGCGGGGAGGTCCGGGCCATGCTGCTCGGCATCATCACCCGCGCGCTGGGCTGAGCGTGCGGCGGGATGCCGGGTCGGTCACCGCCGAGCTGGCGATCGGCATGGTGGCCGTCGCCACGGTCCTGGTCACGCTGCTGACCGTGGCCTCGGCCACCATCACCCGGGTGCGCTGCTCCGACGCCGCCCGTAGTGCCGCCCGAGCGGCGACGCTGGGCGAGGACGACCCGGCGGTGCGGGCCGTGGCGGGTCGCGTCGCAGGCCGGGGCTCCACCGTCACGGTGGGCCGGGCCGACGGTTGGGTCACCGTGACGGTCACCGCCCCGGTCGCAGCCCAGGGCCCGTTCGCCGGGCTGCGGGCCAGCGCCACCGCCACCGGCCGGACCGAACCATGAGGCTCTCCGCGGCGCCCGCCCTGGGCTGGCGGCGCACCGGCTGGCGACGGTCGCCGCCCCGGCTCGCGTGGCGCGCGGCACGCAGCGCCGGTGCGGCCGGTCCGGGAGGGACCACCCGGGGATCGTCGCCGCCTACCCGTCCGCCGCCTACCGGTCCGCCGGCGACGGGTACGTCCAGGTGGACGCCTACCTCGACCCGGCCGAGGTGCGGCGGATGCACCAGGTGCTGGACCCGGCCCGGCCCCGACGACGACGGTCTGCGAGGCGTCCAGCCGCACCGCGAGCCGCCCGATCTGGTCGTTCGCCGGCAGCGACGCCTCGCCGAGCCCGACCGGGGCTCGGGCACCGTCCTGGCGCTCGGCGTCGTCGTGGTTGCTCTGGTCCTGGCGACGACCCTGGCCGGTCTGGGTCAGGTGGTCGTCGGGAAGGCGCGTGCCCAGACCGCCGCCGACCTGGCGGCGCTCGCCGCCGCGACCCGGTTGCAGACCACCGCCGACGTCGCCGGCTCCTGCGACCTGGCCGGCCAGGCCGCCGCCCGCAACGGCGCCGACCTGACGGCCTGCGACCACGAGGGCGTCGGCGTCGTCAGGGTCACCGTCAGCGCGTCCACCCCGTTCGGCCCGGCGCACTCCTCCGCCCGCGCGGGCCCCGCCTCGGCCCGCTGAGGTTCGGAGCGGAGACCGGCGCGCGCACCTGAGCGGTGTGGTGTCATGGCGGGCTCGCGCCGTTCGGGCGGCTGGGTCGGCAGGCTGGGTCAGGTGGCGGATCACGTGGCGGGTCGGTGCCTGGGTCACGTGGCGGGTCGGGTGCCTGGATCACCTGGCGGGTCGGGTGGCTGGATCACGTGGCGGTCGGGTGCCTGGGTCAGGCGGCTGCGTCCTCGACCCGCTCCGGGGCCATGAGGGCTGGTGCCCGACGGGCGAGCAGCGCCGTCGCGACCAGGGCCGCCACCCCGGTGGCCACCAGGACCACCCGCGGTGACACGGTATCCAGCAGCGGGCCCAGCGCCAGGAGCACCACCGGGCTGACCAGGAAGAGCGCGGTCTGCATCATGCCCAGCACCCGGCCGACGAGGTGGGGTGGGGTCTCTTCCTGCACCACGGTGATCGGCACGGCGGTCAAGGCTGGGCTGACCAGTCCGAACGGTATCCACAGCGCCAGGTACAGCAGCGCCCACGAGGTCAGGCCCTGGGCAACGGTGAGCACCCCCCAGGCGGCTGTCGCGGCGATCATCGTGGTCATCCGGTTCCGCCACCCACCCCAGGCGGCAAGGACCACCCCGCCGAGGATCATCGCCCCGGAGTAGCCGATCTCGACCGCGGCCAGCATCCAGGTCGCGTCGCCGAACAGCGTGACGACGACGATCGGCGCGGCCAGGGCCAGGGGCATGATCAGCGCGAACACGACGACTCCGAGGATCAGGGTCCGGCGCAGGCCGGGGTGTCCCAGGACGAACGACCAGGCAGCCCGCAGCCCCGTGCCGACAGCGGGGTCGCCCGTGCCTGCGGCAGCAGCGGCATTCGGCGTGGCCGGGATGCTCAGGACCGCCAGGATCGCGATCGCCGCCGCGGCCGTCACGACGTCGACCAGCAGGATCGCGCCCATCTGCCACACGGCGAGCACCACCGCGGCGACCGCGGGGCTGACCAGCAGCACCGCCGACTGCACCGACCCGAACGCCGAGTTGACGCGCAGCAGGTGCCTGGCAGGGGTGATCGACGGCAGGATCGCGCCGACCGCGGGCGTCTGGATGCCGCCGCCGACCCCGCGCAGCACCAGGGCAGCAGCGATCAGCCACACCGACGCGTGCCCGGACAGCAGCACCCAGGCCAGCCCCACGGTGATCACGGCGATGGCCGCGTCGGCGGCGATCACCAGCGTCTTGCGGTCGTACCGGTCGGCCCACACCCCGCCGACCAGCGACATCAGCCCTTGCGGGACCATCGCGGCGAACGCCACCACGGCGAAGCTCACGGCGTTGCGGGTCTCCAGCGCGATGTGCCAGATGATGGCGTACGCCACCACCGACGACCCGAACAGCGACACCGCCTGTCCCGCCAGGAACCACACGACGCGGGGCAGCCAGGGTCGGTCCTCGCTCTCGGCCGCTGTCGCAGCGTCCGCCAGCCCGTCGTCCTGGATCGGTCGGGCGCGGTCGCTCACGCAGGCGACCCTAGGGCGAGGGTCGACTGTCGTGCACCCGAATAATCCCCGGTCGGGGAGCACCGACCGCTGCCTCCAGGACGCCCCGCTCCGTCGCGCCGCGCCGGCACACCGGGCTGGTCCGCAGCGACGCGGGTCATCGCGGCGCGTGGTCCAGCACGGCGTCGAGCAGCCGGACCGCCGCCGCCTTGTCCAGAGGTTCGTTGGCGTTGCCGCACTTGGGCGACTGGATGCACGACGGGCACCCGGTGGCGCACGGGCACGAGTCGACCGCGTCGCGGGTGGCCCGCAGCCAGACCGGTCCCAGGTCGAACCCGCGCCGGGTGAACCCGGCACCGCCGGGGAACGACTCGTGGACGAACACCGTGGCCGTGCCGGTGTCCTGGTGGACCAGGGTGGACAGGCCGCCCAGGTCGCCGCGGTCGCAGGTGGCCAGCAGCGGCAGCAGGGCGATGGAGGCGTGCTCGGCGGCGTGCAGCGCGCCTGGTGCGGTCTCGACGGTGACCCCGGCCGCGGCCAGCACCGACGCGGGGGCGGTCCACCACGCCGCGGCTGTCCGCAGGGTGCGTGCGGGCAGGTCCAGCTCTTCGGAGCCGAGCACCGCCAGGTCGGGCAGCCGCCGACGGACGAACGAGACCACCTGCGAGGTCACGTCCACCAGGCCGTAGGCCCAGGTCAGCGGACCCCAGGCGGTCTGGTCGTGGACCTGCGACACCGAGACGGTGCTCGACCAGCGGGCCCAGGTGCGCCAGTCCACGTCGCGGGCGGCGACCAGGGCGAGATGCTCGTCGGCCACCAGTTCCTCGACGACGAACGTCGCACCCTGGTGCACGTACACCGCACCGGGGTGGCAGGTCGCGTCGGCGGCGGCGGTGTCGACGGTGCCCAGCACGCGTCCGGTGGCCCGCTCGACCACCTGCACCGGGGGGCCGCCGCCACGCAGGTCGGTCAGCGACGACGCGGGTCGGGGGTGGGTCCAGTACCAGGTCTGGCCGCGGCGGCGCAGGAGACCCCGGTCGGTCAGCTCGTCGACGACGCCCCGGGCCGCCGCACCGAACAGCCCCGGCGCCCCGGCACCTCGCTGCGCCCCAGGACCGGTCGCGTCGTCGTCGCCCGTCGTGCCGGTCTCGTCGCCCGTCGAGCCGTTGGGGTCGTCGCCCGTCGTGCTGCCCAGCTCGTCGTCGCACAGCGGCACCTCGGCCGCGGCGGCGGCCAGGTGCGGGGCGAGCACCGCCGGGTTGTCCGGGTCGAGCACCGACGGTTCGACCGGTGCGTCGAGCAGCGCCTGCGGGTGGTGCACCAGGTAGGTGTCCAGCGGGTCCTCGCGGGCCACCAGCACGACGAGCCCGGCGGCACCGGCCCGTCCGGCCCGTCCGGCCTGCTGCCACCATGACACCCGGCTGCCCGGGAACCCGGCGACGATCACCGCGTCCAGCCCGCTGATGTCCACCCCCAGCTCCAGGGCGTTGGTCGTGGCCAGGGCCCGGACGCTGCCGTCGCGCACCGCTGCCTCCAGGGCGCGACGCTCCTCGGGCAGGTACCCGCCCCGGTAGGCCTGGACCCGGTCGGCGAGGTCCGGTGCGACCGTCGCGAGCCGGCTGCGGGTGCTCGTGGCGACGCTCTCGGCCGCCCGTCGGGAGCGGGTGAACGCCAGCACCCGTCCTCCCGCGCCGACCAGGTCGGCCAGCAGCTCGGCGGTCTCGGCCGTGGCGGTCCGGCGCGCCCCGTCCTCGTCGGCGGGGTCGGGGTCCGTGGTGCTGTGGTCCGGGCGGGCGGCGACGGGGGCGTGGCGGGGCAGCACCGGCGGTTGCCAGCAGACGATGGTGCGCGGCCCGGCCGGTGAGGTGTCGGCGGTGACCGCGACCACCTGGTCGGGCCTCACCCCGACGAGCCGGGCGGCCGACACCTGGGGGTCGGCCGTGGTGGCCGACGCGCAGACGAACACCGGGCTGGCCCCGTAGGCCGCTGCCACCCGGCGCAGGCGCCGCAGCACCAGGGCGACGTGAGCCCCGAACACCCCGCGGAAGGCGTGGCACTCGTCCACCACGACGTACCGCAGCCGTCCCAGCAGCCGGCCCCAGCGCCGGTGCCCGGGCAGCAGCGAGAAGTGCAGGAAGTCCGGGTTGGTCGCGACCACGTCGGCGTAGTCGCGCACCCAGCGACGTTCGTCGGCGGGGGTGTCGCCGTCGCAGGTCGCCAGGTGCAGGTCTTTGACGCCGGCGGCGGTCACCAGGCGGTGCAGCGCTGCCGTCTGGTCGGCGGCCAGGGCCTTGGTCGGGGCCAGGTACAGCACGCAGGCCCGGTCGGCCCGGGCGTCGGTGAGGGCGGGCAGCCAGAAGGCCAGGGACTTACCGGACCCGGTGGAGGTGGCCAGCACGGTGTGCCGACCGTCGTGCACGGCGTCGGCCGCCTCGGCCTGGTGCTGCCACGGGGCGTCGACCCCCAGCGTGCGGTACCCGGCGACGAGGTCAGGGTCGGCCCACGACGGCCACGGTGCGGTGCGGCCGGGACGGGCCGGCAGGACGCGGGTGTGCGTCACCCGGTCGGCCCGGGCACCTCCGGCGACGAGCACGTCGTGCAGCTGGTGGGTTCCGACCACCGGTCCAGTGTCGCACCGGTGTCGGCGGGCGCGGCGCACGACGACAGCAGGCGCAGCACCAGCACCGCGGTCCCCAGACCCCCGAGGACCACCCACCGCCGACGGAGAACAGAGTCGCGGTGGTGCTCAGGTGCTGTCACGAGGATCTAGTGTGGCCTATCGAACGGTGGCGTGTGTCCTCCTGGGGGATGTTTTGGGGACGAGATGTGGAGCACCGGACGATCGTTCTTCTCGATACCGGCCAAACCGGGCCTGACGAGTGCGTAGCGTGGTCCCCGTGACCGAGCCCCGGCCTTCGACGGTGGGCGCGTCGCGCCGTCCGGGCCTGAGCGACGGGCGGCCGCGCGGTGACGCCGGCGAGTGCGGAGATCCCGGCCTGGGTCGGGCCATCCTCGCCGACCTGCGCCGCGGTGCGCTCGTCGTGGTCCGTGGCACGACGCCGCGCGACCGGACCGTCGGGGCGGCTGTCGCTGTGGCCTGGTTCGTCGCGCTGGAGGTGGCGTCCCGCACGTCGTCGTGGTTCCCTGCGCCGGAGGCGACGACCAGCCTGCGGCTGACGGGCGTGTTCTTGTTCCTGGTCGTGGCCTTCCGTCACTGCGCGCCGACGGCGGTGTTCTGGCTCACCGCGGTCTGCTACCCGGCGCTGGTCAGCACCCACCTGTACCCGGACCTGCTGGTCGTGCCGCTGCTCCTCGCCGCCTACGGTGCGGCGGTGGCAGGCCGGGCCCGGGTGGTGGTGCTCGGGGTGGTGTCGGTGGCCTCGACCGTGGTGCTGTCGGTGGGCACCGACCGGCTCCACGCGCTGCCGCACCTGCTGCCCGACCTGGCCGCCAGCGGTGACGGCGGGTGGCTGGACCCGTCCCAGACCGTGGCGCGCGCGGCGCTGGCCTTCGTCGTGGTGGCTCTCGGTTTCGTCGTGCACCGCTTCGAGAGCACGCGGCGCACGCTCGCCGAGCGGGACGCCGAGCTGGCGTGCGCCCATGACGAGCACGCCCAGGCCGAGGTGCGCGCCGAACGCACCCGGATCGCCCGTGAGCTGCACGACGTCGTCGCCCACCACATCTCTGCGGTGGTGCTGCGGGCCGAGGCGGCGGACCTGGTCGCCGACGAGAACCCCGACGAGCCGCGCCAGGCGGTGCGGGCCATCGCCGGCATGGGTCGTGAGGCGCTGGACGCGGTGCGCTCCGTGGTCCGGATGCTGCGCGACCGGCAGGCGGACGAGCCTGACGGGGCGGCCTCCGACAGCACCAGCGCCGCGCCGGACGGCACCCCGTGGCACCCGACGGACACCATGGCCGAGCTGCCCGCGGTCATCGCCCGGGTCGCCGCCGCCGGGCTGCGGGTCGACGCGCACCTGCCCGACCCGCTGCCCCCGCTGGGTGCGGCGGCCGAGCTGGCGGTGGTGCGGGTCGCGGCCGAGGCGCTGACCAACGTGCTGCTGCACTCCCAGGCCACCCGGGCCGAGCTGTGGCTCGACGTCACCGACGGCCGGGTGCGCCTGGGTATCGCCGACCCCGGCCCCCCGGTGGACGACGACGAGTCGTCCGGCGGCCACGGCCTCATGCACATGCGTGAACGTGCGGAGTCGGCGGCGGGCACGCTGGAGGCCGGGCCGGAGTGGCCGGGCTGGCTGGTGGTGCTGGAGGTGCCGACCGGCGCTCCCGACGCCACCGGCAGCCGGACGGCCGGAGACGAGGACGACGACGAGGAGGAACCGTGACGGTGCGCGTGGTCATCGTGGACGACCAGCCGACGATCCGGCTGGGGCTGCGGATGATCCTCGACCACGAACCGGACATCGAGACGGTCGGCGAGGCGGACGACGGGGCGGCCGGCGTGGCGGCGGTGCTGCGGACCCGGCCCGACGTCGTGGTGCTCGACGTGCGGATGCCCGTGATGGACGGGGTCGAGGCCACCCGACGGCTGCGGGCCGACCCGCGGTCCGCGTCGGTGCGCATCCTCGTCCTGACGACGTTCGACGACGAGGAGTACCTGCTCGGGGCCCTGCGCGCCGGTGCGGACGCCTTCCTGCTCAAGGACTCCGACCCGGCCACCCTCGTCGACTGCGTGCGTGCGGTGGACCGGGGCGAGAACGTGCTGGACCCGAAGATCACCGGTCGCCTGGTGCACCGTTGGCGGACCCTGGACGCGGCCGCCCCGGGTGCCGCGGTCCATCACCCCCCGGTCGACCTGTCCGGACGGGACCGGCAGGTGCTGGCCGCCCTGGCCCGGGGCCGGACCAACCGGCAGATCGGCGCCGAGCTGGGCCTGTCGGAGTCGGCAGTCAAGACCCAGGTGCACGGGCTGCTGTCGCGTACCGGCTGTGTCTCGCGCGCCCAGCTGGTGGCCAGGGCCTACGAGTGGGGCGTCGCCGGGTCATAGGTCACGCCGTCGGTGCTGACGCCGTGGTCACAGCACCGATCTGTCCACAAGCCTGGTGACTTGCTGTGATTTGCGGTGGTATCGTCGGTTTCACCCGAAGCGGGGGCCCCGAGCAGCCGCACGACACACTGGAGATCCCGATGAAACCCATGGCGTACCGCCGCCGCACCACGACCAAGGTACTGGTCGTCCTGGCCGCCGCTGCTGGCATGACGCTGGCCGCCGCGCCGGCGATGGCCGCCGACGGTGAAGACGGCGGCGGCGTCGTCCGCGCCCAGGACGACGAAGGCGAGAACGGCGACGATCCCGGCACGGATCCCACCACCGACCCGACGACCGACCCCACGACCGACCCGACCACGGAACCCACCACACCGGTCGAGACGACCAAGCCCTCCACCAACGAGACGGTCACCCTCATGGTCGGCCCCTCCGGTGTGAAGGTCGAGGCGAAGGCCGGCGTGCAGACCAAGACAGGTGCCAAGAAGCAGACGACGGCAGCGAAGGACACGCTGCCGGAGACCGGTGCTTCGGCCACCGGCCCGATCGCCGCCTCGGCGGCAGCGCTGCTGCTGGCTGGTGGCGCAGCAGTCGTGGTGCGTCGGGTTCGCCAGACGAACTGACCCCAGACCGACGAGACAGGGCCCCGGCGCGCGTCGCGCCGGGGCCCTGCCGTCGTGCTGACCCGTCGTGCTGACCGTCCGACCGGGGACTGACGTCCGACCGGGGAGGTCGAGCCCTCAGGGAGACGGCATCGCCTGCTGGGTGACGAGCGTTCAGTCGTCGTGCGCGGCGCGCTCGCCGCCCACCGCCACGGCCGACCGCTCCCCAGGTGCCCGGGTGGGCATGACAGCCCGGGTCGCCAGCAGGGCGACGACGAACAGCGGCACCCAGACCAGCCCGGGCCCCTTCAGGCCGTCCTTGGCCGCCATGAGGTTGGTCACGACGATGGCGGCCAGGCCCACCCAGGCCCAGGCGGCGCGGCGCCGCGACAACGGCCCGATCGTGGCGTCCCACCACGGGATCGGCGTGTTCTCCAGCGGCTGCATCACCCAGAACAGCACGCAGGTCACCGCGTACAGCGCGACCACCTGGACGGCGACCAGCCACCAGAACCCGTCCTGGGTGGTGCTGACACGGTCGTAGCCGAGCTGGTGGCTGACAGCGAACACAGCGATGATCGCCACCGCGTGCCACAGGTACAGCGTCATCGCCCCCCGGTTGCCGATCGCGACGAACCACCACACCCGGGGCACGTCGGCCAGGCGTGCCACCGCCGGGCGCGCCCAGATCGCCAGACCGCACAGGAACAGCATGTGCCCGCACAGCACCACCGACGGCGGGGTCATGTTGGACAGGTGCTGGCTCGGCACGGTGACCAGGCTCAGCTCGTAAGGCCCGACAGCCACCAGCACGACGTCCGCCACGAACGCGCCCAGGGCGACCAGCAGCGCGGTGCGCCGCCGGACCAGCCGACGGGCGTACCCCACGCCCAGCACCCCGGCCACATACCAGGCAGCGAAGTTGAGGAACCCGATCCAGACCGGCCCGTCGGCGATCCGCACCTGGTCGATCGCCGCGAACACCGCGACCAGGCACGCCACCGTCGTCCACAGCGCCCTGGCAGTGCGGATCTTGTCCAGCAAGGGCACCCCGAGCAGCACCAGCAAGTACGCGCCGAGGAACCAGGTCAGCTGGATGCCCACGCCAGCCACAGAGTCGAACGCCTCGCCCGACAGGTGCTGACGCGCGACCAGCAGCACCACCACCCAGCCGCCCAGGTAGTAGAACACCGGCCGGTACAGCCGCTGCACCCGTCGGAACAACCACCGGGCAGCGCCGGTCCCTGTGTAGCTGAGCATGC